>CAZRYD010000139.1:0-15905 GCA_964604225.1 uncultured Caldilineaceae bacterium
CCAGAGTTTGGTAGATTTGCTGCGGTACATAGGCGGCTAGACGCTCAATCAGAGCGCTTTCCTCTTCTGGCGGCCAGGTCAACGGCGGCCAGGGTTTGGGCCAGGCCGGGCGTAATAGTTGACCGACAGCAGCAAAGTTGTCGCGCCATTCGGTTATGGACACAGCATCGGGTAGATAGGCCAGGGTAGCGGTGTCGAGCATGATATCGCCAGAGGTAGCGTGGTGCTCGGCCTCGGCCATGCGGTCGAGGGTGGCTCCGCCTAACACATCCTCATAGCCGTATTCGGGCAGGCCCAAGTTGAAGCGTTTGACCGGGCCGTAGGTCAACCCGACTTTCATTTTAAGGGTGACAATGCCGATGGGGGTCGGCACCTGGCCGTGGATTTTTATAGCCTGCTGCATGCGCCAGGCTGAGGTGATGGCCCGGCGGATAACCGCCATCCGGCGCACACCCCGCTCGCGGGGATACCAGACAATCAAGGCATCGCCGCCAAATTTGATGACGCTGCCGCGGAAAGCGTCAATTTCGGCGATGAGGGGGGTGAAGACGCCGCTGAGCGCGCGGGTCAATTCCTCAGCGCCCTGGTCGGGGCTGAGGCCGGTGGTCAGGGCTTCGGTCAGCGGGGTAAAGCCGGAGATGTCGGCAATCAGGGCTACACCGTCTTCCGGCAGGAGCGAGCCGGGCCGGAGGATACTTTCCACCCGGTCACGGGGAATGTAGGCGGCTAGGGCCGGGAGAAGGGCAATAGGCATAGTTTGACCTCGCTCGTGCTCTGTCCCAGAAAATCTACCGCCAAGAACGCCGAGGTCGCAGAGAAACCTGCGGAAAAATCTCGATGTTCTTGGCGATTTTTGTAATGAAAGCTTGGATCTATCAGGCAATCAGGGAGTCTATACCAAACTACACCGATTTTAAGGTTTTCGCAATAGCCCTTGTTACCCCCCTACCAGTGAGCCGGTTAACTTTAATAAAAGATGGTGACATTTGTCACTACCCTCACCAGAGCTTTGTTGCTATGCTGGTATATTATCGGCCTTTTCCAAGCGACCTGTATGCCTGATACGGCTGGGGGTAATACCTATGGAATCACTGATCGGACAGACCCTGGGGCAGTATCAACTGGTAGAGCAGATTGGCCAGGGCGGGATGGCGACCGTCTATAAAGCCTTTCAACCCAGCCTCAATCGCTTTGTCGCCGTTAAAATCCTGCCGGCCTACTTCGCTCACGAACCCGGCTTTGCCGAGCGTTTTACCCGCGAAGCCCAGGCCATCGCCCAATTAGACCACCCCCATATCCTACCCATCTACGATTTTGGCCGGCACGGTGACATCAGCTACCTGGTGATGAAGTACGTGCCCGCCGGCACTCTACGCGACCGGCTGAACCGGCCCCTAGCGCCGCTTGAGGCGGCGGAGTTGCTTGAGCAGATTGCCAGTGCGCTCGATTTTGCTCACCAGCGGGGTATCCTCCACCGCGATGTCAAGCCGGGCAATATTCTGATTGACGAGCGGGGCTGGATCTACCTGAGCGACTTTGGCCTGGCTAAGATCGTCGAAAGCTCGGTGCAGTTGACCGGCAGCGGCGTGGGTGTGGGCACCCCGGCCTACATGAGTCCGGAGCAAGGTCAGGGACTGACGGTGGATGCTCGCACCGATGTCTACGCTTTGGGGGTCATCCTGTTCGAGATGCTGACCGGTCACGTGCCGTATGAGGCCGAAACGCCGATGGCGGTGGTCATCAAGCACATCACCGACCCCATCCCCATCCCCCGCCAGATCAACCCCAACATTCCCGAAGCGGTGGACCGGGTGCTGCTCAAAGCCCTGGCCAAGAATCGGGAGGACCGTTTTGCCAGCGCCGGCAGACTGGCGGCGGCCCTACGCCAGACCGTCCAGGCGCTTGAGCCGCACATCGCAGCCGCGCCGATTGCTCCGGCCACGGAGGCAACCGTGCTGCGCCGGCCCAGGCCGTTGCCGCCCGAAATCGCAGCGCCGCCGACCGGCTCGTATGCTGCGCCGGCTCCGGCAACCATACAGTTGGCCCAGCCGAGTCGACTGCCCTGGCTGCTGCTGGCGGCCGTTCTGGCCGTAGTGGGACTGGGTGGGCTAGGTTTGCTGGCGGGCTGGCTCTACTTTGGCCGTTCTGCCCTGCCGACAGCCGTCAGTGTCCAGACCGTGATGGTCGTCGTCACTGCTCTCCCTCCTACCCCTCTTCCGGCAACTTTGTTGCCAGCCAGCGCCCCGCCGAGCGAGGTGCTGGCCCAAAGCGCTCCGCCAGAGGAAACTCCGACCTTGACGGCTACACCCACTGCCATCTTCAGCCCCACCCCAACCCCCTCAGCCACGCCAACCTCCACCCCTCCACCTGTCTCTGCCGGTGGAGAAACCGGGCAGACTACGGCCGACAAGACCACCCCGACCTGTCCGCCGCCGCAATATTTTGGGGATGTATGGCAGGCTCAGCCCGAACTGGGCTGTCCCACCACCGCCTTGACCTCTGATTTTACCTTTCAGGTTTTTGCCGGGGGGATTATGGCCTGGCAGAAGAGTCCCAGCCCTGCGACCGTTTATGTTCTGTTCAATGAGGGACGCTGGGAGCGTGTCACCGATCCCGGCGGTCCGCCGCAGCCAGCTTGCCCGGAAGCCGAACAGACCGGCGGCCTGGGACCAATCTTTAGCTTTGGCACGCTCTGGTGTAGTAATCAAAGTTGGCGCAGCCAGCTTGGTCAGCCTACGGCGGGGGAACAGGATGGTAAAAATAATACCCTGCAAAATTTTGAGAATGGGGCGATTTTGAAACTGGATGCAACGGCCAATGGGATGGTGATCCTGTTCTCGAACAGCCGGTGGGTGGTTGTCGGCGGCAGTCCGGTCACACCAGCCACGCCCACTCCTACACCTACGCTGACCCCCACCCCGGCTGCGCCCACCTGGACCGATACCGGCCGGCGGCCCAGCGGTCGCTTGGCCGATCTGTGGACTACCCTGGGTGCGGGTCAGAGTCCGTTGGGTTACCCCAGCGCCGACCCGCTGGGCGAGCGCTTATGTGCCCGCCAGAACTTCGAGCGAGGCTATTTGCTCTGGGTAGAAAACACGCAGAAGCCCGATTTTGTCTGGGCGGCAGTGCTACCCAACCGGGCCGATACCAGCGGGGTTAAAGCTTACCGCTTCACCGATACCTGGCCCGGCAGCCCCGAATATTCCTGTGATGATGCCTCTGCTCGCGCGCCTATCGGCCCCAAACGCGGGTTTGGGATGCTCTGGTGCAACTATCCCAACTTGCGGGCTGACATCGGTAATGCCCTTGACGAGGAAATTGGCGGCCCGGATTACCCCCGCTGTGAAGTCCAACTTTTTCAGGGTGGCGCTATCACCCACGTGCCGTTGGATCAGGCCTATTGGGTCTTTATTGAGGGCGGTGGATGGTATCGGTTTGGGGAGTAACCTTAAAGCGGCGCTGTGAATGGCTCGATCCACAGCGCCGCTTTTTTAATAAAGAGATGATAAGACAGGACCAGGGTCAGAATTTAGCAACTTGGGATGAATTGAGTATAATGCCCAAAATTTTTGACTAAATCTTAGAGCGGAGAGGAAAACCGATGGACTGGATAACCGACCCTGAAATCTGGATTGCGCTGGTAACGCTGACCAGCCTGGAAATTGTCTTGGGGATTGACAATATCATCTTTATTTCGATTCTGGCCAGCAAGCTGCCGCATGATCAGCAAACGAGAGCGCGGCAGGTAGGCTTGAGCTTAGCCATGCTAACCCGGATTGCCCTACTCTTTTCGTTGTCTTGGATCATCGGTTTAACTGCCCCTATTTTTACCATTATTGGTCAGGAGATTTCGGGGCGGGATTTAATTCTGCTGGGCGGCGGACTTTTTTTGCTGGCTAAAGCGACTTATGAAATTCATGAGAGGCTGGAAGGAGCAGAAGGCCACGCCTCAGCCAAAGTGGCCGCCTCCTTTGCCAGTGTCATCATCCAAATCCTTCTACTGGATATCGTCTTTTCCCTCGACTCGGTTATCACCGCGGTGGGCATGGTGGATGAGTTGGCGGTGATGATTACCGCAGTGATCGTTGCCGTGGTGATCATGCTGTGGGCAGCCGGGCCGGTCAGCGACTTTGTCAACCGCCACCCTACGGTGAAGATGCTGGCCTTGAGTTTCCTCTTGCTCATCGGCTTTTCGTTGGTGGTGGAAGGACTGCACCAGCATATTCCCAAAGGCTACATCTACTTCGCCATGGGCTTCTCGGTATTTGTGGAAATGCTCAATCTGCGGCTGCGCCAAAAGAGCACGCCAGTTAAGTTGCACGAACCGTACGTGGCGACAGCAAAAAAGTAGTTGCATATGAAGACCCTAAAGGTCTCAAAGACCTTTAGGGTCTGGCTTTTAACGCTAGAAAACCTACTCGATACTCAGGCTGTGCTGCTCGGCCCGGGCCAGGTCAATGGTCATCACCCCATCAACCGTGCCGGTGTCAACCACCACCTCGCGGGCAACGACCTGTTTGCGGGTGATGGGACCTTCTACAAAAATGCGGGCCAGCTTGAAGCCCAGCACCGCACCCTCATTATCGATCAGGACATCGCCGATAACACCCACGCGGGTGCCGCCGGAGGTATCCACGTTCCGCCCGATCAGGTCTTGGCGCCGCAGCCAGGTATCCAAATCGGCTGCCTGAGCCTCGTCGAGGACAATATCTGAGTTGCTGGCCAGCAGGGCGTCCACCCCAAAGAGGGTAATTTGATCGCGATTGACCAGCATATCTTTGCGATTAAAAAGGCCCTCGCTGCCCAGGTACAGCCCGACGACCCGTTCCAGGTTGCTATCCAAATAAAGATCTTTGACCTTGCCCACCAGGCGGCCCTCGGTGACGCTGTAGATAGGTTTATCCACCAAATCTTTACCCAATCGCATTGTTCTTCTCCTTGTAAAAATGATTTTTGGTTTGCTGGCAAACCTCGCCGGAAGCTTGATTAAACCTCTTGGTAACTTGCTCACTCAACAGCTTCCGGGAAGGTAGCCCTATTGATAACCCTCGGCTTTTAACTCGTGGAGGGTTTTGTTGCGGCGATTCAGCTCATCCAATTTGTGCGGGTCGGCCAGGACCACAATTTCATCGCCGACTCGCAGGCGCGTTGTCTCAAGTGGAGGGATGTTGACCTGACCATTACGGGCGTGCAGCAGTACGGTCAAACCTTCTTCGGCTTGCAGCTCTATGACGGGCACATCATACAGGGCCGACAGCCTCACCTCCAGGCGAACAATAGCCTGTTCAATCCCGGCGATATCGACCGTGCGCACGTTCATTCGGTTGAGGGCGGCAGAGACAAAATCGGGCGTGGCCAGAGCCGAGGTGCTAAAAACCGCATCAATGTCAAAGGTCTGGCGAAGCTGCTCGCCCAACTTATCGTCAAAGATACGCATGACCACTCTTAGCCCCGGTTTAAGCGCGCGGGCGGCCAGAGCGATTTGCAGATTCACCATATCGTCTTCGGTGCAGACCACAATGGCCGCCGCTTGCTCAATTCCGGCTTCGATTAATGTGGAATTCCAGCGCAGGTCACCAAATTTGAGCGAAACCTCCAGTTCGAGCAGCCGCTCCGCCAGGCGCGAGGTTTCAAAATCCAGTGCGGTCACCCGCCGGCCCAAATCCAATAGATTGGTGACCACCCGGTAGCCGGTATGGCCCAAACCACAAACCAGAATTGAGCTTTCATCACCCGGAGCCGGAGTGCTTTGCAGGCCATGCTCGATGAGGGGCATCAGACGCTCAATCGTGGTGAAGATAAACAAGTTATCGCCGGCTTGCAGCACGGTCGCTGGGTCGGGTTCAATGGTTAAGGTGCGTCCGCAGTTGTAGCAAACTACGGTGACATCTTGAGCATCGGCGACTTCGGCTATGGTATGGCCCAAGATCGGCGAGTGCGAAGTGAGGGGGACTCGGGTTAAAACGTAGGCCCGCTCGCCCAGCTCAAACGTTTCGATAATCTCACCGCCGATGGCGGCATAAGTAAAAGAGAGCGCCGCCACCGCCGACCGGCTGATAATTGCATCCACCTTGAAGTTGGTTTTGATATCTTCGACAATTTCGTCCTCAAACATGCGCAGAATAATCCGCGCTCGATGGTTCAACTCGCGCACCCGGAAAGCAATCCCCAGGTTCACAAAATCTTTATTGGTGCAGACCAAAACTGTTTTGGCCCGCTCGATGCCGGCCTTCTTGAGCACCTCTTCGCTCTCGGCGTCGCCCAGAATAACCGGCAGATCAGAAGCCAGTAGTTCATCTACCAGGGAAGAGGGAGTTTCTTCAATTCCGACCAGGGGCTGCTCGTACTCAAGAAGTTGCTTGGCCACTCGGTAGCCAACCCGGCCCAGACCGCAAATGATAAGGTGATTTTTAACGGTTGAGACCACCACTGCTTCTTGCCATTCCTGACCTCGTTCGGTGCGGACAAAGGCGATGCGAATAAAGTGGATGACCTTTAACCCCAAAAAAGTAAAGAGGCCCAGCCCGACAATGGGCACGACAATGGCAAAAATGTCCAACTCACCGCCGGGGGGCATGTCGGCATAGGTGAGTTGAAAAAAGGTCATATTGACGATGGCGTAGACCGCTTTGATGTAGGTTAAGTAGGCGTGATCTGCACCTTCTGGCTTTACCTGGTTATAGCGCAATTGAAAAATATAGGCCGTACCGAGAATCGTCAAGAGCAAGCCCAGCGCGGTGAACCAGGGGAAATGGTGGGCAAATACAGCCGCATCGCGCTTAAACCGGAGCCACTGGCGAGAGTTGAAAAAACCTTTTGGTTGAGACATGCTGATCAAATACCTGGCTGCACCAGTGTGGCTGGAGAATAGGTTTGGGTTTGGACACCCGTTTCAGAGCGAAAAAGGTCATTAAACGGAGGCGATGGCTAAATTTTTAAGTTGGCCGCTGCTCGTCAGGGTGGCTATCTGCGGCTTGGAGTTGGCCGGCGATCCGTAATTTATTTTCCAAATTGGCAATCAATTTTTTGGTTTCCTGGATGCTTTGGAAGTCGCGGGCGGATTGGTGGGATTGCAGCGCTACGCGGTATCGCTCCAGCCGGTCGGAGATAGCCTCGATCAGTTCAGGCAAACGACCCGCGGCCCGCGCAGTTTCCGCCAAATCTCTAAATTCAGCCGCAGTCGTGGTATGAAATGGTTTCTTTTCGTGCATCTGCCATTTCCTAAAGAATTTGCCGGGGAATAAATGAACAATTTCGATGTATGGCCATAACGCATGAAACGGATCGTGGTCGAGGCTGAGGACAGGTGAGCGATGAGACGACGGAGTTTATTACAGTTGCATTTTAATCGTCTTCAGTGAAAAGGCAAGGATAACCAGCAGGTGTTGTGGATGGTAGACACTGTTTGCGGCAAAACAAAAGCCGCCTGATTAACGGCGGCTTAAGCTTGAGAATGTGGAGAGTGGGTACAGCGCTAACGCCATTCCCACAAGGTTTCCCCGGCTAAAATCTGGCGGACCTGGTTGGCAAACCGGGCCGGGCGAACCGGCTTGCCGATAAAGCTATCAAAGCCGGCTTCTTTCACCCGCCGGATATCGTCGTACATCACACTGGCCGTCAGAGCGACCACCCTGCTGTGGGCCAGCCGAGGATGGTTTCGAATCCGCTTGATAATCTCATAACCTGTTTCACCCGGCATATAGATGTCCACCAAAAAAAGATCAACTTGAGGTAACGTTTCGGCCATGGCTACCGCGCTGTTGCCGGAGCTGCAGCAGTGAATGGAGGTTGCCCCTTCCATTTTGAGTAAATCTAGCGTGGCCAGATAAGAATTGGGATCATCTTCGACCACAATGATAACAGCGTCTTTTAGATCAGTGCTCATTAAGTTGTAACCTTGCTTTCTACTAAATTTTCACTTGGAGGTAAGGGGAGGCCGGTTTCGGCTGAGGTAGTGGCAACTGGCAGGGTAAAGTGAAAAGCGGAGCCGCGTCCCAGTTCGCTTTCAACCCATAATTTGCCCCCGTGTAATTCAATAAATTTTTTACTAATCGGCAGACCCAGCCCCGTGCCCACTTTTCGCAAGGCAAAAGCTTCCTCGGTTTGCTGGAACTCTTCAAAGATGCGGCCAAAATCTTCTGGGCGAATGCCAATGCCGGTGTCAATTACGCTCACTTTAATAAAGTTGCCGCCATTTTGGGCCGCACTCAGGGTGATGCTGCCTTGATCGGTATACTTGACCGCATTGCCTAAAAGGTTAAGCAGGACTTGCCGCAGCCGAGTCTCATCACCGATAACCGGGGGCAGCGTGGCGGGAATTTTCTGGTGTAATTCAACCGGCTTATCGGTGACTAACCCGGAAATAGTAGTCATGACACTTTCGCCGACAGCCACCAGATCTATCTGCTCATTGAAAAGATCCATCTGCCCGGCCTCAATTTTGGCCAGGTCCAGTAAATCGTTGACGATCTGCAATAGCAATTCGCCGGAGTCGTGGATGCGAGTTAAATAGTCCGCTTGTTCGGGTGTAACCGCGCCGTGATGGCTTTTAGACAGAATATAGGAAAAGTTAATAATGGCGTTCAGCGGGGTGCGCAATTCGTGGCTGAGGTTGGTAATAAAGCGCGTTTTTAGCTGGTTGGCTTCGATAGCCGCCGCCTCAGCAGCTTTTAGACGCACATTGGTTGTTTCTAGCAATTGGTAGGCTTTTTTCAACTCTCTCTGGCTTTCGAATAGTTCTTGCGTCCGCTGGTGCGCCCGTTCCTGGCTGTGCAAAGCCCAACCCATGGCGGTAGTCAAGTGTTCGGAGCTGACCCAACTGACAATCGCCATTCCGCAGGCCATCAGCAAAGGCGCCACCAGAGGTTGGATGGTCGGCCAGGAAATACCATTAATGTACAAGGCGACGCTCAGGGTGACCATGACCGCAAAAGCAGCCGTCTGGGCTGCCGCTTGCGGACTGATCAACAAACCGGCCATTGCTACCACTAACAACAACAGATAAGCTTGCCAGTGGCTAAAATCTGAATTGGGCCAGAGCATGAAAGAAACAACCGTCAGGATAAGCCCCCCAATAAAAACATAGGTGGCCTGTCGAAAACGGTTGTCCTTGTACAATTTAAAGCTGACAATGCAAACGAGGCCGGCTAAGGTGGAAGGTAGCCACCAATACTGGTAAGCGGCCTGGGCGTTAGAGCCGGCGAATGACTGAGCCAGCAGCAGCACATAGAATAATACCAGGGCCAGTACGGCGACCAAGACGACGACAACGACGAAAGTATCTTTCTGGAGTTCTTGAAGGTCGGAGTCTTGCATCTCTATAACGGTTCCAATAAACGTCTCTAAAACCAATTTTAGAGGCTGCAAGGGGTAGAGTCAATTGCCCATTTATCCTACCTTAAAAAGGTAGACGGTAGACGGGGGAATTTTTCTGATGGTTTTTGATTTTTAAATCCGGTAATTTACTGTAGCGGCGGGGTTTGTCCCCGCCCTGGGCGACCACAAGGGTCGCCGCTACACTTACCGATTTCGGTTGTCAAAATTCATTAGGTGGGCTACCTATCCTCTGGGCAAGGCCTGGGTGTTGGTAAAAATCCAGGCGCCGGTGTGCAAAAGAGAGACAGTGATCACCAAGAGACTGGCCGGGCTGAGTTTCTCTCGATCCGGCATCACCCGCACCAATAGATAACCGGCCAATAACGTATAAACAAAGGCCGACGGCGCGAACAGGTCCCAATCTTTCTGCCCGCCGTAATCCGGGTTCCAAAGCCAGGTCAACAGGACATACATAGCGGCCGTGACTGCCAGAAAATAGCCGTAATCTCGCTCGGCGGGCTGGTCAAAAAGGTTCAGCCGGAAGCGGAAGCCGGCGATGAGGGTCATCACCAGCAGTGGCAGGCCAAAAGGAGCAATCAACAGATGGATATTGAGCCAATCCAGCAGGTGCGCCGCCGAAAACATGGTATAGGGTTGATATTTCTGCCACTCCGGGTCAATTTGAAACAGGGGTACAAACCAGACTCCATCGCCGCCGCCGGGCCGATCTGCGCCTAACAGGGCGGCCAGACCGTGGCCGCCGCTCTCCATCAGAGCCAATACGCTGCCACCCACCAACAGCGGCGGCAGCATAGTTTGCCATAGCATCGCCAATGCCGACACCCGTCTCCGCCGCCAGCACAGCCAACTCAACAGCCACATGCCCGGCCACAAAAACACGGTCGAAGGGTGAAAAGCGTTGGTCAGCGAGAGAGCCAGCACCGGCCAGACCGGTTGGATGTGGCCCTGCAAGGCCCGCCAGGCCAAAAATAGGCTCACCAGCAGTCCCAGCGAGATAAGGGTATAATTTTCGATATAGCCAAAAAAGAGCTGCATCGAGCCGGTGGTCAACACCAGGCCGGCCAGCACTGTGCTTTCCAGGGGGCTGCGACCCAACTGAGCGGTAAAGGTCAGCAGGATATAGACAAAAATCATGCCACAGAGGATGCTGGTGGTGGTGTAGACATACTCCACCGGCCAGCCCAGCAGCGGGTCGGCCACAAACTGCCACAGACGCTGATGCAAAAAAACGGTGAACGGTGCTTGCCAGTTGTAAATCACCCGCAGTTCCAAATCTGGGGTGGCTAAAGCTTTGCTCAGCAGATAGGAGTCACCCCAGCGCAGGTGGCGAATTCGGGCCAGCCAGAAGAGCAGGCCGGCGAGAAGGGCAGCGAGGGCGAACCAGGTGTGAGGTGGCAAGGTGACACGGAAAGCGTAAAACGTAGAACGTAATCTGTTTTCGATAAATTGACTGACGGGAGGAATAATTAACGCCCCGGTCAGCAGCGCCAATACCCAGCCGAGCCAGGAAGGTAAAAAAGTGTAAGGCCACAGACTCCAACTGGCGTCTTCGGGCAGGTTTGATGCGGCCAGGTGCAGAGACAATAAAATTAAGCCCCACCACCGCACAGCAGATAAAAGCCAGTTTTGGGCTAATATCTCTTGGGGATAGGCGCTTGACAACTCTGGATGCTCTGAGGATTCGAGAGGTGAGATTGGGACTTCACGCCTCACGTTTCAGGCCACCTGCTCCGTCACCGTCACTTCGGTCTGGATACGCCGCTCGGCCAGAGCTTTAAAGAAGCGCACGGGATCAACGCTGGTTTCCGGCGGACAGACCCCTTTGGCTGTGACTTCACCTGCCGTCAGCCAGCGAGCCACCACCGCCGGCGGCACCCCGACGACCAGCGTCCCGCCGCTAACGCCATAAGCCTCATGAGGCCAAGCCGTTGTATCCACGCGAATGGTCAGCGGTTGGCCGTCTTTGGTCCCCTCGACCACTGTGGCAATATCCTTGAAGCCGGGATTTTCGCCGCGTTGGGTAGCCTCGCTGCGGAGCAGCACCTGGCTAAGAACGTCACGCGGGCGTACCTCGGCCTCGACCAACTCCCCACCCGCCAACTTGGCCTTCACCGTGACCGCCGACTTGCCGCCCAGACCCAGTTGGGTCAACTGCTGCAAGCGGCGGAAGGCTTTTTCACTGTAGCCAAAAAAGTTGATTTTGAAGAAACATTCCTGGACCCCTTTGTGGGCATAGCTCAGGGGCAGGGTCGCTGCTTCCGAGTGCAGGGTGAGATGGGCTAAACGATGACCGATGGGCGCCCGAAAGTCGAAGGCTTCTTCTTCGGAGAGCGGCTCTAGTTCGATAAACTGGCCGTCGCGGAAGACCATCGGTTTCTCGGTCATCTCGTCCAGAATGGTCGCCAGCGAGTAGGGCCAGGCCAGGCTGTCCCGTGAGTCGGTGGTCGCCCCGTTGTAGATTTTGATGGAACGGATGGTATCGAAGCGCTCGACCACCAGGGCCGGCTGCACGTTGGCGATGCCGGGGCAGGAGCCGAGGCCCAAAATGGCGGTCAAACCTTTGGCCTGGAAATCCTCATTCAACGCCAATTGCTTGCGGGTGGTGTGGAACAGACCGCCCAAATCCAGGTAGTGGCAGCCGGCTTCCAGGCAGGCCCGCATCACGTCGAGGTTGAAATAGTACTGCACGCTGTTGATGACGCAGTCGGCCCCGCTGAGCAGCTTGACCAGCGCGGCTTGATCGGTCACGTCAATCGCAGCCGCTTTAAAACGGCTATCCCCCGGCGCAGCCTTGGCGACTGTCGCCTGCGCCCCGGCCTCGTTCAAATCGGCCACAACAATTTCAGCTACGTCGTCGGTCAGCGCCAAATCGCGGGCAATGACTTTGCCGATAATCCCGGCCCCGCCGAGCAAGATGATTTTCATAAAGTGTGTCTCCTTTAGTAATTGACGATTAGAGATTAGAGATTGGAGATTACCAATCCAAAATCCAAAATCTAAAATTCAAAATTGTTTCTATCTTAGCCAAATTTAGGTAATGAACAAATTGTTGTTGCTCTGCCGGTAGCCCAGGCTGCCTTTTCCAACCAATTTCAAACAAAGCCGCGTTAAAATGGGAAGGGGCACTTTTCATCAACCAGTGCCGGAAAGGGAAGTAGAATGAACCTGAAACGTGCGCTTCTAACCTGCCTCTTTGGCTTGACTTTAACTTTGCTGGGCATATCAGCCCCAGCACTTATGGCTCAGGCTGCTGACCCTGACGCCGACTCGACCTTTCGTTCTCTCCCTCGCTTCGGTAAATTTGCCAACCACCCACAAAATGGTCTGAAAAAGATTGCCCCTGAGTCTCCTTTCAACCCATCCGACATCGCTTCGGCTCAAACAACCCTGGCTCAACTTCCCCTCCGTTTCATCCCCAACCAGGGCCAGACCGATCCAGCGGTAAAATTCCATGTTCACAGCCTCGGCGGCAGCCTATTCTTCAGCCCGCAGGAGGTGGTTTTCTCTCTACTCGCTTCTATGGAAGAGCCTGGCAATGAGGTGGATACCCGCTTTCCAATCTCAAGCCAAAATCCAAAATCCAAAATCCAAAATCCAAAATCGGTGGTTCGTCTCACTTTCGATGGAGCTAATTCCAACCCCGCGATTGAAGGATTGACGCCCTTGCCCGGTGGCGCCAATTTCTTCCTGGGCAACGATCCGGCCCAGTGGCAGAACAATCTACCAACTTACGAGGGTATTGTTTACCGCGACCTGTACCTCGGTATTGACTTGGTTTATCGTGGCATGGACGGGCAACTCAAGAGTGAATTCGTCGTCGCCCCCGGTGCGGACCCCGGCCAGATTCGCCTGCGGTATGAAGGGGCGGAAAGTCTCTCGGTGCGGGAGGATGGAGCGCTGGTTATCCAGACTCATGCCGGGGAGTTGGTCGAAGCGCCGCTATTGATTTATCAGGAGGATAATGGGGTTCGGCGCGAAATTGAAGGGCGGTATACGTTTCTGGATGAGGAAGGTTTTCTTGTTCAAAATCCAAAATCCGCCGAAGGCGCACAAAGCGAAACCGAAAATGTATTCATTGCTTTTGAAATCGCTCTTTACGACCCCACTCTCTCCCTGATTATTGATCCTGAACTGGATTACAGTACTTATCTCGGCACAAATAGCTGGGATCAGGGATACGGTATCGCTGTGGATGAGGCAGGTAATATTTATGTGGCCGGATTGAGCGAATGGACTCCAGGCAATGTGGATGCGTTTATAACTCAATTAATCAATACTGGTGGGGTTTACACCTATGGTTTTTCTGCGTATCTAGGGGGGAGTAGTTATGACTCTTGTTTCGATGTGGCTGTAGACAATTTAGGCAACATCTACCTCACGGGTATGACAGACTCAAGTGACTTTCCCATAGAGAACGCTCTCCAAAATGATCAGCCTGACTCTGATGCCTTTATCGTCAAAATTATCAGTGCTACAGGTGTTTATACGTTCGGCTATTCTACTTACTTGGGTGGTAGCGGTTTCGATGGAGCTATGCACCTTGCCGTAGATAGTGCCGGTAATGCATACGTTACGGGGGGAACTTTTTCAATGGATTTTCCCGTCTGGAAATTGCCTCAAAGCCTGTATGGGGGTGGTTCAGATGCTTTCGTAACCCAAATCATCAGTTCAAGTGGGATTTATACTTATGGCTACTCTACTTACTTGGGAGGTAGTGGCTCTGATAGAGGCAATGATATCAGTGCAGATGGCACAGGAAATGCCTATATCACTGGTGAAACCGACTCGGTTGATTTCCCCCTGGTAAATGCAACCCAGGGAGACCAGCCTAGTTTTGATGCCTTCGTCACTCAAATCATCAGTGTTAGCGGCGTCTATACTTATGGCTATTCTACTTACCTCGGTGGAAACAGCGCGGACTTCGGAAATAGCATCGCCGTGGATGGAAGTGGCAATATTTATGTTACCGGACCCACCTACTCGAGTGATTTTCCCACACGAAACCCACTTCATGGAGACCAACCTGACGGTGACGTCTTTATAACGCAACTTGTTGGCACGAGCGGAGTGTATACTTATGGTTATTCTACTTATCTGGGCGGTAGTGATCAAGACTTGGGTGAACACATTACCGTAGACAACACCGGCTATATCTATCTTATTGGAGAAACTCGATCAACCAATTTCCCTCTACAAAATGCTATTCAGGGTTCATACGGAGGTAACAATGATGCCTTCGTCACGCAACTTATCAGAGCCAGTGAGTCTTTTACCTATGGGTATTCCACTTATTTAGGTGGTAGTAATAACGAGTATGGCCTTGGGATTGTTGTAGACAAGGCTCATAATGTCTATGCTACTGGAGCAACAATGTCAAGTGACTTCCCTGTACGGAATTTTATCCAAAGCGATCAAGGTGGCGAAGATGCCTTTATCGCCAAAATCTCCTCCGCTGACCCTGCTTTAATCCTAACCAAAACCGTCACCCCTTCCCTCGTCGTGCCTGGCCAGCGAATAACCTACAGCCTCATTCTCAGCAATAGCAGCGTGGCAAGTGCTACCAACACCGTCATCTCTGACACCCTGCCTGCCGGACTGACCTTCGCCGGGCCAGTCACGCTGGAAGGCGCAGCCGGTTACACGGGCAGCCCTCCAACGCTAGCCAGTGGCTTGACCATCGTTGCCGGAACGCGTATTACCCTTACCCTCCCGGTCACGGTCAATAGTGGCTTAGCCAATGGCCTCATCATCACTAATACTGCGGCTGTCACCAGCGCCGAAATTGCTACACCCATTATGGATGCAGCAACCCTCACAGTTATCAATAACCCGATCATCACTGTGACCAAATCGGCCAACCTCAGCATCGCTCAAGTTGGACAGACCATTACCTACACTTATCTCGTCACCAATACTGGCAACGTGACCCTGACCAACCTCACCGCTACCGACGACAAATTGGGCCAGGTCAACCTCACCCCACCAACCCTGGCCTCCAACCAGGTCGCCACTGGAACCCTGACTTATACCATCGTCGCCGCCGACCTGCCTGGTCCACTGATCAATATTGTCGAGGTCAGCGGCACACCACCCACCGGACCCGCGATCACGGCCACGGTTAGCGCCTCGGTCACATTGGTTCCGCCGGATAACGGCTTGGATGAGTCGGTCTACCTGCCGATAATCGTCAAGAATAAGTAATCCACCTGATCAAACAAAAGCCCGGCCGATTGCAGGCCGGGCTTTCTGTTTGGCCGTGATTCGTATTTAAATTTATCCGCATCCCCTGGTTAATTGCGCGGCTGTGGCGGAACGGCAAACGCCCGCGGGAAGCGGCGCAGGTGGCTACCAGCCTTCCTCATCCTGTTCGCTGCGCCGGTTGATCCAGCCCTGGCGAGCTGAGGAAACGACATCTCGCTCTCCACTATTCATAATCACGATGAGGCCCACAATCAGCGCCGCCAACACCAGTGCGCCCAGCAGACATCCTCCGATTAGCAGTAAACTCACCATTTGGCAGCAACTCCTTTTGGCTGAAACGCACTGAGCAAATTAGCGTAGTTTGACAT
>CAZRYD010000140.1:0-15833 GCA_964604225.1 uncultured Caldilineaceae bacterium
TGCGCCTCAACATGCCGAATATGGTGCCCTGCTCTCAATGCCACACCTTGCATTTATCCCATCACGTCTGTCCCAATTGCGGCACGTACAATGGGGTGCAGGTGATTGCGATGGAAGATGCCGCTCCGGCTAAATAAATTTAGACCACTAATTAAATTGCCGTTGTGGCCGTGCTAAGGCTGATGAAACTCTGGCACGGCCCTTATTTTGCCTAACGATGACCGATCATATTGCTTTTGTTTTTCCCGGCCAGGGCTCTCAAGAAGTGGGCATGGGCCGGGCTTTGGTAGAAAATTATCCGGCGGCCGGCCAGGTCTTTACCAAGGCCGACGAAATTTTGGGCTTTTCGCTCAGCCGGCTGTGCTTTGAAGGGCCAGAGGCGGATCTAAACGATACTATCAACACCCAGGCGGCGATTTTTGTGAGCAGCATTGCCGCCCTGGAGGCCCTCAAATCAGCCGGATATGGGGCGAGGCCAACATACGTGGCCGGCCATAGCCTGGGCGAATATTCGGCTTATGTGGCGGCTGGGGTGCTTTCATTTGAAGCTGGCCTGCGGTTGGTGCGTGAGCGTGGCCGGTTAATGAAAAAAGCAGGCGAGCTAAATCCAGGCAGTATGGCGGCTATTTTGAAGCTGGACGACGAGGTGGTGGCTAAAATCTGCCAGGACGTGACCGCCGAAGGGAATGGCCTGCTGCAAGTAGCCAACTACAACTCACCCGGCCAGGTTGTGATTTCCGGTCACAATGCTGCCGTGGAGCGGGGTATCGAGTTGGCCCTGGCAGCCAAAGCCCGGCGGGCAGTTAAATTGCCGGTCAGTATAGCCGCCCATTCGGAGTTGATGCGGGTGGTCGCCGCCGAGTTTCGCGCGGCTATCCAGCAAACGCCGCTGAACTTGCCAGAAATCCCGATTGTGGCTAACATTTCTGCAGAGCCACTTGAGACATTGGCAGCCATTCAGGCGGAGATGGAAGGCCAACTGACCGCATCGGTGCGCTGGACGGATTCGGTGCAGTGGATGGTTGAGCATGGGGTCTCCAAATTCGTCGAGATTGGTCCAAAGGATATTTTGACCGGGCTCATCAAGCGGATTGCCAAAGATGTGGAGGCCCACACCGTTGGCACACCTGACCATATTGCGGCTTTTCTGGCTGCTTAAAAGGATTAATCTAGATTCATGAAGTTTGATCTATCAGGTAAAATAGCTGTTGTGACCGGCAGTTCCCGAGGCATCGGTGCGGCAATTGCTAAAACGCTGGCTGAGCAAGGGGCTAAATTAGTGGTCAATCATCGGAATAGTCCGGAGGGTGCGGCTGACGTCGTAGCTGCCATTCAAGCGAATGGTGGTGAAGCGATGGTGATTCAGGCGGATGTGGGCCAGAGTAGCGAAGCCCAACGCCTGATTAAAGAAACAATTGACACCTACGGTCAAATAGATATACTTGTAAATAACGCAGGTACTACCCGCGATACCCTCATCATGACGATGAAGGACGAAGATTGGGACCTGGTACTCAGAACCAATCTGTCCAGTACCTATTACTGTGCCAAAGCGGCGGTCCGCCCGATGATGAAAAAACGGAGTGGGCGGATTATCAATATCACGTCGGTAGTGGGGCTGGCCGGGCAGGCCGGCCAAACCAATTATGCCGCCTCCAAGGCCGGGATTATCGGTTTTACCAAATCTCTGGCTAAAGAGATCGGTTCCAGAAACATTACGGTAAACGCCGTTGCACCGGGTTTTATCCCGACCGCTTTGACCGAGGTGCTGCCGCAAGAGATGATGCAGGCAGCAGTCGCCAACACCCCTTTAGGGCGCTTGGGTACGGTTGAAGATGTAGCTAATGCCGTGTTGTTTTTAGCTTCTAACGAGGCCGCCTTTATCACGGGACAGGTTTTAACCGTGGATGGTGGCCTGGTAATGCAGTAATACTGTTAGATTTTGGATTTTGGGTAAAAATCCCAAAATAAATTGAACATTCACATTTTTATTGAATACCCAGACCAGCCTATTCACCTCACATGGGAAGGGAGCAACCTATGAAAGTTCGACGACGTGCTCGTGCGGTAGTTTTGCAAGTGCTTTATGAGCTTGATTTTACCGATCACGCAGCTAAAGGTGCCCTTGAAGCTCGGTTTGAAGATCGCCCGCTGCCCGAGGCCGCCGAAGCATTTGCTCGCTCGTTAGCAATGGGGGTGCAAACCTATCGAACTTATCTGGATAGTGTTGTGGGTGACTTGGCTCCAGAATGGCCGATTGACCAAATTGCTGCTGTAGACCGCAATGTTTTACGAATTGCGATTTATGAACTCCTCTTTGAGCCGGAAATTCCTCCCAAAGTGGCCATCAACGAAGCCGTCGAATTGGCCAAGATGTTTGGCAGTGAAAGTTCGCCGCGATTTGTGAATGGGGTGCTGGGTAGCCTGGTTTCTCGGGATCGGGTAAAGCTTCGCGAAATGTTGAAGGTGCCGGTTTAGAAGCACATTTTCCTTGAAGTTTTTTGATTCAAAGGAGAATTACACACCGAGATCCATAAGGCTAAGGGGTCATTGTTTTAAATTAAATGGACATTTTAGGTATCGGGTTTCCCGAACTGGTCTTTATTTTTATTATTGCGCTCATGGTTTTTGGCCCGCGCCGCCTCCCTGAGATTGCCGGCAAGGCGGGCCGATTTGTTAGAGACCTGCGCAATATGTCGCAAGGATTTCTAGCCGAATGGCAACGGGAAATTACGGTCGCCACGCGTCTTGAAGAAATCGAAGAAGTTCGCAAGGAATTCGAAGAAACCAAACAATCTCTCCGGCAAACCCAAACCGAAATCGCTGGCGGTACAGCCCAAATAGGCAAAAGCCTTAATGCGGCTATCACTCCGCCCAAAACCACACCCGCGCCAAACTCTGCTCCTAAATCTGCTGAGCTTGCCCCCGATACTCCTGAGACAAGCGAAAAAATCGACTCTCCAGAACCTACATCAGCAACGCCTGCGCCCGTAGAGGCGGGTGAATTATCTACTGCTACGCCCGAGTTAAAAGAAAATTCTGAAGCCGCTAACTCACCTGACCCAGCCTCTACCACGACATTCGTCGAAACCGTCGAAATTATTCCCGAAACCTCGGAAGTAGAGAAAAATGGGGCAGTTTCCAAGTCTATCCCCTCTGCTGTTGCGCCTACTGAGGTAGCTGAATGAGTAGCGTCACTCCCTCTTTTAACAAAGTAAAAGAGCAATTATCCAACCAGATGACTCTATTGGAACATCTGGAAGAATTACGCGACCGTTTGGTCAAAGCCGCCCTTGCTGTATTTGTTTGCACCTTGCTGTCGGCCGCTTTTACTACCCAAATTTTAGAACTATTGATTGCGCCTTACGGCCAAAGACTGCAAGTGTTGGGACCAACCGAAGGTATCACCATTTATTTTCGGGTTGCCTTAACCGGCGGCTTGGTCATTGCGATGCCGTTTCTGGTTTATCAGTTTTTGATGTTTATTTTGCCGGGCCTGGAACCCAGTGAGAAACGATATATCTTGTGGGGAGTACCATTTGCGACCATACTTTTTTTGATTGGCGTCGCTTTTGCCTGGTTTATTATGATCCCGGCCGCTATCGGTTTTTTAAGCGTCTGGCAACCCGAAATCTTCATCCAGCAATGGCAATCTCGCGAATATATTCCCTTTGTAACCTCACTGCTTTTCTGGATCGGCATCAGTTTTGAAACACCGCTGATTATTTTTATCATGGCCAAGGTAGGGCTGGTGACCCCTCAATTTTTAATCAAACAATGGCGTTTTGCTGTTGTTATTATTGCCATTGCCGCCGCAGTAATTACCCCCACCGTAGACCCATTTAATATGGGGCTGGTCATGCTGCCTCTCACGCTGCTCTATGGCCTCAGTATATTACTTTCTTACCTGGCCTAATTATACAGGTCAAAACTCAGCACGATTAAAAACGGAGGCGCTTCAATGCCGAAGCAACATGTAATCATCATGGGCGCTGCCGGGCGCGACTTTCACAATTTCAACGTCTATTTTCGCGACAATCCGGCTTACGAAGTTGTCGCCTTTACCGCTACGCAAATCCCCAACATTGAAAGCCGCTTGTACCCCCCCGAACTGACCGGGCAATTGTACCCCAACGGCATCTCCATCCATCCTGAAACCGAACTGGTTGACCTGATCAAATCTTTGCAGGTCGACCAGGTCATTTTTGCCTACTCCGACGTGCCTCACGAATATGTGATGCATAAAGCCTCGGCGGTGTTGGCTGCCGGGGCAGATTATCGCCTGTTGGGGCCGCGCCATACCATGTTGCAGAGCAGCAAGCCGGTCGTGTCGATTGGCGCGGTACGGACCGGCAGTGGCAAAAGTCAAACCACCCGCCGGGTCTGTGAAATTTTACAGGGACTGGGCAAAAAAGTAGTGGCAGTGCGTCACCCGATGCCCTATGGTAATCTGGTGGTACAGACCGTGCAGCGCTTTGCCGATTATGCCGATTTGGACGAATACGAATGTACCATCGAAGAGCGAGAGGAGTACGAGCCTCACCTTGACCGGGGCACAGTTGTTTATGCCGGGGTGGATTACGAAGCTATTCTGCGTCAGGCAGAAAAGGAAGCGGATGTAGTGGTCTGGGATGGTGGTAACAATGATTTACCCTTCTACCAACCGGATTTGCATCTTGTGGTGGTTGACCCGCATCGCCCCGGCCACGAGCTCAAGTATCATCCCGGCGAAGCCAACCTGCGCCTGGCTAATGTCGTGGTTATCAACAAAATTGACACCGCCGATGCCGCCGCCATTGCCGAGGTGCGCCGCAATGTCCAGGCTGTGGCTCCCCAGGCCGTAGTGGTGGACGCGGCTTCGCCGATTACCGTAGATAATCCAGCCGCCATTCGCGGCCAGCGGGTTTTAGTGGTGGAAGATGGCCCAACGCTGACCCACGGGGAGATGGCTTATGGAGCGGGAGTAGTCGCTGCGCAGCGCTTTGGGGCGGCCGCAATTGTGGACCCGCGTCCTTACGCCAGCGGCTCCATTCTGGCCACCTATGAAAAATACCCTACCACCGGTGCAGTGCTGCCGGCGATGGGTTACGGCGAAATCCAAATGAAAGAACTGGAGCAAACTATCAATGCCACCCCATGTGATTTGGTTCTCATCGGCACGCCGATTGACCTGAGCAAGCTGCTCAATATCAAACATCCGCATCAACGGGTGCGCTATGACCTGCAAGAAATTGGCCGGCCTACCTTGGCGGATATATTGACCGAGAAGTTTGCCTAAATCTTTTCCGTTTTGTCCCCATAGCCTGAAGGGTGAGAGGGTCTATCAGCTTTGACGGACTTCACCCAAAATGCCCAGCAGATCAGGCTTGACGCTTTTTGCTCTCGTGTGTATGATAAGTGCCATGCACCTAAACGAGGCTTTGCCCATTTATCATCTCACCCCGGCCAGTTATTATCAGCGCCAGCCGCTCGATCAACCTTACCAACCCCCAACCCTGGCCCAAGAAGGGTTTATCCACTGCACCGCCGGTGCAAAAAAATTGGTTGAAATTGCCAATATTTTCTTTGCTAATCTTCAAGATCAGTTGCTGGCTTTGGAAATTGACCCTGCCCAACTGACGGCCCCCCTCATCTTTGAACCGCCCACCCCACCCGTGCAGACAAGTACGGCCACCTGGCCGGTTAACCAGCCAGATCTAAAAACCCTTTTCCCCCACATTTACGGCCCGATTGATCGTCAAGCCATTATTAATTGTTTTGCCTTACAGCGTGATGAGAGGGGGCAGTGGCAGATACAGCAACCAACGCCTGGTGGCTCGACTGCGCTCCCCGCGCCTCACTAACCCATTTGATCTGCTCAAAGCGAGCGACTGAGCGCCAAAGTATTTAAAAATGAAAGACTCTCAGCCTCCACCTCGTTTCCCCAATCTCAACTGGCCGTATTTTCTTAAATTGACTATTTTCACGGTCATCATTGTCTTGTTGGGGGCCATCCTGATAATGGCTGAAGCCAGTCGGCGGCTTGTAACCTACCTGACCCTGTGGGATTGCCCAACTCCGAGCCGTACCCCGGCTGAGGTAGGGCTAACCGATTATCGAACTATCCAAATTCAACCTCAGCCCGGTCAGAGGCTAACCGCCTGGTATGTTCCTTCTCAAAATGGAGCCGCCATCCTACTCTTGCAAGGTCACTGGATGGCGCGAGACGGCATGCTGCCCGAAGCTCAAATTTTGGTCCGGCACGGCTATGGGGTGATGCTGCTCGATCCACATCCCTGTGCCGCGCCGGGTACGGTCCACACGATGGGCCAGGCTGAGGTGGCCGATGTGGCCGCTGCCGTTAAATTCATGCAGCAGCAGCCGGACGTGGTGGGTGGCAAAATAGGCGTGTTGGGGTTTTCTATGGGTGGGGTCATTGCGGTTGAGAGCGCCGCTCGCCTCCCCGAAATTCGGGCTGTGGTGGCTGAGGGTAACTTTGACGATCTAGTCAGCGATATTACCCCACGCGGCGCGGCTGATACGCTGGTGGGGAGGCTGGTACAACGGTTTATCGTCTTCTTTTTTCGATATTATACCGGCGTTGATCCGGCCTCGATCCGGCCTATTGAGGTGGTAGCCAAAATTAATCCACGCCCCATCTTCTTCATCGCCGGTGAGTACGAGGCCGAAGCTAATCGCACCCAGGCCCAGTTTGATGCAGCCGGTCAACCCAAAGAACTCTGGCTTGTGCCAGAGGTAAACCACGGCGGCTATGGCGCCCGCTGGCCAGAGGAGTATGAAAATCGGATTGTAGAATTTTTTAACCGGGTACTCCTGGCGGGCACATTCTGATACTCTGCCCGAAATAAATCATAAATTCTGGAGTCTAAGAGCCAGGTTTTTAGACTCCAAGGCAAAGGAGAAGTTTAACCAATGGAAAACTCATCAACCATGACCGCGGTTCGTTTACACGGCCCGGCTGATTTACGGGTCGAACAAATTCCCCATCCGGGCCCGCCGGGGCCGGGACAGGTGTTATTGCGGGTCACGGCTGTGGGTATCTGCGGCAGCGACTTGCACAGTTACAAAGATGCCCGCATTGGCGATGTAACCCTGCAAACCCCCTTAATCTTGGGACACGAGTTTGCTGGAGTCATCGAGACGGTCGGGCCGGGCTTGGAAAACCTGGATGGCAATTTCCAGACGCTTGCGCCGGGGCTGCGGGTGGCGGTTGATCCGGCCCAACCTTGCTGGCATTGCGAAATGTGCGAGCAGGGGCAGCCCAATCTGTGCCTGCATCTGCACTTTTGCGGCTCCTATCCCGACCACGGCAGCTTGTGCCAGTGGCTGCATATGCCCACTCGCAGTTGTTTCCCCGTCCCTGAAGCCATTGACGATGTGGGTGCTGCCATGTTAGAGCCGCTCGGCATCGCCATTCACGCCATTGACCTGGCCAAAATCCGGGTGGCCGATAGCGTCGCCATTTTGGGGGCCGGTTCTGTTGGCTTGTTTATCTTACAATTGGCCCGACTATCCGGCGCGCAGCCCATCTTTGTGAGCGATAAGTTTCCCTGGCGGCTGGAAGCGGCCCAACGCTACGGGGCCATTCCGGTCAATTGTGATGGTGCCGACCCGGTCAAAGCCGTGTTGACCGCCACCCATGGCCGGGGCGTGGATGTAGCCATCGAGGCGGCCTGGGCTGACCACTCGGTCCAGCAGGCGGCCGAGATGGCCCGGCTGGGTGGGCGCATGGTCATCGTCGGCATCTCTGAGAATGACCGGCTGGAACTGAAACACTCGACTGTCCGGCGCAAGGGTTTGACCATTCGCCTGGCCCGGCGTATGAAGCACACCTATCCGCGAGCTATTCGCCTGGCCCGCAGCGGCGTGGTGGATTTGTATGGCCTGATCAGCCACCGTTTTCCACTGGAAAAAACCCCCGAAGCTTTCGCCATGAATGCGGCTTATCAGGATGGAGTGGTGAAAGTGATGATTGAGGTACCTACCAGCGCGGCCTAAACCTAGCCTATTGTGGCTGACGTTTGGCCAAACTCGTCAGATTTGTTAACGGGATTCTAACAAAAAGCTGCTATAGTATAGATAGATGGTAAGGCAGGGACAACACAAAAAACGATGAAGCTGGGTTGTGCTGAGGGTTCACACGAGAACCCGCCGCCCACAAAATTTTTAATAAAGAGCCCCTATGCCTACCGCGAGCGCCCTTCAAACGAAGGGCGCTCTTTTGATTCAGCTCGCTTGATAGCGTATCCAGCTAGGGTGAAGCACTCAAAGCACAACGAAAGCCGTCGGTGTCATTGCGGCCCGGAAAAGCCCAGAAACGGTTGGCCGAGCGTACGGCGCGAGCATCTGTGCCCCAGGCTCCACCGCGTACCACGCGTCGATTGGCCGAGGTCCCGCCCGGTGGGTTAGTCGCCGGAGCCTGAGCATAGTAATTAGGATCATATCCATCCGAAACCCACTCCCAGACATTGCCGGCCATATCCAGAGCCCCGTAAGAGCTGGCCCCCGCCGGATAGCTGCCCACCACGCTTGTATCACCCACTTGATTGGCAAAATTTAGTAGGGTTGGGTTGGGCGCGGCGTTGCCCCAGGGATAGAGTCGCCCAGCGTCGCCTCGGGCCGCCTTCTCCCACTCGGCCTCGGTCGGCAAGCGTCGGCCTGCCCATTGACAGTACTCCCCAGCCTGAAACCAGGTAACCCCGGCCACGGGATGATCGGCGTACTCCGGCGCCTCGTAGTGGGGTGAATGCATCGGGGCGGTGCAGCCCCCGGCCCCAACACAGCGCGCGTACATCGCATTGGTTACTTCCGTTTGGTCAAGCCAATAAGCCTCTAAGATGGGGAAATGTTGAGGCCTCTCGTCGGGGTCCGCCACACGGTCGGTCTCGTCGCTGCCCATAGGGAACTCCCCCGCCGGTATGAAAACCATCGTGGCCCCATCGGTGTCCGAAACGCGCGTAGCTATGGCGACCGGCTCAGTCCGGCCCGGCTCAACACCGGCCCGGTCACTAAACCCAAAACTGGCCACCGGCACCGGATGGTAGTCAAAGTTCAAACTCTCGGCCCGAAGGGTATGCCGTCCGGGACCAAAACCGGAGATTTCAATATAACCCCCGTGCCGGTCATACTTTGACCAAATCTCGGTCGTATTACCTCGCCACACTTCTACCCCGTCAAATAAAACGCGGGCCCAACCCGTCTGAAAATCGCCCCAGAATTGGACCCCCATCGCCGTAAACGGTCGATCTGTCGTAGCCTCGACCCAATCACCCTTCCACCACAGGACCCGATTCAGGCCAAAGGGAATACTATCTTGATGGTAGGTAACTTCAATACCCTCCGGTGAGGAATTATCCGAACTGTTGGCAAAGGCCAATACATCCGGGGCTTTCTCAAAAAAGCGGCTATCTCCGCCGTATACCACAACCTTAACGGGTAAATTCGCTGCTTTTGGCGCTGCCGGTATGGTTGGATTATCTGCACAACCCGGCGTTTCTTGCTCCTGCTGGCTGGCTCCTGTCGTTGCCTCGGCTGGCCGACAGGCAGGCCAGGACTGCTGGCTTAGAGTCCTGCCCCTGAGTCCAAAAGAACAGGCGTCATTGATGAGGTCTAATTTGAGCTGTCCATCAGCCAATTTCCAGGTGTATTCTCCCACCTCTGCGCAGTAAGGATCATTGAAGAGGGTCAAGCGATCCCCGGAAACAGTAAACGAGGCCAGGCTTCGCCAGCCGGTGACGTCGTAATAAATGCGCATGACGCCCTGATCGAATTGGAGCTTCCAGATACCTCCCGCCGGCCGATAATCGGCGCAACGCCGGCACAGCCACCACTGCGGCCATGAGGGGTCGATTTTGGCGTAGGTTCCATCCACAGGGCTTGGAACGGGATCAGGCAGAGGCTTGGTATAGGCCACAGGTGTTTTCGTTAGCAGGTCATTCCAGGCAGTGAGAGGAGTGGCGGTCACCGGGGGCGTTGGCGTACCAGAGGTTTGTCCAAGAGGGTTGGCGGCCTTGGCGGAAGGCGAAAACAAGAGAATATCGAATAGAAAAATGAAGCTGAGTACTAGTAAAGCCGAGAGGAAAAGGGTTGAGTTACGCTGCGCAGAGTTTATCATTCTATTCAACCTCAGATTCCTGGCCCGGACAAGCCGGAACCAAAAAGGTTTATAGACAGGATTAACAAGATTTTTAAAATTTAATCCTGTAAATCTTGCTGTAGGTCCTGTCTAAAATTCTCGCTCAGTGTACAAAAAACTCATTGTTTTGGCATAACGGCTTTTGATAAAAAGTTTATTACCAGCTATAATATATTTTACTGGTGATAAAATAACATGGGGCCGCTGGTCTGTCAAATTCTGAGTATACCGTAGATCAAACCATGTTAAAAGAGAACGCATTTCTCACCGAATTTGTTACAGCCTCGACCTGAAGTTCGATTTGACTAAGTTGGGTCGCTTGAGTATGCTTCGGCCATACTTTTGAGGCTGGCTCAGACTGAATCATCATGGCTCGCAAACGAAGAGCAGCAGACAATCTGGAACTGATTGGCGGGCATTTATGCCTGGATTTTGCCAACACGTTTACCCGGACCGACGTGCTGAACCACGAATACCTGCACTGCTACACCGACCTCGTTGCCTGGAGTCGGCATGCCAATGTTCTCACCGCCCCGGAAGCAGAGAATTTGCAGCAGAAAGCGGCTCATTACCCCGCCGAAGCGGCGACGGCGCTTGAGCAGGCCCTGGCGCTGCGCGAAACCATTTACCGTGTTTTCTCAGCCGTGGCTCAACAGCAAGCGCCCGCTGCAGCCGATATTACTGCTTTGAATGTTGTGCTGGCTCAGTCGCCTGGTCATTTGCAGCTTCTGGCCTCGGGCGAAGATTTCAAGTGGCAGGTGGTGCAGAATACGGACGTTTTAGAGGCGATGCTCTGGCCCATTGTCTGGTCGGCAGCAGACCTGCTGACTTCGACCGAACTTCGCCAGGTACGGCAGTGCGCTCGCCGGGAAGGCTGCGATTGGCTGTTCATCGATACCAGCAAAAACCAGAGCCGCCGCTGGTGCAGTATGAATCTGTGCGGCAGTCGAACCAAGGCCCGCCGGTACTACCAGCGCAAGCGAACCAGCAGTAAGAACAAGTGACCGGCACTTTTACTACCCGACATCGTATTTAGCTTAGGCTAAAATTAGACAGGATTTACAGGATTGACAAGATTTTTTAGCCTAAATCCTGATAATCTTGTTAATCCTGTCCAATATTTAGTCGTGACTAAACCATTTGTCGGGTAACGAAACCGGCACTTACCAAGTGCCGGTCACTTGTTTGGCTAGCGCAGCAGAAATCCGTTTTTCAAGGGATCGTCGGGATCAATCAAAAACTCGTGGCGACCGGTAATGTGAGCCGTTCCGGCCACTTCGGGGATGATGGCGGGGTAGGGACCGAAAGTGGTGGTTTCAACCACTCGCCCGGTGAAACGGCTGCCGAGGATGCTCTCGACGACGATAGGCTGGTCGAGGCCGATTTCTCCCCGGGCATAATGCAGCGCCAGCCGGCCGCTGACGCCGGTGCCGGTAGGGCTGCGGTCCACCTCTCCCTCGGCAAAAATGCAGACGTTGCGGCTGTGTCCCCCCTCTGTCAACGGCGGGCCGACAAAAATGGTGCCGTAGAGAAAACTCAAATCGGCTTCAAACGGGTGGGGGATGGGCCGGCTGGCCATCACCGCCCGCTTGATCGCCCTACCCTTTTCGATCAGCGAGTGATAATCTGCCGGGGTGCAGGTCAGACCCACCTCGGCGGCTGGCACATAGGCGTAAAAACCTCCACCAAAAGCCAAATCATAACGTACCTGGCCCAACCCTGGCACATCAACTGTTTCGTCCAGCGCCAAAACAAAAGAAGGTACGTTGTAAAAGCGGACGCGCTGTACTCGCCCGTTAACCACGGTGGCATGGGCCGTGACCAGCCCGGCGGGTGTGTCAATTTTGAGTGTGGTTTCCGGCGCGGTTGCCGGTAGCATGCCGGTCTCTAGGGCCACGGTGGTGATGCCGATGATCCCGTGTCCGCACATGGTGCTGAAGCCTTCATTGTGCATAAACAAGATGCCCAGGTCGGCGCCGGGGGTAACGGGTGGGGTAACCAGGCAGCCGTACATATCGGCGTGACCGCGCGGTTCCCACATCAAGGCTGTACGCAGGTGATCAAGTTGCTCTTTCGCATAGCGACGTTTTTCTAAAATAGTCTGGCCCGGCAGGTCGGGGAAGCCGCCGGTGATAACCCGAAACGGCTCGCCCTCGGTGTGGGCGTCAATGGCCGTTATTTTTAGCCAGTGAGCAGGGGGTGTCCAATGATTCATTTAACCTCAGTTCGGAGTTTTTATTTTCTCGACAGGATTAACAAGATTTACAGGATGAAAACATTCAAAAATCTTGTTAATCCTGTAAATCCTGTCTATTTTTTGCGAAAACGTCGAACTCAGATATTTAGCAGGTTTGCCCTTCATCATCAAGGTAGCACGAATCGGATTGAAACCGCTGCCAAGCGGCAACGAATTTCTCCAACTCTTTCAAATAGGCCGCGATGGCTGAGGCTCCGCTGATCGTCCGTCCATTATCCTTGAGGGCGGGCAGAGCAACATCAGAACGAAGCTCAGGCAGGGGCTGCCCGGCCTCAACGACAATCACTTTGTGCGCCACGACCAGCTCTTGCAGCGCCGTTTCAATATCGGCGCAGCTTGGGCAATCACTGGGGCGGTAAAGTTTGATCATTTGACCATCCTGCACTTTGAAACTTCAAGGCCAGTATACCCAGTCACGCTGCGCTCGTCAAAGTGGCGCAGCCAGAATGAAAAATGCTCCCGACCAGAGCCAGGAGCATTTACTTTATGAACATATAAGTGAAAGCAATTGTAGCCCTGCGGCCATCAATGCCCCGAAATTTTGGAGTCGCTTTCTTTTCCGCCTTCGGGGTTCTCATCAAACTCAACTTCAAAAATCCGGTCGATTTGCATGATGCGCAGCACTCGGCTCAGATACACGGTGGGATTGCGCAAGACCAGTTGAATATGTTGGTCAATCAACTGCCTATACAAGATTAACAATAGCTGCACACCACGCGAGTCGAAATCTTTAGTCGTGGTTAGATCGACGACTAATTTTTGAGCCTTAGCCTTTTGAACTCGCTGCAAAATGGCATTGTTCTCGATAGCCGGTGCTAGCTGAAAAGCTTCTCGCTCAACGCCGCCGTTGAGTTCCAACCACCAAGCGTCACGAGGATCATAAGAGAGTTTTTTTTCCAGCTTGGCTTTGAGCATAGCACAACTCCTAACAAGGTTTGGGGAAAATGTCGCAGCTTGGGCGGACCAGAGCTACGACCGAATTATTTCGGTTTTCATTTCATCCAGCCGTCTGAATTTTTTATGGATGAGTCTTTCTACTTCGTCACGATGTACCCGCCAACCGTGTCCGGCTTTGAAGGCCAGCAGCCGGCCTTGATTGCACCAGCGCCAGACTGTACTGCGGCTTACTTTAAGATAATCGGCCACTTCTTGTACGGTTAGAATTTCGTCCACGGTTTACCCCCTTAGGTTGGTTCTGGTTAGACTCAGTAGATCGAATTTTCGAGGAGTGAGGCATCCTTAGATGCCGAACGGAACCGCATCTTGAGGATGCTGGCTCCTCAATTTTGGATCTACTGAGACTGAATGTGATTGTGATTGTCAAAAAAACAAAAAGACGGCATAATAAAGCTACCTCGACCGGACTATGTTTAGTTGAGCTTTTGCCGCCAAAATAATGGTTACTGCTAAAACTTAACAACTTTTAGCAACTGATGCAACCAAATCATACCAGATAATCCCGGCCTACAACAGCTACAAAATTCGGACAAAATTCGTACAGTTTAATAACGAGTTCAATGAACCTGCCAGCATTTGGTCAGAAATTACGAGAATTAAGAAAAAACAGCGGGCTGGCCCAGGCCGGGCTGGCCCGGCAGGTCGCCGTGAGCGCCGATCTCATCTCCATCTGGGAGCGAGCCTACCAATACAAGGGCCGCACCTGGCGACCTGACCGGAATTCGGCAGTGCGCCTCGTCGAAATCTTTGCCGACCACCTGAGCCCGGCCGAGGCTCAACAATGGCTCTCATTGGTGGGCTATACCCTGGGCCAGGTTGAACTGCGCCAAATTTTTGCGAGCTATGCTACGTCGGCCGCGCCAGGCGCGCTGCCCGCCGAAAGTCAACCCCAACCCAACCTGCTGGCGCAATTGCCGGCCCCGCAGCTTTTTGGCGTGAGCCAGCAGCAGGAGCAGCTTCGCCGGCTCCTCCAGCAGCCGGATGCGCCCTGGCTGGTCGCGCTGGACGGCATCGGCGGCATCGGTAAAACCTCGCTGGCGGCGGCGCTGGTGCGCGAGTTGAGGCCAGGCGCTCGTTTTCAGCACGTCGCCTGGGTTAGCGCCAAACAGGAGGAATTTTTGCCCCGCAGCGGGCTTGAAGCTACCCATCACCCGGCCCTCGACGCGGCGACTCTGACCGACGCCTTGCTGGAACAGCTTGGTGATAACCTGCTGTTGGCTCGCTCGCCGGAGGAGAAGCAGGCCGGCCTGACCGCTCGGCTCAAAGAGCAGCCCTGCCTGGTAGTGATAGACAACCTGGAGACACTGGTTGATTACCAAACTTTATTACCCACACTGCGCCGGTGGGCCAATCCAACCAAGTTTCTGCTCACCAGCCGCCACACCCTGCACGCCTACGACGATGTCTTTTGCTTCAGCCTGACAGAACTCAACCAGGCCGACGCCCTGGCCCTGCTCCGGCATGAAGCCGAAATCCGGGGTGCGACCGCCCTGGCTCAGGCTTCTCCGGTCCAACTGGCCGGCATCTACGAGGTCGTCGGGGGCAATCCCCTGGCCTTAAAGTTGGTCGTGGGGCAAATTCGGGTGCTGCCCCTGGCCCAAGTGCTGGCGAACTTGCGGGAAGCCCAGGGCAAAAAAGTAGACGACCTGTATACCTACATCTACTGGCAAGCCTGGCAGGCCCTGGAGGAGATCAGCCGGACTGTGCTGCTCGTGATGCCGCTGGCCCAGGGCGGCACGCTGGCCCAGCTCTCCGCCCTGAGCGAATTGAGCGGAGCCGACTTGACCCAGGCCCTGGAGCGGCTGGCGACGCTGTGCCTGTTGGAGGTTAGCGGCGATTTGGAGCAGCCGCGCTACCGCATCCATCGCCTGACCGAAACCTTTTTGTTGAATGAGGTGGTTAAATGGCAACCGCCGGCCTAACCGCTCCACCTGACTACAGCGGTATTTTTCGCCGCCGCATCCTGATGAATGTCCAGTATTGGGGCAAGTTTGTGGCCGATCACGCCGCCGATGTGGCGGCCCTGGACGGCGAGCGCGACGGGATACTCAAGGCGATTGCCTTTGCCCTGGACCTGCGCCGGGAAGCCTGGCCGTTGGTTTACGAGTTAATGGTTAACTTCTCGCCCTACCTGGAGCGGCGGGGCCACTGGGAAAATTGGAACCAACTCCTGGAGCGGGCTGTTCAAATCGCCCGCCAGATTGAAGACCTGGCCGGGGCAACGACCCTCTCCATCCTGCTGGCCCGTTTGTACCAGCGCCAGAGCCGGTTCAGAGAGACTATCGGCCACTACCGCCGCACCATCCGCCTGGCCCGCCGGCTTGGCGACGCCTATAACGAAGCCCGCGCCTGCTCCAACCTGGGCTATCTTTACAGCGAACAAGGCCAGTGGCAGCGGGCCGAGCTTTTGTGCTGCCACGCCCTGGCCATTTTTGAACGGCTCAACAGCGACCACGGCCGCGCCCACACTGAAAATCACCTGGG
>CAZRYD010000141.1:0-15787 GCA_964604225.1 uncultured Caldilineaceae bacterium
CGACCTGGTGGTAGCGATGGGAGGTGTCGGCCAGGGCTTTATCAAAGATGTCCCCGCCTATATGATGTGGGAAACAACCTTTGACCAGGCCCGTTTTGCCCAGGGCGCGGCTATTGGCGTGGTTTTGTTAATTCTAATTTCAATCCTGATTATCCCCTACCTGACAATTAACTTACGGCAGCAGGAGGAGCGTTAATGGCAACCCAATCTATAACTACTGCCCAAACTGGTGTGGCGACCAGGCGCCGCTCTCATTTCAGATGGACCCGCCTGCTTATCTACGCTATTCTGCTGTCGTTCACAGTTTTTTACCTCTTGCCGGTTTATCTTATCCTCCTCACCAGCTTCAAACAGTATGTTGATATTGACCTTTACCGCATGTGGGAATTGCCACCTGTGGTTAACTTGCCGCAATGCACTAATGCCTTTATCTTTTGCTTTGATAGCTTTTATGAAGCCTGGTTTGGCAGCTCCGCGGTGATTGGCATGGGTACGGCTTTTATGAACAGCGTAACTATGGCTATCCCCGCAACGATTATCTCCACTGTGCTTGGCTCGCTGAATGGCTACATTTTATCCAAATGGAAATTTAAATACGCCGACATTGTTTTTCCTTTTGTCTTGTTTGGTATGTTTATTCCTTATCAATCCATCTTGATTCCTTTGACCCTCACCTTAAAGGCGATGGGACTCTACGCCAGTCTGGCTGGGTTGGTTTTTGTTCACGTGGTTTACAGTATCCCCATTGCTGGACTCATCTTCCGTAACTACTACGCTACCATCCCCAATGAAATGCTCGAAGCAGCCCGGATTGATGGAGGCAACATCTTTAGTATTTATCGCCATATCATTTTACCCCTGTCGCCGCCGGCCTTTGTGGTCGTGCTCATCTGGCAATTTACCAATATCTGGAATGACTTCATTTTTGCCGTGACCATTGCCCAGAATCAGAACCAACCGATGACCGTGGCCCTCAATAATATCGCCGGCAGTTTCACCGTCGAATGGAACGTCCAGATGGCGGCAGCGTTCTTGACCGCTCTGCCTACCTTGTTGGTGTATATTATCCTGGGCCGCTATTTCCTGCGCGGATTGCTGGCGGGCTCACTTAAAGGCTAAAAAACAGCAGGGGGGCCGAGGCGCAGGGGAGATTTTTTCTCCTCTGCACCTCGGCATCCCTGTCCAATTTGGAGGAAATGCTTATGTCTAACAAAATTCGTTGGGGTCTTCTCTCGACCGCCAATATTAACGATGCCGTCATTGAGCCGATTCGCCAGGCCGGACGGAGCGAGCTGGTGGCTGTAGCCAGCCGGGATTTAGCCAAGGCCCAGGTGTATGCCCAGGAAAAGGGTATCCCCACAGCCTACGGTAGCTATGAGGAATTGCTAGCCGACCCCAATATAGATGTGATTTACAACCCGCTGCCCAATACCCTCCACTGTGAGTGGACGGTTAAAGCGGCTCAGGCCGGCAAACACGTTCTGTGCGAAAAACCCATTACCCCAACTCTGGCCGAACTCGATCAAGTCGAGGCGGCAGCCAGGGCGAACAAAGTGACTGTGTTTGAAGCTTTCATGTACTTGCATCACCCCCAAACGCGGCAAGTCAAAGAGATGATCCAGGCCGGCAAATTGGGTGAGCTGCAACTGATTCATAGCTGGTTTGCCTATTACCTGCCGCCCGAAGATAGCCACAATATCCGGCTCAATCCCAACCTGGCCGGGGGCGCTCTGTGGGATGTCGGGGTCTATCCCAACAGCCTGGCGATTGTTATGGTCGGGGCCGGCGCGCCGGTCGAGGTCTGGGCCAGCCAGATTATCGGCGAGACCGGGGTGGATGTCTCTTTGATAGGCCAAATGAAATTTGCCAATGGTGTCATTGCCCAGATTTCGTGTGGTTTTCGCACGCCCTTCCACGAGGGAGCGCATATTATTGGCGATAAAGGTATGCTGCAAATCATCGAACCCTGGAAGCCGGGCGTGTTTGGCAAAGAGAGTTATGTCACTTTTACCGCCCGCGACGATACCAAGGAAAGGCTGGTTATTCCCCAATCTAACCCCTACCTGGCCGAGGTGGAGGCTATGGAAGCCTGTATCCTCGACGGCGCGGAGCCTGTTGTCCCGCTGAGCCTGAGCCGCGATTTTTTGCGCAGCGTGCTGGCTTTGTACGAGTCGGCTCGGACAGGCCAGGTGGTGAAGCTCTAACAAGCGCCGACGACCAATTTTCGCGGAGTGAGGCATCTTTAGATGTCGAACAGAGCCGCATCTGAGGATGCTGGCTTCCCAAATCTGGGTATACTGAGGCTATGTCTCGCTGACATAATTGCTTATCTCAAATTGTCCTGCTAAAATTTTGGGCGAACCAAGCGGTTCGCCCATTTTCGTTGAGGTGTTAGAAACAAATTATGGCCACATCTGTTCAAGCCAAGTCCTGCATTGTCGCCGGGCACATTTGCCTGGATGTGATCCCCACCCTGTTGGGTACGGGTGATTTTGAGTCAACTTTCCGGCCTGGCCGCCTGCTCGAAGCCGGAACGGCGGTTATGGCCACCGGCGGAGCCGTCTCCAACACCGGCCTGGCCATGCACAAATTGGGCATCAACACCCGCTTGATGGGCAAAATTGGTCCCGACTTGTTTGGCCAGGCCATTCTAGGCGTGGTTAAAAGTTACGGCGAGCATCTGGCCGATGGCATGCACACGGTTCCCGGCGAGGCCAGTTCCTACACCATTATCCTCAACCCGCCCAACGTCGACCGGATTTTTCTGCACTGCCCCGGCGCTAACGACACCTTTGGCGCCGACGACATAGATTACGATGCCCTCCACCAGACCGACCTGTTTCACCTGGGCTATCCACCCTTGATGAAGCGCCTCTATCAACATGAGGGCGCGGAACTAATCAAAATTTTCCGGCAAGCCAAATCCACCGGCGTGACCACTTCCCTGGATATGGCTATGCCCGATCCGACCGCTCCCTCTGGCCGGGCCAACTGGCCGGCGATCCTGCGCGGCGTTTTGCCCTCGGTTGACTTGTTTGTCCCCAGCATCGAAGAAATGTTGCTCATGCTTTATCCCGACACGTTCAGAGAAGTTTCGACCGGCGCGGCCTCAATCACTCCGCCGCTGGCTTCCAGAATTGCCGGCGAGCTGCTGAGCATGGGGGCCAAGGTCGTCATGCTCAAAGCCGGACACCTGGGTTTGTATCTACGCACCGCCGGCGAGGCTGCCTTGGCCGAATTGGGCCGCGCTCGCCCTGGCGAGGTGGTCCGCTGGGCTAACCGCGAATTTTGGGCGCCGGTCTTTCAAACCCAGGTTGTGGGCACCACCGGTGCGGGTGATGCCACAGTGGCCGGCTTTTTGAGCGCCTTATTACGCGGCCTGCTCCCCGCCGCCGCTGCGACGATGGCGGTAGCGGTTGGCGGGTGCAACGTGGAAGCGGCCGATGCGGTCAGCGGTATCCGCTCCTGGGAGGAAACCCTGGCCCGAGTTGAAGCCGGTTGGCCGCGCCAGAAACTCGATTTTGCCGACGCCCCCGGCTGGCGCTTTGACCCCTCCCGCCAATTGTGGTTGGGGCCGAATGACCTCACCTGATTTTGAACTATGTCCAACCTTGCCCGGCGACCCGTAAAATGTGGCACGTAATAGGTTTGAAGCTTAAATCCTTACGTTTTACGCTTTAGGCATCATCCTGATGGTTGATCAGATTGGAGAAATACCCTTGACCCTATCTTCTATCTTATTAGCCTTAGACTTTGGTGGCAGCAAACTGAGCGCCGCTATGACCCGCCCCGGCCAGCGTAGCTGGCTGGTACACCGGCGTTTCTTTTTACCTCCCGGCGTGGATGGGCGGTATGAGTATGATACCATGGTCGGTTTGGCCCATGATTTGATTGAGGAAATGGGCCAACCGCCCACAGCCGTCGGCGCCAGTTTTGGCGGCCCGGTGTATGCGCTGGGCGGCCTGGTGCGGCGTTCCTTTCATACCCCTGGTTGGGAAAATACCCCGCTGGCCGAGTGGCTACAGGCAGAATTAAGCGCACCCGTGGCCGTTGACAACGACGCCAATGCAGCGGCCCTGGGTGAATTTCGTTATGGGGCGGGGCAGGGCTGTCGCCACGTGCTGTATGTCACCATCAGCACCGGTATCGGCGGCGGCTGGATCCTCAATGGCCGGCCTTATGCCGGGGCCGATGGCCTGGCCGGGGAAATTGGACATCTGACGGTGCAGCCGGGAGGCTTTTTGTGCCCCTGTGGCCGCCGGGGCTGCCTGGAGGCTGAAGCCAGCGGCCCGGCTATGGCTCATCGGGCCAGGTTGTATCTGGCCAAGAAAAAACACGGCCAGCGCGGCAAACGCCTGCTTGAACTGGTCGAAGGCAACCTCGACAAGATTACCGCCCAACTGCTCAGCCAGGCTGCCGCTGAGGGTGACAAATTGAGCCAGAGGGTCATCCGTGAGTCCGCCGAACGGCTGGGCTTGGGCTTGGCCGGGGCCATCACTCTGATGAATCCCGATCAGGTCATCCTGGGCGGCGGAGTAACCAAATCAGGCGAAACGTGGTGGCAAGTTGTCCGTGAGACGGCCCGGGCCCAGACCCATCCTGAAATCGGCGTTGAGATTATCCCCGCGGCGTTGGGGGATGATGCGCCGTTGTGGGGTGCGGCGGCCCTGGCCGAAGATTTGATCTAAGGATTGGTGAGGTAAACCTGCTTGACTTCTCGAAACGGTCGTAATTATCTGCCCCAGACGCTGATAGAAATTATCAACCCGCGTTTGCCCTGTACCAGGTTGAGCCACGTGTTGTTTGATTTTGATGGAACTGTCTCGCTGATTCGCGAAGGTTGGCAGCAAATTATGTTGGCTATGATGCTGGAGTTTTTGCTGGCCACCCCCGCTGCCGAAGACGAAGCGACGCTCAGCCAGGCCATAACCGACCTGGTGGCCCATTCAACCGGCCGGCCTACCATCGATCAGATGGTCTACCTGGCGGCGGAGGTGGCGCAGCGGGGCGGGCCGGCGCAAGACCCCCAGGTCTACAAACGCCTTTATCTGGAGCGGCTGTCGGCGCAGGTGCACCAGCGCCTGGCCGACTTGCGCCGGGGACGGCTTGAGCCTGCCGAGCTAACTGTGCCTGGGGTGATTGAACTGCTGGCTGCGCTGCGCCGCCGGGGCGTCACCTGTCATCTGGCCAGCGGCACCGAACAGGAAAACGTAATTGAGGAAGTTACGGCGCTGGGGCTGGCCGACTACTTTGAGGATAGAATCTATGGCCCGCAGGATGACGGTCCCGCCTTTTCCAAAAAAATGGTCATTCACAAGATTTTGCACGATTATGGTCTATCCGGCTGTGCATTGGTTTCTATTGGCGATGGCAAGGTTGAAATGGAATACACGGCTGAGGCCGGCGGCATCGGCGTCGGCGTGGCCAGCAATGAAGTGGAACGGCAGGGGATCAACGAGTTGAAACGCCAGCAGTTGATCCAGGCCGGGGCTAACATCATCGTGCCTGATTTTCGCGACGGTGAGGCCTTGTTGGGTTACTTGATGGGAGCCAATTGAGGGGAAAACCCGATGCGGCGCAGAGGCGATCAAGCAGTGGCACCAAAAAATGAGGGGATGGGATGGGTCAGGTAGAAAAAATTGTCTCTTCGTCTCCTCGCGTCCTCCCTGCCACTCCACCCCGTTCGGCCCGGCTGTGGGAAGTGGACGCCCTGCGCGGCGTTGCCATTGTTTTGATGATTTTCTACCATTTTACCTGGGACTTAGTTTATTTTGGGCTTTATCAGGCTAACCTGTTGGTCGGTCCCTGGCAGTGGTTTGCCCGGAGTATCGCCACCATTTTTATTTTTGTGCTGGGCGTTTCTCTGACCTTGAGCGATACCCGCGAGACTCAGCGCCTGGGTCATCCCCCTGGATTTATGAAATATCTCTGGCGCGGCGGCAAGATATTCGGCTTCGGCTTGATCATCACCGGGGCCACCTACTTTTTTATTGGCCGGGGCTTTGTTATTTTTGGTATTTTGCATCTGCTAGGGGCGTCGATTATTCTGGCTTATCCCTTTTTGCGGAGCAACCACTGGCTGAGTCTTGTTAGCGGGGTGCTGGCCATCGTTGCGGGTATAGCAGTGGACCCGCTGGTGGTGTCATACTCCTGGCTGATCTGGCTGGGCGTGAAACAAGAAGGTATTTATATGGTGGATTATTACCCGGTTTTGCCCTGGTTCGGCCTGGCGCTGCTGGGTCTCTTTGCCGGGTATACGCTCTATCCCCAGGGTGTCCGCCGCTTCGCTCTGCCCAACCTGGCAACCTTCCCGCCCATACAAGGTTTGCGTTTTCTGGGGCGACATTCCCTGCTGATCTATCTGCTTCATCAGCCGATTTTGATTGGCTTGTTGATGGCCTTGGGTTTTGGCTCTTTTTAGCCCCATAAACGAATGGTCTAATGCCCTCAAATAATGCTATTGAAACTAGAGGATTAGTGAATGCCGTTTCCTACTTTTGATCGCACTCATCTCAAACTCAAACCCCTGGCCGAGCGGGTCCACGATATGGGGCTGCCCCAAATCATCCATCTGGCCGATCCAACTTCCCCTTTTACTCACCCTGGCTTGCCCACGTTGGCCCGGCGGATTGCCGCAGCTCACCGGCAGGGAGGGCAGGTTATCTTGATGATGGGTGCACACATGCTCAAGGTAGGGCTGTCTCGTTTTATCATCGACTTGATGGAGCGGGGTATTATCACTCACGTGGCTATGAACGGGGCCGGCCCCATCCACGATTTTGAACTGGCCCTGATTGGCGCTTCCACCGAGAGCGTGGCCCGCTACATTCAGGCGGGCCAGTTTGGCCTGTGGGCCGATACGGGCCGCCTCAACGACGCGATTGTAGCCGGGGCGCGGGACGGGATCGGTTTGGGTGAGGCGGTGGGCCGGGTGATCGAGGAAGAACGGTTTCCGCATCGAGACTTGAGCGTGCTGGCGGCCGGCTACCGCCTGGGTGTGCCGGTCACCGTTCACGTGGGCATCGGCTACGATATTATTCACGAGCACCCCAACTGCGACGGGGCGGCCCTCGGCCAGACATCCTATCACGATTTTTTGATTATCGCCCACTCGGTTTCAAAATTGCAGGGTGGGGTTATGCTCAATTTTGGCACAGCGGTGATGGGGCCAGAAGTCTATTTAAAGGCGCTGGCTATGGCCCGCAACGTGGCGCACCAACGGGGCGAGAAAATCAACCAATTCACGACGGCCGTGTTTGATCTGCTGGATCTGGGCCAGGTGGACCTCCACACCGAAGCGCCCAAAGACGATCCGCGCTACTACTATCGCCCCTACAAAACGATTCTGATCCGCACTGTGCAGGATGGCGGGGAGAGTTTCTATTTTCGGGGGGATCACCGGGCCACGTTTCCGGCGTTATACCGAAGGGTATTAGAGGAATTGAGCCAGTAAGGCTGGAAAAGAAAACGAGGGCTGTTAAAGAATGCAGTGCGCCCCAAGCCTGAACACGCTTTTTAAATCAATCAATTACCCAATTAGCGACTTTGAGGTTCGGTATTCTTGAAAATTCTCTGGTATTATTGGTAATCAAAGTAACATCCAAACTCAAAGCTTGAGCGGCAATCAACATATCAAGCGGGCCAATGGGGGTTCCCTGCCTCTCAAGCAGAGCGCGAATTTGTCCATATGCCGCTGCGGCCAGGTAGTCAAACTCGATGATTACCAATGGAATAAGAAATTGTTCCAAAGCACGCTGATTTTGGGCAGGGTAGTGACTCTTATGAACACCAAACTGCAATTCGGCGATGGTAATAGCCGAAATACCAATCTCGCCTGGCGGCTGAACCTCAAATTTTTGCAGAACGTTCTGGGGTTTCTTTTTGATCAAATAAATACAGATGTTGGTATCAAGTAAGTATCTCATTCAAAGATGGTTTCCCTGAGTTGTTGTTCGGGTTGCTCTCGACTTTCGACGAAATCGGCTGAGAATTGCCCCAGGCTGTCAAAAAGCGATTGCCAGGGATTTTGGTAGGGTATAAGGACAATGGCGTTACCCATTTTCTTAACAAACACCCTGTCGCCGTTCAGCCGGAATTCTTTGGGCAACCTGACTGCTTGACTTTGCCCATTTTGAAACAGTTTTGCCGTTTTCATATGCCAGATACCTCCCCGTGTATATACTCTAAAGTATATACTATAAGGGGCAAGAATACAAAAAGCAATTCGTATTGCGTTAGGGAGTATTTAACCCTGGGACTCTTTTTTCTAATTGCCGAGGCTTATGAACGAATCTCGTCTTGATCAACTTCTTGAAAAATTCTCCTCCCTGCACATCTTGGTGGTGGGGGATTTTTTTCTGGACAAATATCTCAGCCTTGACCCGGCTCTGAGCGAGACTTCTCTGGAAACCGGCCTGGAAGCCTACCAGGTGGTCGAGATTCGCCACAGCCCCGGCGCGGCCGGCACGGTCGTTTCAAATTTGCGGGCGCTGGAGACGCAGGTCTCCGGGGTGGGTGTGCTTGGCCGGGTTGGCGCAGGCTTTGATTTGAAGCAGGGCTTGACTCGGCGGGGAGTCAACTTGGACGGCTTGCTCGAAGCGCCGGATCGTTTCACCCCGACTTACACCAAGCCGATGCTGCGCTCCGCCGCGCCGGGTGGCCTGGAACGAGAGTTGAACCGGTTCGATATCAAAAATCGCCAACCCTTGCCGGTCGAATGGGAAACCGCCGTGATCGCTCAATTGGAGCGGCTGGTCCCGCTGGTTGGCGGCGTTGTCATCGCCGACCAGGTGCAGGAGCGCAATTGCGGAGTCATCACCGCTGGCGTGCGGGCTGCTCTGGCCCGACTGGCCGCCCAATACCCGGCCAAAATCTTCGCCGCCGACTCACGGGTGCGGATTGGGGAATTTGAGCGGGTGATGATCAAACCGAATTTACAGGAGGCGCAAGCTGCTGTGCCGGAGTCCAAAATACATTTTGGACTCCCGGATGCAGATGAGCTGGCGATAGCTCGCGCCGCCGGGCAGGCGCTGTTTGAGCAGAATCAAAAGCCGGTCTTTATCACTCTGGCCGCGCAGGGGATTTTGGTGATTTCTGCAGCGGGCCTTGCGCATGTGCCCGGCATCCCTCAAGCGGGTGAAATTGATGTGGTTGGGGCGGGTGACAGTGTTATGGCCGGCTTAGTGGCCGGGCTGTGCGCGGGTGCAACGCCTACCGAGGCCGCCTTTATCGGCAACATGGCCGCCTCGATTACCGTGCAACAATTGGGCACGACCGGCACGGCCTCGCGAGAGCAATTACGCCAGCGCCTGGCAGAAATAGCGAAATAAAAGAGGGGCAGATCACTGACCTGCCCCTCCAAAGAACGGTTTCAATTTGGTTTAGTAGCCCCATCTGGCCCGATAGACTGCGCCGGCAGCCAACAAGAGCAAGATCAACATGCCGCCCCAAAAACGGCCATCTTGCAGCAAACTATGACCATCGCCGGCGCCGGTAGTGGGTAAACCTTTATCAATGATGATCTCGCCGCCGGTGGTCGTGGTGGTGGGTGTAGTCGCCGTAACGCCGGTGGCGCTGGTTTGAAGCGGCGCCGCTACGGACGAAGGTCCAACCAGGCTGAAGCTATCAAGGGTATACTGGGCCTCGCCCGGATCAGGCCACTTGTTCCAGGCCCGGACAAACAGAGTAATTTTAGACGAGGCTGGCTCAATGGTGGTGGTATAGCTGTAAAACTTCGTCACCGAGGCATTGAGCAGTTGCTCATCCCAGGGCAGTTCGACCCAATCGGCTTCCGGCACATTTTGCCAATTCTTGAGGCCGGCCTGGCTAATGGCATACTGCATGCGGTAGCCGTAACTGCTCTGCTTGATATCACCCAGGCCGGTGCGGATTTGGCCGTGCAAAGTCAGGGTATAAACCAGGTTAGGCGCCACTTCGACTTGCTGGTAAATACCGGCATAGCGATTAAACTGAGTTGATCCCACAATGGTAATGCGCTGGGCGTTGGAACCGGCCTCGACATAAGGGAAGGTCTCGTTGGTGTAAATAGCCTGGAAGCCGTCATTTCTAAAGGGTTCCCAGTCTAAGGCGACGCCTCGTTGATCGCCCCCCGCTTCGAAGTCCCCATTTTTTAGCAGATTTTTGATCTCGCCGGGTTTGGCCCCACTGCTTGAAACCACGGCTGCTGTTGTGGCTTGCTTGGTCGGAGTGGAGGTCGGTTTGGCAGCCGTGGGGGTGGGGGTGGCTGTTTCATCGGTAAACGGCACAACTGTCACCGTTTCTTCTGAGAGAACGCGGGTAGGCGTAGCGGTTGGCTCTGCTGGAGTAGCCGTCACAATGGGTTCTTCGGTGATGGCTGCGGTAGGGGTCGGAGTAGGCCCGCCGGTTACTTCCTCGCCGGCTGTAAAAATTCTAAAAATCAACACGCCAACCAGACAGATAAGCACCAGGATGACCAACCCGATCAGAACCATGCGGCGGGGGTTTTCTTTAATTGCTTCCATGAACGTTCTCCAGAATAGACCTGTTTAGAGAAATTTGGCTATTCTATTTAATACCAACTCCAGAGCGGAATGCCCAAGAATTGGCCTGGGGTCAGGCTTTGGCCTGGGGTCAGACCGTTGGCGCCGGCTAGCCGACTTGTAGACAGCCCGCATTGGAAGGCGATGCTGGCCAGGGTGTCGCCTTCTTGAACCTGGTAAATATTAGGCCCAGGCTGAATGTCACCTTCTGGAATAAACAAGCCCTGGCCGGCAAAGACGAAATAAGCCGGGCTAACCCCGTTGACTTCGGCCAACACAGGAACAGGGACGCCGTAGTAATTGGCAATACCGGTAAGGGTGTTGCCCGGCGCGACTCGATAGCAAAAGCCAACGGTGCCTGCGCTGGGACTGGCTTCTCCGGTGGGGGGCAGGGCAGGTTGAGCCGGCGCCGCGGGTGTGCCAGCGCCCGGCGCCGGAGGAGTCGGGCCGGTGATGGTTACTTGAACCTTGACCTCAGCGGTAGAGCCGCAATTATCGACCACAATCAGGGTGGCTTCAAAGGCGCCGGTGCTGCTGTAGCCGTGGGTGACACTCTGGCCGCTGTCGGTTGCCCCATCGCCAAAATCCCACTCGTAGCTGGTAATGGCGCCGTCCGCGTCGCTGGAGCGGCTGCCGTCAAAGGTGACCAAAGCCTGGCCTTTGCCCATCATGGCGGTGTACGGGTCGCCGGCGTCAGCCACCGGCGGGGTATTGTTAGAACAGTCGGCTTGCGGGGTGGTACCTGGCGCGGGGCCGACGGTGGGGGTGGTGGTTGGTCCGGGCACAACCTGAGCTGTAGCCGTAGCTGTAGGCTCTCCGGTCGGCAGCTCGCCCCCGTGTTCGCCAATCGGTTCTTGAGTTGGCTCAGTCGTCACCACGGGTTCTTCGGTGGGCGGCGGAGGTAATTCTTCAGTTGCCGGGGCTGGTTCGCTTGTGCCGCCCGGCTGCTCGGTGGGCGAAGGTTCGATGGTTTCGACCGGAGGAACGCTGCTGGTTTCGGTGGGCAGTGGAGCCGGCGTTTCGACGGGGGCGCTTGTAGCCGGCGGGACGCCCGGAATCGGAAACGGTAAAGCGCCAAGTAAATTGTTCCCCAGTAGTCGTGAGCCCAGGAAGCAGATGATACAAAGCCCGACCAGGGCCAGTAAAATCAGCAGGATCAGACGCACCGGATTTCGTTTTCTGGGTGCTTCTTCCTCTTCCTCTTCGTCTTCAATTTCATTAGGATCGAGGTTAGCAGTCATAAGCGTACTCCTCCTAAGACTAGGTGCTATAAACAGGGATGATTTTTAGTATACCATAATAAGGTAAATTATGTCAACCGAACTATTAAAATAAGAGTTGACAGTACAGCGCTTGAATGTTTCAGGAGTATTTCTTTTGAGCCGGCTGAACATATTTTCTACTCAACCGTGCCAGTAGTAGATTAATTGCTCGGTTGGCTGCGGCGTGGTAAGATGTCGCCAGGTTCATTTGTTGGGCTAGGGGAGTAAACAGTGGTTCCGATTACCCTCAAATTACATAATTTTATGGCTTACCACAGCGAGGTCCTGCTTGATTTTCAGGGGATTCGCCTGGCCGCACTGACCGGCGAGAACGGGGCCGGCAAAAGCAGTCTGCTGGACGCGATTACCTGGGCGCTCTGGGGCAAGGCCCGGGCCAAACGGGATGATGATTTGATTTACCTGGGCCAGGCCGAGATGGAGGTGGAATACACCTTTGATCTCAACCGCGACGTGTATCGCATTATTCGCAAGCGCGACGCCAGCCGCAAGGGCCGCAGCGATTTGAGCCTGCATGTCGCGGATGCGGGCGGCTGGCGGACGCTGACCGAAAGCAACCTGCGGAGCACCCAGAACAAGATCAACCAGCTCATGCGTCTCGATTATGATACCTTCATCAATTCGGCTTTTCTGTTGCAGGGACGGGCTGACGAGTTTACCACCAAGCCGCCCGGTGAACGCAAAAAAATTCTGGGCGACATCCTGGGACTGCAAATTTATGATGAGTACGTCGAGCGAACCAAAGCGCAAGCTACAGCCAAAGAGAATGAAGCCAATGTCATTATGGCAGAAATCAATCGAATTGAACAGGAGTTGGCCCAGGAAGCGAAGTACCAGGCCGAACTGAGCGAAGCCCAGCTTGAAGCCGAGCAGTTGAACCAGGCCCGGCAAATGGCCGAAAAAGAGATGGACGCCCTGCGCGAACGATACCGGGCCATTGACTACAAACAGCGCCAACTCGACGATTTGGCTGAGCGTTTGAGCCGCACCCGCCTGGATGTTGAAGAGACAGCTAAGGCCATCGAAGCGGCCCAAAATCAACTCGCCCAATATCAGGCGACGTTGACCCGCCGCGCCGACATTGAAAATGGTCTGGACAAACTAAGACAGGCCAGAGCGCAGGTCACTGAGTGGGAACACCGCCTGCAGGAGTCGTTTAAACTATCTGAGCGCAAGAGTGAGTTAGAAAAAGCCTTGGCCGACGCCCGCGCCAAAATCGAAACCGATTTGGCCCAGGCGAGCACAACGGTTAACTTGCTCAGCCCCAAGGTGGCCGCGCTTGAATCGCAGCGCAGCCAGTTGAGCCAGACCCAGGCCGAACTGGCCGCGCTGCAAACCCTGGAAACAGAACGAGAAAGCCTGCGTCAGAAGCTAACCGATATGAAGGAAGAAGCGGCCCGGCTGGAGGAGCAAAACAAGCAGCTTAAAGTGGAAATGGACGAACTGAAAACCAAGCTGACCCAACTCTCCGCTGCCGGTTCGACCTGCCCGGTGTGTCGGCGCCCGCTCGATGAGACTCATCGCGCCGAAGTCGTGGCCCAATTTCAAAACGAAGGCACGGCCAAGGGTGACACTTACCGGCGCAACCAGACCCGCCTGCGCGAGATTGTGGAGCTTCGTGAAACCTGGCAGCAGCAGCTAGCAGAGGCGGAGCGGCAGTTGCGCAGTTTGGCCGCCGTCCAGAGCAAGGTAGCCCGTCTGGAGCAGTCACTCAGCGAAGCGGAGATGGCGGCGGTTGAGTTGGCCGCGGCCCAGACTCGCCAGGCGAGTTTGCAGGAGCAGTTGGACAGCCAGTCCTTTGCGGCTGATGTGGTCGCGCAACTGAGCGAAATTCAGGCCGACCTGACCGGCCTGGGTTACGATAGCGGCGCCCACCAACAGGCTCGCGCCGAAGTAGAGGACCTGGCTCATTTTGAAGAGGCAGGGCGTGCTCTGGCCGAAGCGGAGAAGCGGATACCGGAGGAAGAAAAGCGGTTGGAAAAAGAACGCACCCGCCAGGCGCGTCTGTTGGAGCAAATTGCCGGCGATCAGGAAGTGGTCGCCAAGCTGGAAGCAGAGACGCAAGAGCTGCCGGAGTTGCGCACTCGCCTCAACCAGGCCAGTGAAGATTTTGACCGTTTGCAGCGCGAGGAACGCTTGGCGCGCGATAAAGTAGCCACGGCCAAGCAACAACTCAATTATCTGGCCGGCCAGGCCAAGCGGCGGGGCGAACAAGAAGACAAACTCCAGCAGGTGCGTGAAGCGCTGGGACTTTACCGGGAGTTGCAGGTAGCTTTTGGCAAAAAAGGGGTACAGGCCCTGCTGATTGAAAGTGCTATTCCCGAAATTGAGGACGAAGCCAATAAACTGCTGGCCCGCATGACCGACAGCCGCATGCACGTCCGTTTTGAAACGCAGCGTGAGGCTAAAAGCGGCGACAGCACCATTGAAACCCTCGATATTCGTATTTCTGATGAGATGGGCAGCCGCGATTATGAACTTTATTCCGGCGGCGAGGCTTTTCGGGTCAATTTTGCCATCCGCGTGGCTTTGAGCAAAGTTTTGGCCCGCCGAGCCGGAGCGCGGCTGCAAACCCTGGTGATGGACGAAGGTTTTGGGACGCAGGACGTGCAGGGCCGGGAGAGATTGGTCGAAGCGATCAATGCCATTCAGGATGATTTTGAGAAGATTATCGTCATCACCCACATTGACGAGCTAAAAGATGCCTTTCCGGTGCGAATTGAAGTTTGGAAAACCGGCGAAGGCAGCCGGGTGGCGATACGGTGACCTATCTTGCCAAATTTCTAAGCCGATTGTAGAATGGTTATCCTACTTCTCTTATTTTATTTGACATAAAGGAGGTGAAGTTGGCAGAAAATCTTTGCACATCTCAGGGAGTGACTCCAGCAGTTTTTGTCTAAGCAATGTATTATCAGGAGGAGAATTAGAAAATGAGTAAAAAAATATTTTGGTTAGTAAGTTTGTTGGTAGTTGGGGTGTTGGTCGCAGCTTGTGGCGCTCAACCGGCCGCACCTGCACCTGCCGAAGAAAAGCCGGCTCAGGAAGCGGCTCCAACTGAAGCGGCTGCTCCAGCCCAAGAGGTGGCTGCAACTGAAGAAGCTATGGCCGCAAAACCCACCGAAGAGGCTATGGCTGAAAAAGGCGCATTGCCAGACTTGGGCGGTCGTGAAATCACGATTGCACTTGAAAATGCCTACCTGCCTTTCAACTATGTTGACCTGCAAACAGGAAAACCGGGCGGTTGGGATTACGATGCCTGGGACGAAATTTGCAAGCGCTTGAACTGCAAACCCGTTTTTACGGAAGCGGCCTGGGATGGTATGATCGCCGCGGTGGCGGCTGGGCAGTTCGATGCGGCGGCGGATGGTATCACTATTACCGAAGACCGCGCCAAACAGGTTGATTTCTCCGATGGCTATATTAGCATCGAGCAGCGTCTCTTGGTTCGGATTGATGAAGACCGGTTCAAGGACGCTGAAGAACTGGCGGCTAATCCCGATTTGAAGATCGGGACGCAGTTGGGCACCACCAACTATGAGACGGCCAAGAAAATTGTACCCGAAGATCGTATCCAGGCCTTTGATGATTTCGGCAAGGCGGTCGCCGCTTTGATTGCCGGAGATGTCGATGCGGTCATGATCGATGAGACCGCTGGGCAGGGTTACTTGGGAGCCAACGCCGATAAAGTTAAGCTGCTTGGCCCGTCACTCTCCAGCGATCAACTGGGCTTTGTCTTCCCCAAAGGTAGCGACTTGGTCGAGCCGGTCAACCAGGCTCTGGCTTCGATGCGCGAAGATGGCACGCTGGACGCCCTGACCAAGAAATACTTCTCGGCTGAATTCAGACTGACCTATGCCGATATTGGTCCCGGCGCTTATGCCACTGAGGAAGCCCCGGCGGAAGCTGCGGCGGCGGGGTGTGAATATGGGGGGGAGTTCAAGAGCATCGAAGCGGTGGACGACTTAACGGTGAAGTTCAGTCTGTGTG
>CAZRYD010000142.1:0-15711 GCA_964604225.1 uncultured Caldilineaceae bacterium
CAGAATCAAGTTACGCCACCTCTACCCGACAATAGTTTCTTGACTAAGTACTAGTACGGATTTGAACATTTAGCTCATCATTATGAGCCAGATTGAGTAAAATAACATTTAGGCTATCCGTCCTCCCCCAAACCATTGCACAATCTGTTGCCCATAACATGGATATCTCATCAACACGTTCCAGATATGGGCGCAAAAAAGTGGTAACATCGCTGGGGTGGTGTTTATGAAGGAAATCGATTGGTCGCTCTCCTCTTGGGGGCACTTCCCAATACGAGGCACGATGATCGGTTATTGCCTTGTCAATGACAGCTTTAGTCAAATGTTCCTTAGTTTCAGGGGGTAAATCTGACAGTTCAGCAAAGAAAGCTACGAGCGGATCGTATTCAATTAAATATTCGCGAAATTCTGGAGATAGCTCAGCCAAGAAAACTGCCACCCCACGATAAGGAGTCAAAATCCGATGTTGAAGACTCGCTGATGGTGCTATAAGCAATTGTCGCTGTTTCCGTAAGGGAAGTTGTTGCAACGCTTTAGCCACTAAATACTCACGGAAGAGCTGGTGAGAAAATGAAAAGCGCTCCTCAATTTTTGTGAACAACGGACGCCGAAGAAGGACACGAATCTGTTCAGGTGTAATCGGTCCTTGGTCATCTTGGAGCATTTTGGACGCACCAAGTTGGTTAATCGCCTCTTGTTCTCTCCAAGTTGGAGAGGCCCCAAATGTAGACAAACAGGCTAGTTGTTTGGTCAAAAAGAGTAAGGTGTCTAATGGAGGCGCATCCCCTTGTGCTCTATCATTTTCGGTTCCTTCAAGCGTTTCTCTAATTCGCTGATGAAACCACTCACGACGGCTCGCAGGAATATTTTGACCTCGACTAAATTTACGTGCCAAATCAAATCCAAAAAATGGTAGCTCTAGCAAATCTGCGAGGCCAAGCAAATCCATTTGATCAAAAAAGGCTCTACGAATTGTTGGATCAAGGATAATAGCAGTGTAATCTTCAAAATCGAGGTGGTCGGCATTATAAATTTGCCAAGGGAATTGTGAGTTACGGAGCCAATCCAGATTCCATATTACTCGCCGACAAGCCAGCACAACGCTGGATAGGCATTCTCGGTAATCTTGAATAAAGTTCAAAAACCCATTGACAAAGTCGTAGTCGTTTTTCTCGGTTGATAATCTTTCATCAAGGGCATCTAGAAAGAGGATACAACCTGCCTCATGCTCTGAAGAAACTCGATCAAATAGATAGCGACGTCGCAGTACTTGTTTAAGGGATTCCTCAACACTGGGTTGGTTTGATAACCCTCTTTTTAGATCTAAAAAGCACGGCAAAGGAGAATTTGCAGAGGCCAAGAATGCTTGAGCTGCATTCAAAAATGCGTGTTGAAGAATATAGCTTTTACCTGAACCGGCATCACCAATAATTACTAGCCTTGGACAACCTGTGATTTGAGTATCTTCAAGAAGTCTACTTTCTGGATCAGGTGCCACTAACCGCCGCAAGCTTCTTAGTGAGGAAATTTCTCGACGACTAAGACCTTCGTGAGCGAGAATTCGTGGAATATATCCCTCGGTTTGCTGCTGTATATCCGCAAAAGCTGTATTTAGGAGTACTCGTGCTTCTTCCAGAAATGCCATATCCTTTGGCTCCGTATCCTATCTCAAAATCATCCAAGCTAGATTTTATACTCACTAGGAGACTCTGCCACCCGATGCCACCCTTCCTGAGCCACGCGATAACGGACGTGAGGGATAACTTCCTGCTCAGACAGGCGATGAGTCGGGTCTTGCACCAGATGGAGCGATGGCGACTGCACTGCCTCGGTAACCACGTACAGCCAGTAATCCAGCCCCAATTGCTCCGCTTTCAACCACTCATTGGCTGATAGTTCAACCGCCCCGACTCCGGCCCGGCCTTTGACTTCGACGTAGCGGATCTGGTCATTGGGGCCACGGCTGATCAGGTCATAGCCCCGGCCTTCGGTATGGACATCCTCAACTGCCCAGCCTCGCTGCTGCTCATGAGTGGTGACAAACTCCATTGCTGCTATTTCGATGTCATCACTACGACGCATCGGTACTTCACCGCCGCGTGACCTTGCCTGAGCTAGAGCGGGAACGATGGCTGCTACTCCAATCACCTCCGGCGCGCCTAAGGATAACACAGCGACGCGCTCGGTCTCGGCCAGGCGGCTGCTCTGTCGTCGCCGCAGATCGTCCAAATGCCGGCGTTCCTCTTGCAGGCTGAGGGTCATATCCGTCCCCCGCATCGCCCGCTGCTCATACTCCATCAATTTGCTCTGGGAGCGGGCAATGAGCACATCAAACGAGCGGCGCAAGTAGTCGCGCACTACCTGGGTCTCTTGCTGTCGTTTGGCCTGAAGGTCGGCCAGGTAAGGATCGAGAACCTGATCCAGACTCCACTCTACCACCTGGTCTGCCTCGGTCAGAAGCTGCCGGTACGCTTCCGGCAGAGGTTGTGACTCGGTCAAAGGTTCAAAATCCAGTAGACGGGCGGGGGAAACTTCACACCACGCTTCATCTGCCAGCGGCTGAAAAACGGCAAAGAGACGTTGCCCGGCAACTCGGCCCAGACCATCTTCCACCTTACCCACCAACAGCCAAAACAAGCCCTCCACTTGACCGGTAGCATCAGATAACACCGCCCCTTTCGCCAATTCGGTTCCAAATTGAGCCAGGGTGTGGTGCATAACCGCTTCAAAAAGAGCATGCCCCGGTCCGATAAAGCTCAGATGGCTGCGCTCTCGCAGATCATCCTTATCAAAAGTAATCGCTGGGTAACTCTCAGCCGTCTGACCATAACGCCGCCGCCACTCCTCCGGCACATCGCGCAAGGCGGCAGGTACATAAGGGATGCGCCAGAAGCCATCATCGCGCCGTTCCAGGCGGCCAGGGGCGAAGGCTTGCAACGCCTGTGTAAAAAAAGCTTGGATATAAGCCGGGATCAGGCGAGCCTCGGCCGCTTGATGGCGGTCGGCTTGCAAGCGGGACAGGTCGATGTAGCGCGTCGCCAGGTGCGCCAGGGTTGCGTCTTGCAATCGCTGCTCCTGGTGGGGATCAATGCGGGCTAACACCTGATCCCGTACCTCGGTAAATGTCAGTCGACTGGCCAGGGCATCGCGGATCAACTGCTCCAGGGAAACTCCTTCCAATAGTTGGTCTACTACATCAAAAACCCGGTCATTCCCTAACCCTTCCCGCATTCGCTCTAACTTGCTCAACAAAGCGTGCAAAACCATACCCTCACGGGTGCTGGTCGCCACCAGGTTGTAGATATAGACCTCGTATTTCTGACCATAACGATGGATGCGCCCCATGCGCTGCTCCAGCCGGGTTGGATTCCAGGGCAAATCGTAATTGATCATTAGATGGCAGAATTGCAGGTTGATGCCCTCGCCCGCCGCTTCGGTAGCCAGCATCACCTGCTTCTCGTCGCGAAATGCTTGCTCAGCCCGATAACGCTCCACAGGAGCCATCGTGCCGTCAATTTGGGTCACAGATAGTCCCCAGGTAGCCAGATGCTCTACCAGATAATCCAGCGTATCTTTCGACTCGGTAAAAATAAGCAGCTTCTCGCTAGAGTGGAACAGGTCAATTCGCTCCAACACCTGCCGCAGTTCGTCGAGTTTGCGCTCCGGGCCAACTTCTTCGACGGCCAAAGCTTGTCTGGCCAGATCGTCCAGGATCGCAATTTCGGCTTCCAACTCATCCAGGTTACGGGCCAGGGTATAGCGCAAGGCTTGTTCCTCGGCTTCCCAGCGCTCCCCTTCAGGCGCATCTTCCAGGGTATCCTCCACCAGCTCTTCATTGCGTTGCGCCGCTTCGAGTAATTGAGGATTGGCTACAATTTGATCGCGCAAGACGCTCAAGCGATTACGCCGCTGTTCCAAAGAGCGACGGATAGCCCGGATACTGGACGCCAGCCGTCGCTGCAAAATAATCAAGGCGAAGGTCACATTGCGGTTGTCCTCGGCCAAAGCTCGATTGAAATTATCGGCGACATATTGAGTTACCGCCTCGTAAAGAGTTTGTTCCGGCTCACTCAGTTCCACCCCCAGCGTTTGAATGTGGCGGGGCGGGAACAAAGGCCTGCCGTCAAAATCAACCATGTCTTCTTTTAAACGCCGCAGGAAGATGGGATTCTCTTGACGCTGTACCGCTCGGGCCAAAATCTCTGTATTGGCAAATAGATCAGGATCAAGCAGTTGCAAAAGCAGTCGAAAATTTTCCGGGTCACCCTTGTGCGGAGTGGCTGTAGCCAGCAGGAGATGCTCTGTATGCTCGCTCAGTATTTCGCCCAGTCGGTAGCGGCGGGTGCGGTTCAGTTTGCTCCCCCGACGATACGCCGCCAATTTATGAGCTTCGTCAAAGACGACCACATGCCAGGGCCGAGCACGCGCCAGGCTCTCTAACGCATCAGGTCGCCAGGCAAAATCAATAGAGGTAACACATTGATCGCTCAATTCCCACGCCCGGCTGCCGCGTGAGGCCAGCGCCGCCCGATCAACCAGATCAAACGTCTCATCAAACTTCTCCGACATCTCCCGCTGCCATTGGGGTACCAGATTGGCCGGAGCGACAATGAGGATACGACTGGCAACCCCTCGCAACTTGAGTTCTTTGAGCAGCAGCCCGATCATAATCGTTTTGCCCGCGCCGGGGTCATCGGCCAGGAGAAAGCGCAACCGTGGCTGGCGGAGCATATAGTGATACACCGCTTCTAACTGATGGGGTAAAGGGTCGATTCGGGCCAGGCTGACAGCAAATTGAGGATCGTAGGTATAAGCTAACCGGATACGAGTGGCTTCGGCGGCGAGGCGAAAGCTAACTGGATCGCCGTCCAATGTCAGTTGGTTGGTTTGAGCTTCAACCTGGAGTTGGGTTAGTTCAGCATGTCTGAACACACGGGAAATCAAACGGCTTTGACCGTCAAGGGTGACGGCCTCGACCAAAACGCGGCTGGCTCCCTGAGGTTCGATGCGCACCACACGCACGCGATCCGGCCAGTGGGGGCCGCTAAGGATGGCACCAATAGGAGGAATATCAGGAGCAGCTTGGGTCATGATCTGTACCAGGAAAATCCACACCGATTCTGCTTAGTTCTACTTCTTGAAAATGACCTTAGGATCTTGACGGTTGAGTAGTGGCAGAAGACAAAACGCCACTTTCAGTTAGACAAGGGTGCGATGTTAAGATTTCGACAAAATGAAGATGGGGTGGGAGATAGGCTCTTTTCGATAACTTCAGCAAGTTTTATTGACGGTGTGCCTCTATCATTCTAGCACAGTTATAGGCTCACGACAATGGGGTTATAGCCATTATCCCCCGATGATTCAGAATTATTGCAGATCGAATGAAAACTGAAATGGTTCGAATGTAATTTTATGGTATGATTAACTTTGTCAGACAACCCCGATACTTCAATCAGAGCAGTCAAGTGGGTAGTTGGAGAATATGTTTATCAAGCCCTTTTGGACCCTGTTTAGATGAAGCCCAACTCCAGCAACCAACTCCGGTGACCATGAGGGCACGTTCCGTCTGCTTCAACGATGCACCCGTCCGTAGCCTCGCAAAAACCTTCGGCTTCCCACGCCATAAGCGTTTCCAGATCAGGTGGTTCCACTACTGGCATTACCGGCGGTTCCCCCTGTTGGCTGGTTTCGACTCGGCTGTCTAAATTGTCCCTGGCTTCTGCGGGAATGACTCCCAAGCGATAGCTGCTAATCCGATCCTGAGACTTGAGCAGTGCTGTGACAAACTCCCACGAGGGGTCATATTCTCTAACCAGCCGTTGGGTGTCGTCGGGCAGCCTCTGCTCGATGGCTGCTTGATCCAAATAGCCAAACGGATGCCCTGCTCCGGTGGGGCGCGAGGTGATGTCCACGACAATCGCACCCCGGCCCACTGTTTCATAGCCTAACTGGGCTGCCGGCCAGAAGATGTGCACGTTTTCGTGAATCCAGGCCAGGTCGCCGGCTCGTTCTTGCTCGGCCCAGTCAGGGAAACGCCGTTCAAGTCGTTCAGTCATATCGCTATCGTATCACAGTTGACCACTCATCTCCGTACCTAACGCCAACACCCCCTGCCTATATTCTCCCGCAGTCAGGCTTGACCTGGGTAGAACGGTAATGTGTGAAGCCAGCAGATTGACCACCCCGTCTTCATTCTGCACCGTACCTTCGACGATGAGCAACGAAGCAGTCTGTAAAATCTGCCGCAACTTCGCAAAAAAGAGGCTGTCACCGACCATTTGCCCAAAGGCGTGGCTGCCCATCGGCGCTCAATAGCGGTTATGTAACCCTTTTGGGCCTCGATTATCATCCTGAACAATCTGTCTTTTTAAGGTGCTATCGCCAGACTTTTTGTCTGGTCTATTAACTATTCCTGGTTAGCGGAAAGTAAAGATAATTAGACTCTCCTCTATCCTTTGGATAAATTTGACAATGTTTTCTTTTTAATATAAAATAGGTAGTATGCAGGCTACCAAAATAACTAAAATAGTTTCAGTAATTAGCAACCCCGTCCGTACCATGCTAAAATCGTCCCACAGTTACTACCAATTGTGGGACACATCTATGCCCGAATGGACCGGTTACACCATTAGAGAAGCGAGTGAAAAGACTGGCTATAATGAGGAATATTTACGTCGTTTGATTCGACAGGGAAAACTCGAATCGGAAAAGATTGGTCCTTTCTATTTTATCCGTGCGGAAAGCCTAGAAAAGTATCTAGCAGAAGTGAAAGAGTCTGACGATGCTCGGACTGGTCCCCGAAAAAAGAGGAAGTAATAAACTCTTTTTTTGTCATAATAGGTAGTACGCAGACTACCAATAAAGGTGAACCTATGAATACTAAACTCATTGCCTGGCTAACCGGCACTCTTACGCTACTAATGGTGGTATTTTCGTTTATTTTATCCTTTAACGCCCTCACTGATTTAGCCGCCAAGCACGGGGTAAGCATTCCACCCCTGTTCCCCTTGGTGGTTGAAGCGGGTGTGGTCATCTTCTCCTTAAACGCCTTATACCGCTCCATCCACGGTGAAAGCGCCAAGTGGCAGTGGGCACTCATTATTGGTTCAAGTTTACTAGCCGGTCTATTTAACATCCTTCACGCTCAGTCTGATCTTGTCAGCCGGATCATAGCAGCAATGCCCAGCCTGTTTTTACTCCTCTCTTTCGAGACTTTTCTGGGCCAAGTTAAACACGCTGTTAAGCGTTCATATCTGGTCAAGAGTGTCGCTGAACTTATTACTGAATTGAACACCACCCGCGTTGAATTGGACAGTCTACTTGCTGCTAAACAGGCAGAGCTTGAGACGTTGACACAACAAGCCAACGAACTGAACGTCACTATTGAACAGTCACAAGTAATGCTCAACCAGTTACGACAGGAAATTGAACAGGCTAAAACTGTTCAGGCCAGCAGTTTTGAACGTGCAAAAGATATTAAGGCCAAGCGAGTTGCAGTGGTTATTGAACAGCGGCGCAGCCAGCTATTGCACATTTTGTCAAACGAAGGTGACATCGGCGCGTCGGCTTTGGCAGACCGGCTGCACACCTCACGCGGCACCGTGTATAGCGATCTAAAGGCTTTGTCGGAAGTTGGTCAGATTGCCAAGAATGGCAACGGTTGGGAGGTGGCAAGGTGACTACTCAAACTTTAACCCTCCGTCATCAAACCAGATTAGCGGTGAATGTCATTATCGAGGATGACACAGGGGTGCTGGCTTTTTCCATCTTGCTTGTCACCAGTTTGTTCGCCCACTTATGGAGAGCCAGCCAGTTTGTGATAGCAACCAAGCGAGAGTTGTCATTGCTGATTATTGACCTTAAAACCGCACTCGATTTTACGGCTAAAGTTTTTGTTATTAGTTTTAACTCGCTGGCCTATGGCTTGGGAGTAACGCTATGAAATACCACATTTTTTCAACACTAGCACTTTTACTGATCTTGTTGGGGTTAGGCTGGTACATTGACAGTCTAGCCCACAAGGAAATTACCAACACAGTGAAAGTGGTTATCTACGTTTTTGCCACCGCTGTAGTCATTGCCCTCATCGGTGTTCTGCTCTTTGGGATTTTGATTTTCCGCGAACGCCTGCTTAAAGAACGAGCCAACCGGCAAGTAATGGAGCGGGAGGCCAAAGTAATGTACTTGGTAGCCGAGGAAGGTCAACAGGTCTATATCCGCGATACCGAGAAAAATATCACTTGGCGCACAGCCCATCTTGATAGTCGCGTCAGTGCCAACGGGCAGCCAACTATACCAAATCCAGCCGAGTTGTTAGCCTGGCAAAGTTATATGTTCCGCCATCGGCCCAGAGTGATGAACGAGGTTACACCGCAGCTACTCCCAGCCTCAAGCTATGTTGATTTACTAACGACCCTCGATAGCGTGCAACGTTGTTTAATCGTCGGGGCGAGTGACTCTGGCAAGACTACCCTCCTCCAATGGCTGGTCAGTCGTAGACTGCAAACATCCAAAGTAATTGTGATTGATCCGCACGCCTATCCCCAAAAATGGCCCGGCTGTGTCGTCGTGGGTACGGGCCGGAATTATCCAGAGATTGCTAAGGCTCTGGACGCTTTAGTCAGGCTGATGACTAAACGCTATGAGGAAATCGGCAAAGGCATGGTCGCTGAGCAAGCCCACTCGCGTATTACGATTCTAATAGATGAGTGGCGAGCCATTGTCTATAACATCAAAGATGCCAGCGAAGCGATCAAAGCACTGCTCACCGAGAGCCGGAAGGCAGCGTTTAGCGTGTTTGTGGCTACCCACTCCGAAAGAGCCAAGCCGTTGGGTTTAGAGGGTGAATACGATCTAAAAGATGGTTTTGCCGTTGTCAGGCTATCTATTGCTAACGGCCAGCGATACGCCACCTTGGATATGGGCAATGGCGAAGTACCGGTAATTCTCCCCAGTTCCTACCCTATTCAAAATCTATCCGTCATTGAGGCTGAGGAAGTGATTAATCTGGAACCAGAACCAACACCAGAAGAGGCTCAAGTTCTGAAGTTGCATGAACAGGGTGAGAGCATTTCAGCCATTGCTGCCACCGTATTTGGCTCAAAGGGTGGCAATCAAAACCAGCGTGTCAAAGAGGTCTTGAGCAAATATAACCTGGTGTAAATGCGTAAGGTGTAGCTTACACCGCCTTTATTGGGCAAGTTACACCTTACACCATTAGTTTTACGGATATAAAATGAAAACACAAGCAATTGCCGTAACTTTACCAACGTTCACCGTTCTGGAGCGAGCTGTTCACTACGCCCGTGTCTCAGGAGACGACCGTAAAAACGATGGTCGCAACTTGGAAGATGGGCAGTTGAATTTATGCAGAGAGCATTCAGACCGTAATCACTATAGAGTGGTAGCAGAATTCGCCGAGGATGACCGGGGAGCAAGCGGGTACGAGATAGACTTACCCAAGCTGAGTAAAATTCGCGAGATGGCCCGTAACCGTGAGTTTGATGTATTGGTTGTCCGGGAACTGGATCGTCTGAGCCGCAACTTGGCCAAGCAGTTGATTGTCGAAGAAGAACTAAAACGATCTGGGGTCAGAATTGAATATGTATTGGCTGAATATGATGACTCGCCGGAAGGGCGGTTACAGAAGCATATCCGGGCGACAATTGCCGAATATGAGCGTGAAAAAATCAAAGAACGATTAGTTAGAGGAAGGAGACAAAGCGTGAAAGCTGGTAATATTCAAGTAAGTGATCGGCCCCCTTATGGTTATAAAGCAGTAAAGAATGAGGGCAAAATCACCTTGGAAACTGTCGAAGAGGAAATCCAAATAGTTCTTTTAATTTTTGAGTGGTATCTCATTGGTGATGAAAGTAGTAAGCCATTATCTTTAAGTGGAATTGCTAAAAAGTTGACTCAAATGGGGATTCCAACCAGAGGCGATACATACAAGCATGTCCATAAAAAACGCGGATATGCCCAGTGGAATAAGAGAACGGTATGTCGAATTCTAAAGAGAGAAACTTATACGGGTATCTGGTATTACGGTAAATCTGGTTCGAGTGAACCGATACCGGTACGAGTTCCAGCCATAATCTCTCAGGAAGTCTGGGAGGCTGTCCAAGAAAAATTGGAGGAGAACCAAGAAAAGTCTCGTCGAAACATGAAATACGAATACCTGCTAAGTGGGCACATTACTTGTGGCATTTGTGGCTATAGGATGAGCGGTATATCCAAAAAGTATAAAGAGAAGAAATATTTTTACTACCGTTGCCCAGCAAACGAATATGTGGACTCGACTCGCAAGTGCATTCTCCCCCACTTCACTTCCTCTGAGGTCGAGACTTCAATATGGGACTGGATTAAATCAGTTTTAATCAGCCCGGAGCAACTAGCCGAAGGATTGAAGCAGTATCAGGATCAACAAGCTCAAACCACCGTCCCTTTGCAAGAGCGATTGACGATTGTTGACGATTTACTGGCTGAGAATCAGACTCAACTTCAGAGATTGCTGGATCTGTATCTCAAAGGTGACTTTCCTCAAGAGATGCTCATTGAGCGAAAAGACCGACTTGAGACAACAATTAAAAATCTGAAAGATGAGCGAGCTAGGTTAAGTGCACACTTGGAAGCCAAAATGCTAACCGAGGAACAAATACGAACCGTCAAAGATTTTGCCGAAAAAGTACGGGAAGGCTTAACCGCAGCAGATAATAATTTCGAAAGCCAACGCCAAATTATTGAGATGTTGGATATTCAGATCACGCTGACGATTGAAAATGATAAAAAAGTCGCTTATGTTCAGTGCCGATTAGGGCAAGAGCGCTTGTCAATTACGACGCTTGCAAGTTATGAAAAGTTCTGGTACAATGGGCTTAAGGTAATTCCCCCTTTTATCTCAGCCGCTGTCTGCACACCTGATAACGGTAAAATTTCAAACCTTAGCCGAGTTTGAGGCAGTACATAACAGTTTGTTGACCCGGCGACGGAGTACTTTCAAGTTTGACAACGTTAAGTTAAATTTACTCAAAGCAAATAGAGCTGAGGCTTAACCAGATTAAATTCGAGCCACTTCAATTTATAGGGTCTGCGTGAGGAGTAGACTATGAAAGATAGAATTCAAAGCTTCCTTGACTTTCTTGCCGCAGAAAAGGGCTATGCCGAAAATACCATTGCCGCTTACCAAAATGATCTGGGGCAATTTTTTCTGCATATCCAAAAGAAAACGGATGAGAAAGTAGAAAACTGGGCACAGGTTAAGAAAAACGTCATTATTGACTATATTGATCGTATCAAGAATGGTAAATACACTTCCTCAACCGTGGCCCGTAAGGTGGCTGCGATCAAATCTTTCTTTCATTATCTGGTGGCTGAAGGCGACTTAAAAGAAGACCCCACGCTCACCCTCGACTCGCCCAAAGTCAAAAAACGCTTACCCAAAGCGATTTCAATAGGTGAAGTCGACCAGCTTTTGCAGGCTCCCGCTGGTCAGAGTGGCCCGAAAGCCGAGCGGGATTTGGCCCTGCTGGAAATGCTGTATGCTTCGGGCATGCGGGTAACCGAGCTGGTTTCGTTGAATGTGGCTGATGTGGATATTGACGGCAATACCGGCAGAGTTCGGGTTAAGGGTAAAAAATCCAATTCCAAGGCGCGCGAGATTCCAATTGCTGGCTCGGCCCTGAACATCCTAAAAACCTATATCCGCCATGGCCGGGAACAACTGGTGCACGACCCGAATGAGTCGGCTGTCTTTCTCAATAACCGGGGGCAGCGGCTTACCCGTCAGGGCTTGTGGCTAATCATCAAACACTATGTCGAAGCCGTCGGCATTCCCGCTGAGGTTACACCGCACACCCTGCGCCACTCCTTTGCCGCCCATAAATTAAGCCAGGGCAAATCACTGCAAGATATTCAAAAATTACTGGGGCATGCCAATATCTCTACCACCCAGGTCTACGCTCACCTGACCCAAGAAAGTGAAAAAGAAGTCCGCTGATAAAACTTTTGAGGGTCATCCCAAAGATGTTATATCCTATTTTTTAGATGCAGAGCGGATGGGGGTTAGCTCTGCATTTTCATTTTCATGAGGTGAATGGTTCAAACCGATGAGCGACAACAAAGATTTTTTTAGTTATGAAACATACCAGCAAGCCGCCAATTACATCCGGCGCAAAACTCACCACCAACCCAAAATTGGCCTGATTTTGGGTTCCGGTCTCAGCCCCCTGGCCGATGAAATTGAGCAGGCCGATTATATCCCCTACGACGAGATACCCTACTTTCCCGTTTCTGGGGTGCCTGGGCATGCGGGCAAATTGGTCATTGGCCAACTGGCTGGCCAGCCGGTGCTGGTGATGCAAGGCCGGACCCATTTTTACGAAGGTTATCCGATCCAACACATCACTCTGCCGGTGCGAGTCATGCAAGTTCTGGGCGTGCAAACGTTGATTGTCACCAACGCTGCGGGGGGGCTCAACCGAGATTTCAAGCCAGGCGATTTAATGCTGATTACCGATCAGATCAACCTGGTGGGGATGGGCGGTAATCATCCTTTGCGCGGCCCCAATTTGGCTGAATTTGGGCCACGCTTTCCCAGCATGACCCACGCCTATGATCCGGCGTTGCTGGCTCTGGCTCGCCAGGTGGCTAGAGGCTTGAACTTAACCTTGCAAGAAGGCGTCTATGTCTGTCTGGCCGGCCCCTCGTTTGAAACCCCGGCTGAAAATCGCTTTCTTCACCTCATTGGCGCCGACGCCGTAGGCATGTCCACCGCCCACGAGGTGGTGGTGGCCAATCATGGCGGCGTGCGAGTTCTTGGCATTAGCAGTATCACCAATATCTCCATCCTGGAAACCAGTTCACAGGCAGAAACCACCCACGAAGAAGTTTTGGAAACAGGCAAAGTTGTCGTACCCAAATTAATGGCCCTGCTCAAAGGTATTTTGGCCTCCCTCAAATAAAAACAACGCCATAGCCTGACATAATTTGCTCCTATGCCTCGCTATTTGTATACTTGTGCCGACTGAATCCGTAAATCCTATTTTAGACTTGACAGATCTGCCAGACTTGTCAAGTCTAAAAAATTTGCGGAGGTTCCTGGCTGGTTTGTTGGCAGATTCAAGGTTTTTTGCTCTTAACGAGTAGACACTCTAAAATATACCCCTTTGTGTTTTAGGGGACACCTACACCTATATGCTGGAATTTCTCAGACCCATTGCCCTATTTGATACCTGGCTTTACCTCGGTTTGGGGCTGGTTGCGCTTTTTTTTATCAGAGTCATATGGCTGGCCCGCCGAGACCGGGTGCGCTCCATTTTTACCCTTGAGCGCGAAAATGCCAATACTCGTATGACCCGCGCCTTTATTGGCCTGATGATTGTGCTGGGGTTAGCCCTGGGTGTTTATTACCTCAGCGCCATTACTCCTACTATTGTTCCTCCACCCCAAGAAACTCCCACCCCTACCCCACTCCTGGTTTTGCCTGATACCCCCACCCCACCACCGCTGCTTCCAACGCCCACCCCTTCGCCCACCCCTTCGCCAACACTTCCACCCCCTACTCTTGAGGTGGAATTACCGCTTACCCCGACGCCTAATCAGGCTACCACTGGACAAACCCCTAACTGCCCTAACCCCACTGCCAGGATCACCCAACCCGGCGATGGCGCTCGCGTCAGTGGAGTCATCCAGATCAGCGGTGCGGCCACGGTGGATAACTTTGAATACTACAAATTTGAATTCCGCCCCCTTGGCGGCGAGTGGTCCTTCATCCAGCGGTATGATAATGCCGTGCTGGGCGGCAATCTTGGTTCGTGGAATACGGGCACGGCTGCTCCGGGTGAATATGAGTTTAGATTGGTGGTGGTTGACAATATCGGCAACTATCCGGAACCCTGCGTCATTCGGCTGATCGTGCAATAGAGGCGGCAACATCGATGGCAGATTATTCCGAACTCATCTACTGGCTGGCCCTGATTAATGAGAGCAAACTAAAATTAAATCTGGTCAAGCCGATTATTCAACAATGGTGCTTTGGCGAGCAGCGCCCCCTGGCCGAACTATTTGATCTGTCGCCGTGGGAGTGGTCCACCCGTTTTGGCTTGTCAGATAAGGAAGCTGGCCAGGCCGTAGCTGTAGCCGACAAGTTGGCCAGGCAGGCCGCCACGGTAGCGCAATGGCGGGCCCAGCAGATTGAACCACTCATCCGCACCGACCCGCATTACCCCAAACGCCTGCTAACCACACTTCCCGCCGCCAAACAACCACTGATCCTGTGGGCCCGGGGGCCGCTGAGCCTACTCAACGAGCCGGGGGTAGCCGTGCTGGGCGGCCCAACTAGCGACGAAACCACCACCAAACTCATCGACGAGGTTATGCGGACCCTCGCCGCCGAGGAAATTGGCCTGATCAGCGGCTATGGACGTGGACTGGATCGAGCGACCTTTGAGACCATGCTGGCAACCGACGGCGGTCGCGCCGTCATCGTCTTGCCGATGGGTCTCAACGCCTTTGCCAAATCGACCTCTAAATTGGAAGCTCCTATGCTTGGCAAGCGGCTTGTGCTGGTCAGCCCGTTTGCCCCTGATACACCCTTTCAAGAAAAATTAGCCGAAGCCCGCAACCTGCTGATTGACCATCTGGCCCTGACCCTGCTCATTCCTCAAACGGACGACGACTCCCAGGCGCGCGGCAGCGCTGCCCTGGAGCGAGGTTTGCCTGTTTTTGTCAGCTTAACCGATACCGCCGGCAACCGGGCCTTGATTGACCAGGGCGCTTACCTGCTCACCGACGCCGGGGAAGTGATCGAGATGGTCCAGCAGGCCGTCATCGATACCGCCTTTGTCGAAGAAGACGTGCTTCCCGCCGAGCCCGCCCTCCCTGCGGTCGCGTCGGCGCCGGCCCCTGCTGCCCCTGCCGGCGCTGAAGAGGATTACCACTTGCGGGTCGAAGAAGTTGAACCAATTGACAGTGACGAGGCCCTGGAAATCTTGTCGCTGGGCGGCAACGTGCCGGAGATACTGCGGAAACGCTTGAAAAAGCAGTCAGAAGAGGATGAATAAAAACCCCCGTTTTCCGCTTGTCTGAGAAAACGGGGGTTTTGTTTTATTTTGTCACCAAACTCAATATATCCAAATTTCACGCTCGGAGGAGGTCACAACCTTCGAGCGCCGGTCAGAGCCGAAGGCCCCCTATGGGCAGATCGGCGGTGAGGTTATAAGTTAGGCATTTTTACTCCTGTCCAAAGCGCTTCAAATCTTCCGGCCCATCCTGCTGGGCAGCAACCGGCGCATCACCCTGCACCATATGCCGCACCTGCTCGACCACTTCGGGGTTGGCCAGAGTGGTCACATCGCCCACATTCATATTATTGGAAACCGCAGCCAAAACGCGGCGCATAATCTTGCCGGAGCGCGTCTTGGGCATGTCGGGCACGATGAAAACGTGTTTGGGTTTGGCGATTTTGCCGATGGTGTCGGCGATGGCGTCTTCAACTTTCTTTTCAATTTCTTTGCTGGGGCTGTAGCCCGGCTTGAGCGAGACGTAAATATCCGGCACGCGGCCCTTGACCTCGTCCACACGGGGCACCACGGCGGCCTCGGCAATTTCGGGCACGGCCAGGCAGGCCGACTCCAGCTCTTTGGTCCCCAGGCGGTGGCCGGCCACGTTGATCACATCGTCAATGCGGCCCAAAATACGGAAGTAACCGTCCTT
>CAZRYD010000143.1:0-7057 GCA_964604225.1 uncultured Caldilineaceae bacterium
AAAGTCTTCGCGCAAATCTTCGATGTAACATTTGCTGGCCCCGGAAGCCAGAGCCTTAGCTTCCAGGCCGTCCAGCTCTTCTTCCTGGCCCAGGTTGGCGCACATACAGATGACTTCGCAGCCATAGTTGTTGCGCAGCCAGGGCACAATGACGCTGGTATCCAACCCACCGGAGTAGGCCAGCACCACTTTTTTAACTTTGGGGCGATCTGTTTTTACTTTTGGGGTATCCAGATCAAGGGTGTGCTCTTTTTTCTTTTTGTCTTTTCCCATTTTTTCTCCATAAATATTTAACCCCAGACAGGCAAGGATACCAGATTTTTTATGTCTCTGTGTCTCTATGCCGCTGAGGTGAATTTTGCTTTAGCCCTGGTTCAACAAGTAAATTCCCGTATGTCATGTCAGCCACTCGCCGCCTGCTGCGATGCTGTCCATCAAGTTTTGCGGCGAATATCGTCGAGCCGGCGGATGAACGACGCGGCAACACTGGTCAGAGCAATCAGTTCTGTGGCCGATAAGGGTGCGGGTTCTTCATCTTCTTTCAAATTAGCCGGTGCTGTGGTGAGCAGGTAGCCAGCCCCAGCGCCCAGAATAGCCCCGATGAGCGCGCCGATAAATAAAGCACGCTTATGTTTTGCTTCTAATTGCGTCATAATGCCCTCTTTTGCCTTGAAATTGGGATAACAGGCGGATTATAGTACACAATAATTAAATTGTGAAGTAGGCTACACTTAGAGCTGCAAACCTTGGGCTGCATTGATTCAAAATTTTAAGCTAGCTTAAGTTGATTTGACATAAATAACATCGGCAACCAGATCGACTTGCACTATTTATGTCTACTTGTAACTGATAAGTTTGATTGTAAAGTTAAAAAAACCGTGCTATACTCTGGCTAATCGGGTTAATTTAGAAAAAGTTTTGCCCAAGGCCGTTTGCAGGAGTAAAATGTGAGCGGCCAAACAAAGGAGTGTAGTCAGCCATGTCTAACATTCTTTACGCCGAAGACGACCGTGACTGCCGGGAATTGTTTGCCTTTGCCCTCCGGCAAAAAGATCACAGAGTTCACGAAGCCATTAATGGAGCGCAGGCCGTTCAGATTGTGCGAGAAGAGCCGATAGACCTGGTCATTTTGGATATTCGCATGCCTATGATGACGGGCTATGATGCCGCCCGCATCATTGCCAAAGAAGCGCCCGATGTGCCGGTGGTTTTTTTAAGCGCCAAAGGCATGCGCCGGGAGGTGACAATGGCCTTTGAATGTGGCCCCATGACGGTAGACTACCTGATTAAGCCCATTTCCCCCGATCAACTGGTCAACCGAGTTGAGAATATTTTGGATGCTTGCCGTACTCGCGGCATGGCCGCGGTGCGCGAAGAAAACATGGCCCGCGAGTTAGTTGTGGCCTGGTAAAGGTGGTGGGGAAAAATTGAGCAGCATCCGTTCGGCGCTGGAGCTTGCTCTGGGCGTTCTCCCCGAAGATGAATTGACCGCCTTACTGAATGTGGTGGTCACCCGTACCTATCCCGCCGATACGATCATCTGCCACGAGGGTCAACTAGAGTACATTTTTTACATCATTCAAGAGGGTCAGGTCGCCTTCACCAAACGCATGGCCGACGGTGATCAATTTTTGGGGATAAAGAACACCGGCGAATTTTTTGGGGAGTTGGGCGTTCTGGATCGTGCCCCTCGCGCAGCCACGGTGCACGCGATTTCTGATTGCCAGTTGATTGAGATTGATGAAAAAACACTCGACGACATCCTGACCCGCAACCCATCCGTGGCCCGCGCCATTATGCGGGGCATCACCCGCAGCGTGCGAGACACCGACCGGATTACTATCGCCGAACTGCAACTTAAAAATAGTGAGCTGGCCCGTACTCTGGACAATCTGCGAGCTGCCCAGGCCGAGTTGCTCCAGCGAGAGCGGCTCAAGCGCGATCTGGAGATTGCCGCCCAGGTTCATAAAAATATTTTGCCAACTTCATTTCCCAAAGTTCCTGGTTTTGAATTTGCGGTGCTGGCTCGCCCGGCGCGGGAAATTGGCGGCGACCTATACGACATTGTGGATATGGGTCAAGACCAGATTGGCATTGTCATGGCCGATGCTTCGGGCAAAAGTGTCCAGGCAGCTATCTATATGGCCGTGGTGCGGGCCTTGTTTCTGAGCGAAACCAACGCCAACTTGTCGCCCAGCGAAACCGCTCACCGCATTCACAACCTCCTCCTCAAAGTCTCTACCACGGCCGATATGTTTGTGACCGCCTTCTATGCCACCCTAAACTTTGTGACGCGTGAGATGCGCTTTGTGCGAGGGGGGCACGACCGGCCGGTCTATTACCATGCGGATACCGGTGAGGTCAGTTTACTCAATCCGCCAGGTCGTTTTTTGGGGTTATTGCCAAACTTAATCGTTACCGAAGATAGTTTGACGTTTCACCTCGGCGATACGCTCGTCTGCTATAGCGATGGAGTGACCGACGCCGTGCGCCGGGGAGACGGCGAGATGTATAGCCTGGAACGCTTGAAAGAGATTGTCAAACGCGAGGGCCACCGCTCGGCCAGCGATTTAGTTAAAATCATTGTCAGCGATGTTGATCAATTTAGAAATGGCGAAGAACAGCCGGACGATTTGACCTTGTTGGTGACTAAAGCAGTGTAGCAGGGTAGCAAGGTTGCAGGCTGCAAATTGTTTTACCTGCTACTTTGCGACTCTGTTACCCTGCTACTCTTAATAAACATGGAGCGATATAGCTATGAAAGATAATTGGCGCGATCAGCAGACTCGCCAAACTCGGCGGCCTCGCCGTTTAGAAGAGGTGAGCAGCGCTGAAATCGGCTTTCCGGTCGTCTGGGTTCTGGTTGGCGCCCTGGCCGGCCTTTTAGTCATTGGGTTGATTGGGCTGGGGGTGGTTAACATTTTGCGCAAGCAAGCCATTACCCCTACCCCGGAAGTCATTCCCGGCTTGGCCCCGACCCAACCCATCGTCGATGCCACCACCACCGCCAGCGCCCCCGATGTCACCCCCACCCTCCCGCCGGTCGTCACGCTCGAACCGACCGCCACGCCTATCCCGACCGCCACGCCTGTACCTACCGCCCCCACCGAATTGGCCAAAGGCGTGTACGCCCAAGTGATCGGCACCGAAGGGGCGGGGGTCAGCCTGAGATCTGGTCCCGGTACCAACAACGCCCGGCTGGATGTGGCCCCTGAAGAGAGTGTCGTGCTGATTTTGGATGGACCCAAAGCCGACGAAAATCAGGGAGAGTTTGTCTGGTGGTTTGTTCGAAACGCCAACGGCACCGAAGGCTGGGCCGCGCAGGACTTTCTAAAACCGACCCTGCCCCCGGAAACACCGGAAAATAACAATAACAATTGATAATTACCTGGTTTCAATTTATAATCAGCGTCGCTCCTCTTTTGAGCGACGCTTTCTATTTGTGAGGAATCCATGTCCGACGTTCAACAACGCTTGACCGAGCTGCGTGATGAAATTAATTACCATCTCTATCGCTACCACACCCTCGACGACCCCATCATCAGCGACGCCGATTATGACCACTTGTTGAATGAGCTGCGCGAGCTTGAAGCCCAGTACCCCGAACTAATCACGTCGGACTCACCCACCCAGCGCGTCGGTTCGCAACCTCTGGAGGGTTTTGAAAAGGTTATTCACCCCATCCCCATGACCAGCCTGGGTAACGCCTTTAACGATGACGACATGCGCAACTGGCTGGCCCGGGTGGGGCGGCTGCTGCCCGCAGGAATGACGGTCAAAGACCTGGAGTTTGTGGTCGAGCCAAAAATAGACGGCCTGGCCATTGCTTTGACCTATCAGGCTGGCCGGCTGGTGCAGGGCGCGACACGCGGCAATGGGGTGGAGGGCGAAAATGTCACCGCCAATGTGCGCACGGTAAAAAGTATCCCGCTGCGGATTCCGGCCACGCCCGCCGGGCCGCCCGCTCCGGCCAAAATCGAAGTTCGCGGCGAAATTTACATGCCTATCGCCGATTTTAACCGATTTAACCAGCAGCAATTGGAAAAGGATGAGAAAATCTTTGCCAATCCGCGCAATGCTGCCGCCGGTTCACTGCGGATGCTGGATAGCAAAATTACGGCCCAGCGCCCCCTGGCCCTCTACAGCTATGCCATCGGCTATGTGGAAGGTGCGGAAATTCATTCCCAAAAAGAGGCGTTAGATTACCTGCGCGCGCTCGGTTTCCCGGTCAACCCCGATATTTTGCACACCGGCGATTTTGAAGAGGTTCTCAAATTCATCCATACCTGGATGGAGAAACGCGATAACCTGGCCTATGACGCCGACGGCGCGGTCATCAAAATCAATGATTTTGCCCTACAACAGGAGTTGGGGGTGGTGGGCAACGCGCCGCGCTGGGCCATCGCCTACAAATTCCATGCCCGCGAGGCGACCACCAAACTGCTGGAAATCAGGACAAATGTGGGCCGCACCGGCCAGATTACGCCTTACGCCGTGCTGGAGCCGGTCAACATCGGCGGGGTGACGGTCCGCCAGGCCAGCCTGCACAACTTTGATGACCTGGCCAAGAAAGACATTCGCGCCGGCGATACGGTTGTGGTTAAGCGGGCCGGCGATGTGATTCCGCAAGTGGTCAAGGCCATTGAAGACTTACGCCCGCCCGACTCCCAGCCCTACCAGCCGCCCAGCCGTTGCCCGGTTTGCGGCGAACCGAGTACGCGCCTGGGCGAGGACGTGGCCCTGTTTTGCATCAATGCGGCCTGCCCGGCCCAACTGATCCGCCAGATTGAGTACTTTGTGTCTCGTGGGGCCATGGACATCGAAGGCTTTGGTATCAAAATTGGCGAGCAACTGGCCGCTCAAGGTTTGCTCAAAGATATTGCCGACATCTACTTTTTGACCCGTGACCAATTGCTGGCCCTGGAAGGCTTTGCCGACAAAAAAGCCGATAATCTCCTGGCGGCTATCGCCGCCAGCAAAAACCAACCTTATCAGCGTTTTCTAACCGGCCTGGGCATTCGCTACGTCGGCGGGGTGGTGGCCGGGCTGATTGTGGCCGCGTTCCCCTCCATTGACGCCTTGGAGCAGGCCAGCCGGGAGGAACTGGAAGCGGTTGAAGGGGTCGGCCCGCGCATCGCCGAATCGATTGTGGCGTGGTTCAGCCGCCCGGCCAATCAGGCCCTCATCGAAAAATTTCGCCGGGCCGGGGTAACCTTGAGCGCCGAGGGTGCGCCCATTGAACCTTCCGGCTCACAATTAGCCGGCTTAACCTTTGTCATTACCGGCACGCTCCCTACCTGGAGTCGTGAAGAGGCCAAAGCTTTTATCGAGGTACACGGCGGCAAAGTGGTCGATAGCGTGTCTAAAAAAACTGACTATTTGGTGCTCGGTGAAAAAGCCGGCAGCAAATTGACCAAGGCGCAGGCCCTGGGTGTCCCCACTTTGGATGAAGCTGGCTTAAAACAACTGGTGGAGAGCGCAACTTAAAGCCGAATCCGGTGTTGAACTAAAAGATTGATTTTTTCAACTTGACTCGCTTTCCAGGACGAATAAAATTGGGTATTTGAGTTGGGCCACCAACGATGAAATTTGTTCGTAGTGACGACTGAAGTCGTCCAAGCGTATCAGCGACTGCCCATAGGGGGCCTTCAGCTCAAGTCGCTACTACAAACAAGTTATTTTCAGAGGAGTCGTCACGAGCTAGGCACACCACCGATACCCTTACGGGCACACGTAATGAGAATTTTTTCGGCGGTCGGCGATCTGCCGTCGGCGGTCTATTTACGAAGGAGAAGATATGTCGCGTGTAGTTATTACCGGAGTGGGCGCAATTACCCCCATTGGCAATGATGTGGCCACTTTCTGGAAAAATATGAAAGTCGGCGTTTCGGGCGCCGGACCGATTTCTGGTTTTGACCCCGCAGGTTTTTCCATCCGTATTGCCTGCGAGGTGAAAGGCTTTGAAGCGACCGATTGGATGGACAAAAAAATAGCCAAGCGTTTAGCCCGCTCAACCCACTTTTCCATCGCGGCCACCCGGCAAGCTCTGGCCGACGCCAAGCTGGAAATCACCCCGGAAAACTCGCCCCGGGTGGGTGTTGTTTTTAACACGGGCGGCGGCGGCATCAGCACTATGGAAGAAGGCACCAAACAATTACTCACAGAGGGGCCGCGCTCGATTACCCCCTTTTTGGTAACCAATGTGATGCCCAATGCCGCCTCTTGTCTAGTTTCGATTGAGTTTGGCACTACGGGCCCACTCAATACCTCGGCGCTGGCCTGCGCCAGTGGCAATTATGCCTTGCTTGACGCTTTTCACATGATGAAGCGGGGTGAAGCCGACGTGATGATCGCCGGCGGTACCGAGGCGGCCATTTCACCCCTCATTTTTGCTTCATTTGCGCGGATGGGCGCGCTATCTACACGCAACGATGATCCTGAGCACGCCAGCCGGCCTTTTGACAAGGACCGCGACGGCTTTGTTTTTGGTGAGGGTGCAGCGGCTTTTGTGTTGGAAACAGAAGAACACGCCCAGGCCCGTGGGGCTCGTATTTACGCCGAGGTGTTGGGTGGGCGGCTCACCTCCGATGCCTATCATCTCACTGCGCCCAGACCCGATGCCAGCGGGGCCATTGCCGCCCTCAAAGGCACCCTGGTCTCAATCGGAAAATCCCCCGAAGCGATCAATGCTATTTTTGCTCACGGCACCAGCACCCCTCTGGGTGATGTGGCCGAAACGCTGGCGATCAAGAGTGTTTTTGGCGAGCGAGCCTATCACATCCCCATCACCGGGACTAAATCGCAGGTGGGACATACGCTGGGGGCAGCCGGGGCTATTTCGGCGCTGGCGGCGGTCAAAACCATCGAAGAAGGCGTCATTTGCCCCACGATCAACTATCACACGCCTGATCCTGAGTGCGATCTTGATTATGTGCCCAATGAGGCCCGTCGCCACAAAACTACCCTGGCCCTGGTAAATGCCTTTGGTTTTGGCGGCCAAAATGTTGTTTTGGCCTTAGGCAAATACCATGAAAATGGTGCCATTGAAAAATAAGTG
>CAZRYD010000143.1:7157-15700 GCA_964604225.1 uncultured Caldilineaceae bacterium
GTGCTCGAGCCTCGCGTGAAGGGGAGCGCCAGCACCCGGCCCGCCGCGCACTCGCCCGCCAGCGGATGACGCTGGTCAATAATCGTCCCCGTTTGATAATCGTACCCACCCCAAAAGCTTAACGGCTCGTTGGAAACGAGGACCAGACCGCTGGCTTGCCCCGCAATCACCGGCCGACCGGATAGCGTTATTTTCATCAAAACCTCACACTTTTCTATGTCACTCTGAGCGCCAGCGAAGAGTCCCTATAACCTGGGCTAAAAGACTCCAGCTTGGGTGCCCAGGAACATACTTTTTAGCAAATACCATAGGGATTCTTCGGCTTCGCCTCAGAATAACAAAGACGCTGCTCACTCCCACAACGATTCATCCCGTACTACCCGGCCCTCAACCGCCGAACGGACACAATCGGCCAGGCTGCCAAAGGTGATTTCGGTCTTGAGCATGCCCGGCGCGTAATAGGCATACTTGGCCGAATTGGTCATCAAGCGTTTGATTTCCGGCGGTAGCATCGGCGAAGCCAGAATACAGGTATCTACCGTCACTGTGCCGCCAAAGGCTTCCAGCGCCGCCAGATACCCGGCCCGATGGGCCAACAAGGCCATGGCCCGGCTGGAGGTAACCAGAAATTTTACCTCAGGATGGACGCGGCAGCCCGTCAGCAATGGCGCCAACTGCTTGAACTCGGCCAGCGAAAAGTGGGGACTGCCCAAGACCACCATATCCAGCTTTTCGCCGCTAGCCGTGGTCAACTCACGCCGGGCCGCCCGCAGCGAGTCCATGGTGACAAGAAACGTTTCCTCTGGTTGTCGGCCCTGCAAAGCTGCGGTCAGAGTCGGCGCTTCGGGCGTGTATCCGACCACATGAAATAGAGCGACTACACCGGACGAGGCGCTGGCTGCGCCCATCGCTTTGAATTGATCCTCCGTCGGCTGAACCTGCAAACCAGTAACTACCGGGATGCGGTCGCGGGCCAACTGGCCCATCAGATGCCCCAACACCGGGTAAAACGAGTCGTCTTGCTGGACAGCTAAGGGAACATCGGTCAGCGCCAGCAGCAGTTGACCGGCCCGGTTTTCAGTCAGGTGCAGTCCCACCGCCGGAACCCGGCCGGTGATGGCGGCGCAGATGTCCAGCAGGTCGGGATAACGTTCGGTGCGCGCGCCCAGCACCGAATTGGCAAAAACAATGGCGTTCGACTCGCCCCAGGCGATTTGCTGCCCCAACTTGGGGATGAGTTCCACCTGATAGGGCGCGCAGGTCCAGGTGGGCCGGCAGCCCATCTGCTGGTAAGCCATCATCTGGCGGCGGGCATTGGCCGCCCACTCCGGGGGCACGGCCCACTCCTGCCAGTGGTGCTCGTCCACCGAACTGACATTCAAGGTCGCCGGCACCGCCACCTTTGCCCCCAGGCTGGCTAAACGCTCGGCAAATTCCAACCCGGCCTCACCCATATAGATGGAACTATCGATGTGGGCTTGTTCAATATCCAGCAACCGCTCCGCCCCATGAAATTCGGCCATGCGCACAATAATGGACATGGCCATTTTAGCCGCCGGGCCATGCTCGCCAGCCAGGAGTTCGCGGTCGCGGGGAGATAGTTGAAGTGTCATTTGACCTACCCTCTCATAAATTTGACTGCGTTATGGTACAATACCTCCGGCTAAAAGTAAACAAAAAAACGCTCTGATTGAGCGTTTTTTGAAAAGTAGGACTTTCGCTTGTCATTCTGAACGGAGCGGAGCGAAGTGAAGAATCCCTCAAATATTCGATTGCAAGCCGACGTTTTAGGGATTTTTCGCTCCCTGCGGTCGCTCAAAATGACATACGAGCGAAAGTCCTGGAAAAGATTAAGGGCAACCGCATAGGGTTGCCCTCTAACTCTTGTGCTTGCCTATCGGGGCAACCCCCAGGGGTCGCTCCTACAATTTGAGGCTAACCTGCCTGCCAGCCAATCCGCCCGGACGAACCACCCCGCGAGAGGAATTGGAAGACCCGATAAACATCTTCAAGGCTGATCAAGCCCCGGAAATGCAGGCCGTCATAGACCGCCGCCACGCGGCTGGAAGTCTGGCTCAGTTTGTCCTGCACCTCGTCCAACGAGGCCGTCAGGGCAATGGTGGGCACGGTACGGGCCTGCTGCATAATATCGACGATACGGCTGCGCCAGCGGCCCTGCTCCATAGCTTGGGCCACACTCCGGTGCGAAGCTACCCCCAACAGTTGTCCGCTGATCGGATCCAGCACCGGAAAATCAGGCTGGCGATTGGTCATCATCAGCGAAGCAACCTGGCTCACGGTGGCATCAGGCGAAAGCGCCACGGTGTTTGGGGTCAGCGCCTGAGAAACGCTTACCTTGCGCAGCAGCCCGCGCGCCGCCACCATCTGGCCTTCCTGGCCGCCCACAAAGAAGATAAAGAGGGCAATCAGAGTCAGGAAAATTTGGCCGGTAAAAATAGCCACCAGACCCAAACCTACTGCCATAACCCGGCCCACGATCACCGCCGTTTGGGTGGCGCGCTGGTAATCCATGAAAAAGCCCAACGCAGCGCGGAGCACACGCCCGCCGTCCAGCGGGAAAGCCGGGATCATATTAAATACCGCCAGCGAAATATTGGCTGTGAGTAAAAAGGCCAGCAAACCGAGCAACCCTGGCTGGGTTAGCATCGCCAGTGAGAGCGCCTCACCCTGGGCCACGGCTAAAAGCACCACCACCGGTAACAGTACAAACGCCAAAACCACGTTAACTAGCGGGCCGGCCAGAGCCACTACCAATTCGTGCAGCGGCTTCTCCGGCATGCGTTCCAGGCGAGCCACCCCGCCAATCGGCAACAGGGTTATATCCCTCACCGGGATACCGTAGCCCAGCGCTGCGACGCTGTGGCCTAACTCGTGCAGTAAGACCAGCGTGAAAAGCGCCAGAGTCACCACGACGCCATACAGCGGACCGGCACTGCCGCCATAATTGAAGGCTCCCCAGACCAGAATGAGCAAAAAGGTGAGGTGCACTTTTATATCTATGCCAAATATCCGTCCTAGTTTAAGAGACAGATTCATCGTTATTATCTAGACCTCCATCATCTAAATAAACTTACGAGTTAGCAGTTGAGTTGTAGTATAGGGCCTTGTGCCCGTTTATGGCCGCCCACAAGGGGCTACCTTGAACTGCGTAACTCCTAAAACTTTTCAACTATGCCTAGTATAACTGATGTTTATTAGAATTGTTATAGAATCAGTTTAAAGCAAGATGAGAACAACCTGCCTACTCAACCCCATTTCCTCAATTCACAATTGTTAACAATTTCACCGTCGTTAAACGAAACAAAGGCTCACTTGTGTCAAAGCGCAGGCTAGGGTAAAATTTAGGCATAAATGCTCTCCCGCAGCCCCAGGAAACTGCCATGTTCAAACGACGCCAACCCACCCTTTCGGCTATTAGCCTCGGCTCGCTGTTAAATGGCCGCTACCGCCTGGAAGACCAGCTCGGACAAGGGGGAGCCGGCATTGTTTACAAAGCCGAGGATGAGCAACTCCGGCGCATTGTCGCCCTCAAAGTCCTCACCACCGACGGCGGTATGGCCGCCGACAAGCTGGCCCGCTTCCGCAGCGAGGCCCTCTCCGTGGCCCAGCTCAACCATCCCAACATCATCACCCTTTATGATTACGCCGAGCAAGAAACTTACCCCTATCTGGTGATGGAATACGTCCCTGGCCGCGATTTGTGGAGCCTGGACAACAGTTATGCTCCCAACCTGATGCCCTTTGAGGTGTCGCTGCCCATCATCGACGGCATTCTGGCCGCCCTGGAATATTCCCATGCCCACCAGGTCATCCACCGCGACCTCAAGCCCGAAAACGTGATGATTACCCCGGAAGGGCAGGTCAAGGTGATGGATTTTGGCCTGGCCCGCATTCAGGGTCAATCGCGCTTGACCCAGGAGGGTCTGGTAGCCGGGACCGCCTCGTATCTGGCCCCGGAACTGGCCCTGGGTGAACCGGGGGATCACCGGGTTGACCTCTATGCTTTGGGCGTGATGATGTATGAATTACTGACCGGGCGGCTGCCCTTTTCCGGGGATGACCCGCTCAGTGTGGTCTCGCAGCACATTCACGCCCCGGTGGTGCCGCCGCAGCGTTACAACCCCAATATTTCTGGCAATTTACAGGCGATTATTCTGAAACTGCTGGCCAAACATGCCGCCGAACGCTACGCCAACGCCGCCGAAGTCCGCCGTGATTTGGCCCCGATTCTGGCCTATTACCGGGGCGACGAAACGCCGCCGCCCGCCCAGCCCCAACGAGAACCACCCCTGGGTTTAGAGGCCAGGACCACCCAGCAAGCCCTGCTCGACCGCATCTCGCGCGGCAAAATGGTGGGCCGCGAAGCTGAAATGGCTGAACTCAAGCGCCGCTGGGACCACATCCGCCGGGGCGAATCCGGTATGGAGCCGGTCTTATTGATTTCGGGCGAGAGCGGCATCGGCAAAACCCGCCTGCTGCGGGAGCTGCAAGTCTATGCCGGGCTGCGCGATGGCTACGTGTTGCAAGGGACAGCCCGCGAGGAAGATGTCGGCACGCCCTACACCCTGTTTGCCAATGCCTTGCGCAATTATGTTCGCGAGCAGCCGACGGACACGCTGCGCCGCCACGCCCCCGGCTTCATCGCCGGCGAAGTGGTCAAGCTGGCTCCGCAACTGGCCGACAAATTGGGCTATATTCCGCCCAATCCTCCCCTGAGCGCCGAAGCCGAGCGGGCCCGGCTGTTGGAACAGATTTGCAAATTCTTTTTGAATATGGCTTACGAGCGGCCGGTGCTGCTCTTGCTGGATGATCTCCACTTTGCCGATCCGGGCAGCCTGGAACTGCTGGAAACGCTGGCCCGCAACTCCGGGGGCAGCTCACTGCTGATTGCGGGCGCGTACCGGGATGTCGCGGTCGGCTTCTCCACGGCGGTCAACCATCACATTGCCGTCCTGGCCCTGTCGGAGATGGTCTATCGCACCCCTCTCAGCCGCTTACCGGAGGAAGCGGTCAGGCAGATGCTGGAGGCGCTGCTGGGCGATCCCGTCAGCGACGAATTTGCCCACTCGATCTACGATGGGACCGAAGGCAACCCGCTGTTTGTGGAAGAAGTCATCAAAAGCCTGGCCATTGACGGGCAGATTATTCTGCGCGAGGGTCACTGGGAGCAACGCGAGACCGGTCGGCTGCACGTGCCCGGCAGCATCAAGTCGGTCTTGGGGGGACGGCTCAAGCGGATCAAAAGATCCACCCTGGAACTGCTGCAACTGGCCGCTACCATTGGCCGCAATTTTACCCTGGAATTGCTGTCGGAGGCCAGCCCATACAGCGACAAGGTCATCGAGGCCGCTTTTGAGGAAGCTTTCCTTTACCAGTTAATTGAGATGAACAAGATCGTCGACGAGGCGGGCGACAGTCGTTACGGTCTTGATGTTTACTATCAATTCCAGCACGCCTTCATCCGCGAAACCTTGTATGAGGAATTGCGCCCGCTGCGCCGTCGCCTGCTCCACCGGCGGGTGGCAGCAGCGTTGGAAAAGCTGGCTAATGGTAAACCGGTTGAGAGTCCGGCGGGGCTGGCGCATCATTTTATGGCCGGGGCCCAGGATGAACGGGCTGTCCCGTATCTGTGTCAGGCCGGCAACATTGCCCGCCAAGTTCACGCCAACGCCGAAGCGCTGGGCTATTTCAGCCAGGCCCGTGAGATTCTGGAAGATGCGGCGCTAGATTTGAGCGACGAGGCCTTGCGGACGAATCTGGTCGAGCGCTTTGACTTGTTGAGCCAGGAACGCAGCATCTTGCACCTGATGAGCGACCGTAACCGCGAGTTGGACGCCCTGGAAGCGCTGCAAGAGGTGGCCGAGGCGCTGGACGACCAGACTCGCTGGGTCGAGGTGATGTCGCGGCTGGCCCTGTATCATTGGCAGGTAGGCCGGCTGAACCAGGCCGAGCAGGTCGCTCGCCAGGGGCTGGCCGTAGCCCAAAAACATAACGACCGGCGCGGTGAGCAGCACTGCCTTGAGCAAATCGCTCGCGTTTTGTGGACCCGGCGCGATGCCAACAGCATGAGTTTTGCCGCCCAAGCCCTGCTGATTGCCCAGGAGCTGGGCGACCGGCGGCGCGAAGGCCGCTTGACCGAGCTGGTCGGCCACATCTATACCGACACGCTGCACGACCCGGAACGGGCCTCGATCTATTTTGAGCGGGCCCTGGCCATCTGCCGCGAAACCGACAACCGCCTGGAAGAAGCCTGGACCCTGTGGGGCATGGGCGGCCTGGCTCTGTTTGTCAACGATTACCCCCGCGCGCTCAAGCTATACCAGCAGGCCAAAGAAATCTCGGAGAGCATGGGCGCAACCTTGCAGGTGGGCTGGGATATGTACGACATGGGCAACGCCTGGTACAACCTGGGCAACTATGACCAGGCCCGCACCTGCTACGAGCAGGCCCAGGTGATTTTTAACACCTCCCACCACCTGCGCGGCAAAATCTACGCCTTGATTTCGCTGGGACTCGTTTTCATCGCCACCGACCAGTTCGATGCCGCCTCAACCTACCTGGAGCAGGCCATGCGCCAGGCCGAAGAACGGCAGGATAATACCCTGATCTTCAGAAGTTACGAGGCGCTGGCAGCCTATTATCAACTCCTGGGTGGCGAAGATAACCTGACCTATGCCATCCGGCTCAGCAATCAGGTGATCAAGCTGGCGGCGGACGGCGACCACTTTGAGCACGAACTCCTGGGTCACTATCTGCGCAGCGCCAGCCTGTTCAAACTCAGCGAATTCGACGACGCCCTCAAAAGCTCCAGCCTGGCCGTAGAGCAGCTTGAGCGGCTGACCTATATCCATTCCCTCCAAATTTCCGCGGCTGAGATTTACTACAACCACAGTCAGATTTTGACCGCCGTTGGCCAGGCCCCCCAGGCCCAACACTATGTGCACCAGGCCCACGCCGAAACCATGCGCAAAGCCAAGCTCATTACCGACGAGCAGCAGCGCGAGGATTTTCTGTACAACATCCCCATCAACCAGCAGATTTTGACGGCGAGCCGCTAAGTGGCTGACAGTTTTAATCTTTCACCGCAAGGACGCAGAACACGCGGAGTTTTTGAGTACTTCCGGCCCTGACTTGTCCAGTGTATTGATTTTAGAAGCCGAATAGCTTGGATCGGCGGGAACATTTGAACAGAAAGTAACAGTTAGCCGCCTTTACACGAGGTGATATAATCGAACTCAAGACATAAAACTCTAGGGAGGGATTTTTTATGGATAATTCAAGAACAGAACTTCCCAAAGTACCAGAATCTTTCAGAATAGGGAATCGAGGGGAAGCCTACTTAGAATTTATCATGTCCAAGTATTGTCTAATGCATAAAATCGCTGGGTATAAAGACATTGGAATAGATTACCTTTGTGAATGGCTTGTAGGGGATAGTCCAACCCGCATACTGTTTGGTATTCAGGTAAAAACGTCAGATCTTAGTGGTGTTGAATTAGAGCATTTAGGTAGGAATAAGGGTTTGAATGGATTGGAAAAGTTTAAATTCACAACTACCCCTTCGTGGGTAATAAAGCAGAATACTATAAATTATTGGTTTGGTTTTGAAATACCACTTTATTTATTTTTCGTCTTAAAAAACAATTCAAGCTTTGATTGTTATTATCAACGGTTAACCCCGATACTACATAAAAAGGATAAAGGAAAAGCTGCGGGAGAAATCCAAAACTACAAAAACAACGAGTTATTCAAGGCAAATGACGACAAAAGTGAATTTCGGGCGATTGTAGATCGACGTGGAAAGGATGGACGTGGAAAGGATGGCGGTTTTGCAAGAGATTTATTTTTTGATTCAGTTAGATGCTCATATTACACAGGTTCACTAAAATATCGTGATTCGCACGAGTTCGGCTTAAAAGGTTGGGAGGGAGACAATATATACGCCGATATTCTAGGAGAACCTGATTGTCCATATATAGAGAAAGTTGGAGAATCATTGACCAGTTTAGAAAACTTAAGGATTATTTCGATCATTCCAGGGTGGGAAAAACAAATACGAGATTTAAAGGAAAAATTACGTAAAAAATAGCATAGCAATCCACAAAAAACGCATTTTTATAACGCTGAATTTAGCCTTTATATCATTGCGCATAAGAGCCACAACACGTAAATATTGAACTGGGTTAGAAAAGATGAGTCTGCAAACAAAGAGCCGTGTGACAATATCAATGCAGGCGAATTGCTATCCCTCCGTTTTTTGAGGTTGTTTGTGCCTGTAGCGTTACTTTGGCATTGAGGTTGGTTTCGCTGACCCACAATCGCCTGATTGGCGGCGTTAAACTCCATCTGATATGATGTGCAAACGTTCAAGCTTATCAATGAGTTGAAGAATTTGAGAAAGTTGAAAATACAATTCGTGTGGCCGGGGTGTAGTTATCGGTCAACAGGGGTGGAGCCAAATACCTGGTCAAAAAACTGTTCTTGATTGAGGCTTGCTTGCCATTGACGATGCCGTTTGACCG
>CAZRYD010000144.1:0-15674 GCA_964604225.1 uncultured Caldilineaceae bacterium
CTGCGCCGCCGCTTCAAACGCATGTCGGATGGCGGTTACCAGGATGAATCGAAAATCGAAAATCGAAAATCGAAAATCGAAAATGAGAACTCGTGGGCCCTCATCCCCAATTTGATTATTATCGATGGCGGCAAAGGACAACTGAACGCGGCCCTGGAAGTTTTAGATGAATTTGAACTGCGTGACGCCGTAGCCATTATTGGTTTGGCCAAGCGAGAAGAGGAAATATTTTTGCCGGGCCTCTCTGAGCCGGTCATTTTACCTCGTAATTCTCAAGCCCTCTTTTTGATTCAGCGTATTCGCGACGAAGCACACCGCTTTGGCGTCACCTATCATCGCCAGTTACGCGGCCAGGGTGCGGTTCGCTCCAGTCTGGATGATATTGATGGTATTGGCCCTAAACGCCGGCGAGAGCTGCTAAAAAAATTCGGCTCGCTGGAGGCCATCCGTCAGGCCAGCCTTGAAGAGTTGCTGGCCGTACCGGGCATGACTCGTGCTGCTGCTGAGAAATTGAAAGAAGATTTGTAATCTATAACCCATTGCCAAGCATTGGGGAGTGTGGTAAGATAGAGGGAGTATAGAGTAGGGGTAGGCATTAAATTAATGCCGTGAGCTGGTAAGTCTGGAGTCCAAAGTTTGCTTTGGCTTTCAGCTTCCTACAAAATGCGATTTGTTAGCCTGCTACCTGCTAATGACCAAATCTAAAGGAGATTTAACATGCGAACACCGATTATTGCCGGGAATTGGAAGATGCACAAGACTCTGGCCGAGGCGGTACAGTTAGCCCACGAAATTCGTGAGGCCGTAGCCCATATAACTGGGGTAGATGTTGTGCTCTGCCCACCTTTTACCGCTTTAGGCGCAGTCGAGGGGGTAATTGCTAACAGCAAGATTGGCTTGGGGGCGCAAAATATGTACTGGGAGGAGCAAGGAGCGTTCACGGGTGAAATCTCACCGCTGATGCTGGCCGGGCTGTGTGATTACGTCATTCTGGGGCACTCCGAACGACGTCAATTTTTCGGTGAAACGGACGAAGGGGTGAATAAAAAAGCCAAAGCGGCCTTGGCCCACAAGCTTATCCCCATTATCTGTGTGGGTGAAAATCTGGCCCAAAATGAGGCGGGCGAAACCGCCGCTTTTGTCGGTGGGCAGGTCAAAGCGGCCTTTGCCGGCTTCTCTGCCGAGGATGCCGTCAAGGTTGTCGTCGCCTACGAGCCAATCTGGGCTATCGGCACCGGCAAAAACGCCGACCCGGCTACAGCCAACAGTATTATCGGCCTGAACATCCGTGGCGCTATCGCCACTATGTACAATGAAGCGGTAGCCCAACAGGTCCGTATCCAGTACGGTGGCAGTGTCAAGCCCGATAACATTGAAGCCTACATGTCCCAACCCGATATTGACGGCGCTTTGGTCGGCGGGGCCAGTCTGAAAACCGATAGTTTTGTGGCCCTGGTCAAGGGAGCCTTGGTCAAGGTCAGAGGCTAATCAATAGGGATAGGGGATTAAAGATTGGTCAATCGCCAATCGCTAATCTCCCTGTAGTTTCATGTCCGCCTGGTCTATTCTTTTCTGGCTCATTATATCTTTTCTACTCATGTACCCCCTGAAGCGGTGGATTACCGCCCACGTTCAGGGGGTCGCTTTTTTAGTCACCGGCAACCCCAGAGTGGCCATGTGGCTCTTTTGGGCGCTGTTTTTACCCGGCACCCTGCTGCATGAACTGAGCCACTGGCTCACGGCCTTCCTGTTGCGGGTCAAAACCGGCCGTTTTTCGCTCTGGCCGCAGATGAAAAAAGGCGGCGAGTTGCAGATGGGTGCGGTTCAGGTTGAAGTGAGCGACCCTTTCCGCCACAGCTTGATTGGCCTGGCCCCCTTAATTTTCGGCACCATCGCCGTACTGCTGATTGGCCAGGGCTGGTTAAAATTGGACCGGCTGGGTCAGGCCCTTAACAGCGGCGACCTGGCCCTGATTGCCGAAGCCGTGACCCGGATTCTGCTTGTGCCCGACGTCTGGCTCTGGTTTTATCTAATTTTTTCCATCTCCAACGCCATGCTGCCCAGCGCCTCCGACCGTGAGTCCTGGCGGGTGGTGCTCATCTACCTCGCCTTCACCCTGGTCTTAACCATTGGCCTGGGTCTCAACCCTACCCTACCGGCGGAGCTGCAAACTTTTGGCTTGACCGTCATTGCCTATCTGCTTTCAGCCTTCGTCATCACCATTGCGGTAGACCTGTTTTTTATCCTGCTCATCGCCTTGGTTGAAACCGTCTTTACCTGGATGCTGGGCCGGCAGGTGCAGTACAATCGCTAGACCGCAAATTTACAACAAATGATGGATTGACAAACCAACAAAATATAGGTTATAATGGCCTCGTAAAATAGTTAATAAGGAGAGACGCATTTAATGTTCACTACGGCAGACATCATCTTGGCTTCGGGTGGCGATTTTGCCCCTCGGCCTTGCCGTAGTGCGTCTGCTGACTCCTGAGTTATCCTTAACCTGATCCTTGAGCCGCGAGCGCGCTACACCTCGCGGCTTTTTGTTTGGTCTACCCTAGACAGGGTGCATGTCAAAAATGCACCAAAAAGCCGCGAACTTGACACGCGGCTTTTTTGTTTGAATTGCCAGTTCTCAACTCTTGTCAGAAACTCCGAGCTTCCGAGAAGATGAAATCAATCGAAAATCCAAAATCTAAAATCAGGAGGGGATTTATGTCCACATCATACAATACTTTAAATTTGCCCCAATCGCTTGGCGATGGTTTGGTGCTACGCCGGGCCACCCCTGTCGATACCACCACCGTGGCGGCCTTGAATGGCCGTATTCTGGCTGAGGGAGACGAGTCCCCTCAGCTTTTTGAAGCCTGGACTCGTGACTTGATGTCCGGCCGCCACCCCACCAATACCGCCGCGGATTTTGTAGTGGTAGAAGATACCCAAACGGGCCAAATTGTCAGCTCAGCCTGTCTTATCCCACAAGTCTGGTTGTATGAGGATATTCCTTTTGGCGTAGGACGGCCGGAGTTGGTGGTAACTGACCCGGCCTATCGCCGCCGCGGGCTGGTGCGGGCCATTTTTGAGGCGCTTCACGCTATGAGCGCCGCCCAGGGCCATCAAGTCCAGGGGGTTACCGGCATTCCCTGGTTCTATCGCCAGTTTGGCTATGAATACGCCCTGCCCCTGGGCGGCTCCCGCAACCTGAGCCTGAGCGATGTGCCGCCACTGAAAGAAGGCGAAACTGAACCGTATCAAACCCGCCCGGCTATGGAGGCCGATATCCCGGTGTTAATGCAGCTCTACCAACGCCAGTGCGCCGGTAAACTGGTCACGACGGACCTGGACGAAGCCCGCTGGCGCTATGATCTGACCGGCCATACACCCGGCTCCCTGGTCGAGGTACGTGTCTTCTGTCTTTTGGCTGAAAATGGAAACGTGATCGGCTACTACAGCACGGGAGGTTTTCCCTGGCGGGACCACCTGACCATCTGGGAACTTATCACCGCAGCAGATATTTCCTTGCGGGCTGTCCTGCCGACCGTCACTCGGGCGCTTAAAACGCAGGTGGAAAATGGTCTGGGGGCTGCCGGAAGCGACCGACAACCGGCCAGCGGTCTTCGTTTTGCCTTTGGCCTGGAGCATCCGGCCTATCAAGCCTTCGACACCAAATTAAAGCCGTTCAACAGACCACATGCCTGGTACGTGCGGGTGGCCGATCTGCCCGGCTTCCTCCGCCATCTTGCTCCGGTGTTAGAGCGGCGACTGGCTGCCTCCGTTATGAGTGGCTACAGCGGCGAGTTAAAGCTCAGCTTTTATCGCACGGGTCTGCGGCTAGTATTTGAGCATGGCCGGCTTGCCGCCGCCGAAGCCTGGCAAGTGCCCGACAGCGACCAACCCTGGGATGGCGCGGGCTTTCCGCCCCTGGTCTTTCTGCAACTGCTCTTCGGCTATCGCTCGCTGGAGGAACTGCGCCATGCTTTTCCCGACTGCTGGGCCGATGAAGAACCGGCCCTGTTGCTCAACGCCCTCTTCCCCAAGCAGACCTCGTTGGTCTTTCCGTTGGGCTGAAATGATTGCGAGCGCTGTCAAATAGCGATCAACCGTCGGCGGTCTATTTACGAAGGAGGACAAACCCATGCTTCATGTCTCCAAACTTTCAAAAAGCTATGGTCTCGCAACCATTCTTGCCGATGTCTCATTTATTGTCAACCCCGGCGAACGAGTGGGCCTGGTTGGACCGAATGGCAGCGGCAAGACGACCCTGCTGCGCCTCATCACCGGCCTGGAGCCGCCCGACAGCGGCCAGGTCCGCTTCGACCCGCCGGGACTGTCGGCGGGCTACCTGAGCCAGGCGCTGATCTTTGAACCGGGGGAAACCATGCAAGAAGCGCTGAAACGCCTCACCGCCGCCCACAGCCAGGCCCAGGCCGACATGCAAAGTCTGGCCGTAGTCATGGCCGACCCCCAAAATAGTAATCGTCTTCAGGAGCTAACCGAAGCTTACGCCGAGGCCGAATCGCGCTTTGAAGTCGCCGGCGGCTATGAGTTGGAGACCCGGCTGGAGGCGGTATTGACCGGGCTGAGTCTGGCCGATATCCCCCGCCAGATGCCGGTGGAGCGTCTCAGCGGCGGGCAAAAGACCCGGCTGGGGCTGGCCGGGCTGCTCATCCGGCAGCCGCGCCTGCTCCTGCTGGATGAGCCGACCAATCATCTGGATATTGATGCCTTGGGTTGGCTGGAAGGTTGGCTAGCAAGTTACAACGGCGCACTCCTCATCGTCTCGCACGACCGGGCTTTTCTGGATGCGAGCACCACCCGCACCCTGGTGCTTGACCCGGTCACCCACACTTTGCGCGACTTTGCCGGCAACTACACGGTTGCCACCAAGATCATGGCCTACGAGCGCGAACAGCAGTGGCAGGCTTACAGCGACCAGCAAGCGGAGATTTTACGCCTGCAAAATGCCGCCCGTCACCTGCGCGGCCTGACCAAAATGAAGCGAGGCGGCAAAACCGACCGGGACAACGACAAATTTGCCAAAGCCTTCTTTGCCAATCGTAGCCTGGCCACCGTGGGCCGGGCCAAGCACATTGAACAGCGTTTGGAACGGCTGCTGACCGAGGAGCGGGTTGACAAACCGACCCGCCAGTGGCAATTGAAACTGAACTTTGCTAACGATGCCGGCGGCGCGCGTCAGGTATTGAGCCTGGAAAACCTGGGCATGGCCTTTGCCGAGCGCGTTTTATTCGGCGATGTCAACCTGACCCTGACTCACGGCCAGCGCGTCGCCCTGATCGGCCCCAACGGCGAAGGCAAAACTACCCTGCTGCGGCTCATCGCCGGAGAGTTGACTCCCACCGCTGGCCAGGCGCGCCTGGGCAGTGGGGTCAAGCTGGGCTACTTTACCCAGGAGCAGGAACGCTTGGATCCGGCCAGTACGCCCTACGATACTATCCGGGCGGCGGCGGTTAATATGAGTCAAACAGAGGTACGTAGTTTTCTCCACTTCTTCCTCTTTGCCGGCGACGAGGCTTTTGTGCAAATTGGCAGCCTCAGCTACGGCGAGCGAGCGCGGCTGATGCTGGCCCTGCTGGTAGCCCAGGGCTGCAACTTTTTGCTGCTGGATGAGCCGGTCAATCACCTCGACATCCCCAGCCGGGAACGCTTTGAGGAGGCCTTGAGCCAATTCCCCGGCACTATCCTGGCCGTCGTTCACGACCGGGCCTTCATCCGCCGGGTGGCAACGGACGTATGGGAGATGCGGCAGGGCCGGGTAAAGGAGCGGCTGGATTTCTGGGATTGAGTCGTGATGAGAAACCTCCCGCAGGTTACTTCTTTCGAGTGAAACCGGTTATCAATCCAGCCTGCGGGAGGATAAGTCGCCCCAAATCTGGGAGCACCCGTCCCGGCAATTTCTTTGACACAGGCAGGCTCTTTGGGCATAATACCGGCTAAGGTAAGAGTTCGACTTCTTATCCACACCCCCCTATACCCAGCCGGTCAGCGCATCATTTGGGTCCGCTCAAAGTTTACCGATAGGAGAATAAGGTATGAACGTACAGGTTCGCCTGAGCGCTGGCCTGGCTCCCACCGTTGGCCAGGCGCGTCTGGTTGTCAGCCTGGCTGAAAACGCCACGGTGGCCGATCTGCTGGAACACCTGCGTGCCCAACATCCGGCGCTGGCTGCAAAAATGAACATGGCTCTGCCCATGATCGCGGGCAGGGCCGCCGCTCCCACCGATCGCTTGAGCGAGGCGCAGGAGGTGGCCTTGCTGCTCCCGGCGGCGGGGGGTAGGGCCTAGACTCAAAAAAGTTCAAGATTATTTAATCCAAGGAGGTATTTTCATATGGTAGCAGCGTTGCAAGCAGAACAAAAGATCAAACCGGAGCAACTCGCGGCCAGCGGCGCCGGCCATGAAACGGTTTTTGTCGACCAGTTTGTTGATGGTATCCTCGACCCCAACCGACCCATGTTAGGTCCGGTGCGCGACGGTGGGCATATTATCACCAACACCGCACCCGGCTGCTGGGGGCCGATGATTACCCCGGCCATCCGGGGCGGCCACGAAGTTACCCAGCCGGTAGCCGTGGCCGGGACCGAGGTGGGCGATGCCATCGCCATTCGCATCAAAAGCATCACCGTGACTTCTTTGGCTACCTCCTCTGGCAATGACCAGTGGATGCAGGGTCGTTTTCTGGGCGACCCCTACATCGCCGGTCGCTGCCCGGACTGCGGCGCCATGTACCCGGAAACGGTGATTAAGGGCATCGGCCCGACGGCAGTGCGCTGCGCCAAGTGCGGCGCCGACGCCACGCCCTTCACCTTTACCAATGGCTACACTATCTTTTTTGACGACAACCGCTCGGTGGGCGTCACTCTAGGCCAGGACGCAGCCGAAGAGATTGCCAGCAGCGCCAAACGCTATGCCGCTTTGCCAGAGAAATCCATCCAGAACCCCATTTTGACCTTTGCTCCCCACGATCTGGTCGGGTTGGTGGCTCGGCTGCGCCCGTTTATGGGGCAACTGGGCACAACTCCGGCCATCCCCATGCCTGACTCGCACAACGCCGGCGATTTTGGCTCGTTTCTGGTCGGCGCGCCCCACGAGTATGGCATTACTGCCGAGCAGCTCCAGCATCGCACCGACGGCCACATGGATATTGACGCCGTGCGAGCCGGGGCTATTCTGATTTGTCCGGTCAAAGTGCCGGGCGGCGGGGTTTACCTGGGCGACATGCACGCCTTGCAAGGGGACGGCGAAATTGCCGGGCATACCTGCGACGTGTCCGGCTCGGTCACCTTGCAAGTACACGTGCTCAAAGGGCTGAATATTGACGGCCCCCTCCTGTTCCCGGTGGTCGAAGATTTGCCCTTCCTGGCCCGGCCCTTATCGGCGGAGGAAAAGGCGCGGGCGCAAGCCGTAGCCCAGGCCTGGGGAACTCAACTGGAAGAGTCGGCCCCGATCTCGGTCATCGGCAGCGGCCCCGACCTGAACGCCGCCACCGACAACGGCCTGGAACGGGCCGCCGTACTGCTGGACATGACCGTACCCGAAGTCAAAAACCGGGCCACCATCACTGGCGCGATTGAGATTGGCCGTCACCCCGGCGTCGTCCAGGTCACCTTCCGTGCTCCGCTGGATCGGTTGGAGCGCAAAGGGCTGCTGCCTTTCGTCCGGGATCAGTATGGGATTGGGTGAAAGCAAGTTTGCTTTTAAAATCCTTGACGAGCGGCCCTATTTTAAGATATAATATCGTAACGAAGTTGAGGTAGCAACAGTGTTTCAAGCGTTATTTGTTTCCTTCACAATGAGCATGGCCATGCGCATGCGGAGCAATCCGCACGGCTTGTCTTGCCCATGCTTTTTGCTGCCTGAATGAACGAAACAAAATTGTAGAATTCATAAGGCCGCCCCGGCTAGGGCGGCCTTTTTTATTTTTCAACGGAGGACATCATGACCCATTCAAAACCGTATTACATCACCACGGCCATCCCGTATGTCAATGCCAGGCCGCACATCGGCCACGCCCTGCTATTTGTGCTGGCCGATGCGTTGGCCCGCTACCACCGCCTCAAAGGTGAAGAGGTCCGGTTTTTGACCGGCACAGATGAAAATAGCTTGAAAAATGTGCAGGCGGCCGAACGAGAAGGTCTCCCAACCCAGGTGCTGGTCAATCGTAACGCCGCCTACTTTTATAACCTGCGTGGCCCGCTCGAACTGTCGTTTGACGACTTTATCCGCACCAGCGCCGACTCTCGGCATGCGGCGGGGGTGCGCAAACTATGGCAGGCCTGCGCCCAAAACGGTGACATCTACAAGCGAGCCTATCGCGGCTTGTATTGCATCGGCTGTGAGCAATTCTATAACGAGAGCGAACTCGACAATGGACTGTGCCCGGAACATCGCACCCAACCAGAATTGGTCGAGGAAGAGAATTACTTTTTTCGCCTGTCTCGTTATAGCGACCGATTAGTTGAACTGATCGAGTCGGATCAGTTGCGGATTGTGCCGCAGACGCGCAAAAACGAAGTGCTCAGTTTTATCTGCGCCGGTTTGCTCGACTTTAGCATTTCACGGTCACGGACGCGCGCCCATGATTGGGGTATCCCTGTGCCGGGCGACCCCGGCCAGGTAGTATATGTCTGGTTCGATGCGCTGAGCAACTATATCACCGCCCTGGGCTATGCCGCCGAAAGCGAGCTATATCAAAATTATTGGGTGGAAAATCCATACCGAGTTCACGTGATCGGCAAAGATATCATCCGTTTCCACGCCATGTACTGGCCAGCGATGTTGCTTTCGGCGGGCGTGCCACTGCCCAACGACATCTTGGTGCATGCCTTTATCACCGTCGAGGGTCGGAAAATTAGCAAATCACTGGGCAACGTTATTGACCCGATAGAACTGGCCGGGCGCTACGGCAGTGACATGTTGCGTTACTACCTGCTACGAGAGGTGCGTACCAGTGATGACGGGGATTTTTCCCTGGAACGATTCATCCGCGCCTATAATGCCGACCTGGCCGACCAATTGGGTAACCTGCTGAGCCGATTCCTGGGCATGGTCAACCGCTATTACAACGGTATTGTGCCTGCGCCGGGTCCGCTTGCAGCGCCCGACCATAATCTGCTCAATGCTGCCGCCGCGCTGCCTGAGCGGGTCGAGGCGGCCATGCTTCAATTTGCACCCCACGAAGCGCTGGGCGCTGTCTGGGAATTGATCGGGCTAGCCAACAAGTATGTGGTCGAGGCTCAGCCCTGGGTTTTAGCCAAACAACGTCAAGCTGATCCGGCGGCAGAGGTCCGCCTAGCGACAACCCTGTATAACCTGGCTGAGACACTGCGCTTGGTCGCGCATCACCTTCGGCCTTTCCTACCTGGCACGGCTGTGGCTATTTCTCAGCAGCTTAATTTTACCCTTGCTTCGGGTGACCATTGGACTGAGGCCCTGAAATGGGGCGGTTATCCGGCCAATACAAACGTGCAACCGGGGAGGATGTTGTTCCCAAAGTTAGAGTTAGAATGAGGTTATTAAGCACGCATCCAAAAACCTGTCAGGTCTGGCAGACCTGACAGGTTTGAAACCAGATTTTCGGATAGGCTTTAAGCCGAACCTGATCTGACCACCGGCAGCACCTCAAACTGGCCGCTGGCCAGATAGGGTCGAAATTCGGCTGGCACCTCGCCGGGGAGCCAGTTGGGGGCGGTGGTCTCGGCATAGAGATAGCGGACGCCGGTGGCGGCATGCACCACCCGGCTGCCGGGCTTGTCGTCAAAACCGGCCACGCCCAGGGCGACATGAATCGGCAGCACCAGCAGCGCCACCCGGTAACCCATTGCCGTCAGCAAGGCTGCTGCCAGAATAGCCTGGTCTTCACAGTCACCCTTTTTCTCTACCAGCGTCTCCAGCGGGTACTTGGGATATTCAATAAGTTGGCCTGTCTGGGGCGAAAGATCATCCGTGTAACGTACATTTTGCTGCACAAAAGCCAGGGTGTTGCCCAGTTGATCGTAGCCGTTATAACCCTGCTTCTGGCCTAGCCGAAGCAGTTGACCGGCCAAAGCCTCGATTTCGGGAGTAGAAATGGTCACATAGGTATCGAAATGTTTGGGGTCAAGCTGGCGCGGCTGTTGCTGGTACTGGATATAGCGCTGCTTATTGATCGGCAGCTCTAGAAAAAAGCGCGAGCCAGGCAGGCGATGTCTCAGGCCAGGTCGGGTTGGAAATTCCCAGGTGTACCATTTCCACACCTGGACCGTGGGGCTGTGACGCCAAACTTGACCAAGGAATTGTTTGATCAAGTGACTCAAACGGCTCTGGGCTGGGCATAGGTCCATCCGCCTGCCTAACCACCAAGCGGCCATAATAACGACACTGCCAACAGTCGAAACAATGGCCAGGGTCAGCAAGGCTGCTAAAAAGAGTAAGCTTATTGAAGAAAGAAATGAAGTCATTGTAGTTCTTGTCATTACCTAAAGGACTCAACATGGTGGCGTTGTGTACAGCAGAATACACCCCTTAGGCTACGAAAAAATTGTAACGGTGCTGCCAAAAATTGTAAATGATACCGAAGTAGCCCCGCGAGTCAGGTCTGGGCTATAATTGACAACTCTCCAATCTATTTGTTATACTCCCTTGCAGCGGATAAACAATGAGGTTTTTAATTCATCAATGAGGAGGAATTACCATGGCTATCAAATATACCTGGCTGGGACACGGCACGCACGCGCTGGAAATCGGGGGCAAGCGATTGATTGTGGATCCCTTTTTTACCAGTAATCCTAGCGCCCCGGTCAAAGCCGATAAGGTAGCAGCGGATTACATTTTGGTTTCACACGGCCACTTTGACCACATAGAAGACTTGGTGAAGCTGGCCAAGCGTACCGGCGGGATGGTAATTTCCAACTTTGAGATTATCAACTGGCTGCAAAAACAGGGCATTCGCGGCGATAAAACTCATGCCCATCATATTGGCGGCGGCTTTAATTACGATTTTGGCTATCTCAAGCTGACCATCGCTCACCATGGTTCCGGCCTGCCCGATGGCAGCGATGGCGGCAACCCGGCCGGCTTTCTGATTACCGGCGAGGGCAAAAAAGTCTACTTGACCTGCGACACCGGCCTGTTTGAAACTATGCGGCTGTACGGCGAAGAAGGTGTCGACTTGCTGGTCCTGCCTATTGGCGATAATTTTACTATGGGTCCCGCTGACGCCCTGCGGGCAGTCAAGCTGGTCAAGCCCAAAATAGCCGTGCCGACCCATTACAACACCTGGCCGCTCATCGCCCAGGATGCCCCGGCCTGGGCCAAACGAGTCGAAGCCGAGACGGATACCAAAGTAAAGGTGCTCTCACCAGGAGAGACGCTGGAGTTGTAAGGCGTGAGGCGTGATGGACTCTAACATATCACGTTTCACGTTTTATCCTTCCACCGGCGGCCTGCCGCTATACTGCGCCCGGGGCCGAATCAGCCGGCCGAGCTGGTATTGCTCGATGGCGTGACCAATCCAGCCGATGGTTCGGCCCAGGGCAAAGAGGGTGATGGCCCCGCCCGCCGGCAAATCCAGCGCCTGGGCCAAGGTCACCAGTCCAAAATCAATGCTTGGATATTCGCCGATCAGCTCAAAAACTGCGGCTGCGATAGCTTGGGCGAGCTCTACTGCCGGGGATTGAGGGTAAGCCGCTGTGGTCAGTTCCATAAGCAACCGGCCTCGCGGATCACCCTGCGGGTATAAAGGATGCCCAAACCCTGGAATCGCCTCGCCCCGCCTCAAATAATTGGCCAGAGCCGTGCGCACACCCGCAGGCGTCCCGGCTTCACGCCAAAAGGCCTCCACGCGTTCGGTCATCCGGCCATGATTGACCCCTTGCAATGCGGCCAGACCGGCCAGGACCACCTGATAGGGGGTCGAACCGGCAGAAGCGACGCAGCGAGCCGTAAAGGAAGAAACATTCAATTCGTGATCGGCGCACAGAATGAGGGCAGTATTGAGCAGAGCGGCTGCCTGAGGCTGAGTTGGCGTCCAGCCCTGTTGCAGCCGCTGGCTAATGCTGCCGGGAGACTCGATATCGGCGGCAATCGTTGTCAGCAGAGTTAAGATGCGTGCCCCGGTCTGGATCACCGCCGCCGGCCGCAAATCATAAGCCGCTAAATCGTCAGCCGCTGCCAGCGGTAACAGCACCTGAAAGGCTTCCACCGCGGGCAGATCGGCCAGATGAGGCCGGATGGCCTGGCAGCGGGAGGGGAGAGTGCTTAAGACCGGACCAAACAGGGCCGAAATATCTGAGACCAGTTCGCCGGTCCAGATCAAAGCAGCCACCTCCTCGACCGATCGCTGGGTGGCTAAGGTCAGCGCATCATAACCCCGATAGTATAGACGGTCGTTAGCCAGCAAGGTAATGGCCGACTCCAAGACCGGCGCGCCCCAGTGCAAGGCGCTTTCGACCACTTTAGTCGGGTCGCGCCGCTGCTCCTGCCGTTCCTTCAATTTTTGCACATCTTCGGCCCGGTAACGACGGGTGCGCTTGCTGCTGTCGGCTACCTCGGAGCGAATCAACCCCCGGCTAACATAGGCATACAAGGTGGGCAAAGTAATGCCCAATTCGCGAGCCGCTTGCTGAGCGGTGAAATAACGCGTTGGACTCATCACCATAACCTCCCCTCACACTGTAGAGTCAACCTTCTCATTTGCAAACCGAATAAATAGGCTGGCTGTTTCAATTTTATAATATATTGATTATAAAATCAATATTGACAATATATTTTAGTTCAATTATACTTTTGGTACTTAAGAAGACATTTAAGGAGAACTCGTGAAATCAACGGTTGCCCAAATTCGCCAACGTTTTGACGCCGATGTGGAGCGCTTCTCAAATTTAGAAACCGGCCAGTCGGCCACCATTGACGCCCCTCTGGTGTTGGAACTCATCACCCAGGCCGCGGCGGCAGTCACTCCCCAGGCTACCAGCGTTCTCGATATTGGCTGCGGCGCGGGCAACTATACCCTCAAATTGTTGCAGTTGTTACCCCGCCTGGATGTCACCCTGGTAGATTTGAGCCAGCCCATGCTGGACCGGGCCGTTGAGCGGATCAGGCCGGCCACATCGGGCCAGATTAGAGCTATCCAGACTGACATTCGCGAGCTTGATTTGGCAGCAGGCCAATTCGACCTCATGATGGCCGCCGCCGTCTTTCACCATTTGCGTGAAGACGCAGAATGGGAAGCTGTTTTTCGCCGCTGCTACGCTGGCCTCAAGCCGGGTGGCTCACTGTGGATTTCTGACCTGATCGAGCACTCTACTCCCGCCGTTCAAACCTTGATGTGGCATCGCTACGGCGACTACCTGACCCAATTCAGAGACGAAGCTTATCGGGATCAAGTTTTTGCCTATGTAACTCAAGAAGACACGCCGCGCCCGCTGTTGTTCCAGCTTGACTTGCTACGGCAGGTCGGCTTCAGCCGGGTTGAAATTCTGCACAAAAATAGCTGTTTTGCCGCGTTTGGAGGAATTAAATGATGAATGAAAAACTCACCACTGCCAATTTTGTACCCGGCCTGGAAGGCGTAGTCGCGGCCCAGACCCGTCTCAGCAGCGTCGATGGCCAGGCCGGTGAACTCATCATCGCCGGCTTCCCGGTGGAGGATCTGGCCAGTCAGGTCACGTTTGAAGAGGTAGTTTATCTTCTGTGGCACGACGCGCTGCCCAACGCCCAGGAACTGGCTGATTTTCGGCAGGCCCTGGCAGCCCGGCGAGAGCTGCCCCAGGCCACCCTGGCCTTGCTGCGGGCCGCCGCCGGCCGGAAGGTCGCCGTGATTGATGCGCTGCGCATGGCTGCCGGAACCCTCAGCTTGCAGAGTCCGGACGACCCGCAGCAGCAGGCTATAACCTTGATTGGCGCGTTTCCCACCATCGTGGCCGCCTACTGGCGACTCTTGAACCAACAGGAACCCCTGGCCCCACGGCCCGATCTGGGCCACGCGGCCAACTATTTGTTCATGCTCTTGGGCCAGACGCCCAGCCCGGAGCACGTGCGCGGGCTGGAAACGTATCTCAACACGGTCGTAGATCACGGCCTGAATGCGTCCACCTTCACCGCCCGGGTCATTATCTCGACCCAGTCGGATATGATCTCGGCCATTGTCGGCGCGCTGGGGGCCTTGAAGGGACCGCTGCACGGCGGCGCACCCGGCCCGGCTCTGGACATGGTTTTTGAGATTGGCGACGCGGCCAAGGCCGAGTCCTATCTCCGCTACAAGCTGGATCAGGGTGAGCGGCTGATGGGCTTTGGCCATCGCATCTATAAGGTGCGCGACCCGCGAGCTGAAGTGCTCGCGGCGGCCGCGGCCCGCATGTTCCAGGGCAACGGCCATCAGGCTCTCTATCAATTGTCGCGCCAGGTAGAACAAACGGCCATAGCCTTGCTGGCCGAATACAAACCGGGCCGCAACTTGCAAACCAACGTCGAATTTTATACGGCTCTCTTGCTGCACGGTCTGGGCCTACCCACCGACCTGTTCACCCCCACCTTTGCCATTGGCCGGGTAGGCGGTTGGACGGCCCACTGCTTCGAGCAGCAGCAACTGAATCGCCTGATTCGGCCCCAGTCGGTTTATATCGGCCCTAAAGATCGGTGCTGGCTGCCGGTTGAGGAAAGAAGATGAGGGGGAAATAATTGTCAATTATCAATTGCCAATTGACAATTGACAATTAGAAAGCATTGACACCCCTTTCTGACAGCAGTACAATAACTGTTAGAAAGGGGTGTTTCTTATGGCAACTATTACGCTGCAAGACGCCCTCGACGCCGCTACGATCGAGGGCGCGCTGTACGAAAAATTAGAGAAGGACAAAATTCGCTGTTTTGCCTGCGGCCATCGCTGCCTGATTTTTTCCGGTCAACGCGGCATTTGCCAGGTGCGCTATAACAAGGGTGGGACGCTGCGCGTCCCCTATGGCTACGCTGCCGGAGTCCAGAGCGACCCGGTGGAGAAGAAACCCTACTTCCACGCCTTGCCCGGCAGCAATGCCTTGACCTTTGGCATGCTCGGCTGCGATTTTCACTGCGGCTACTGTCAGAACTGGGTCACTTCGCAAGCCCTGCGCGACAGCGCCGCCGGGGTCATGCCCACCCACTTCAACCCCGCCGAGCTGGTCCAGGCCGCTCAACGCACCGGCGCGCGGTTGGTGGTCAGCAGTTACAACGAGCCGCTCATCACCGCCGAATGGTCCATGGAAATATTCAAACAGGCCAAAGCCGCCGGGCTGCTGACCGGCTTTGTCTCCAACGGCAACGCCACCCCGGAGGCGCTGGATTTCATCAAGCCCTATACCGACTGCTACAAAGTAGATTTGAAATCGATGCAGCAGAAAAATTACCGCGAGCTGGGCGGGCAGGTCAAGCACGTGCTGTGGGCCATCGAGGAACTGCACCGGCGCGGCTTCTGGCTGGAGGTGCTGACCCTGGTCATCGAGGGCTTCAACGACTCCAATGAGGAGTTGTGGGAGGCAGCCCGTTTCATCGCCGGGGTGTCGCCGGATATTCCCTGGCACGTGACCGCGTTCCACAAGGATTATAAGATGACCGATCCGAACAACACCAGCGCCGCCAGCCTCATCCGCGCCGCCGAAATTGGGGCCGAAGCCGGGCTGCACTTTGTCTACGCCGGCAATC
>CAZRYD010000145.1:0-15435 GCA_964604225.1 uncultured Caldilineaceae bacterium
GGATGTGCAGCGGCACGTCGTATTCGGTGGCCAGGGCCACACTGTTTTGCAACATATCGGGCGTGGCTGTATAAGGTGCGTGCGGTCCCACCGCCGGGATAATCAGGGGATGGTCAAGCCACTGCTCAATAAAGCGGCGGCAATACTCCAGGCTTTCGTCGTAGTTGGTCGCGTCGGGTGAGGGGAATTTGAGGATGGTTTGGGCCAGGATGGCTCGCATACCGGCCTCGACGGTGGCGCGAGCCACCTCGCTTTCGTGGTAATACATGTCGCAAAAGGTGGTGATCCCAGAGCGGATCATCTCGGCGCAGGCTAGCAGTGCGCCGGTGTAGCTAAAGTTGTGATCCACAAACTCCCGCTCCACCGGCATCATGTAGCCGTACAGCCACACGTCCAGCCGCAAATCATCGGCCAGCCCGCGCAGCAGAGTCATCGAAGCATGGGTATGGGCATTGATCAAGCCCGGACTGATAATGCAGCCCTGGCAATCAATCAGGGTCGCTGCCTCAAAGGCGGCTTCAAGCTCGGCGCTGGGCCCCACCGCACTGATGAGGTTATCTTTAATGGCCACCGCTCCGTTAGGATAAAGGTTCATGTGGCTATCCATGGTGACGAGATAGCCGTTAGTCAGTAAAATATCGACACTTTGTCTTGACATTTAAGATTCCTATTCGATCTGGTCTTGGAGTCGAGGCTTCAGCCGGATATTTAGTATCTTTGGCTGAAACTTCGGCTCCAGATTCATTGTAAAAAATAAGCCAGGGCAGAGAAGGCCGCTGGCTTATTGGGCTCAGGTTAGGTTGGAGGCGAGGTGATTAAAGCTCAATGCGGCTTAAAGCCTCCAGTCGCGGTCATCGTCCTCTGCTTCCATGTCGTCATCCAGGAAGAGGTCTTCCTCGTCATCGTCGTCCCAGGCTAACTCCTCATCCTCTTCTTCGTCTTCGAGCAGCTCATCGTCTTCCCACTCCTCTTCTTCTTCGCCCAGATCAACCAAATCATCCAACACTTCATAGGTTAAACAACCTTCTTCTGGGTCGTAGATGATCTCTTCTGAGGTACAAATTTTGTCCTCCCAGAAGATGCAATCGCTTGCCCGGCATATAATTTTTGTGGCCATGGTTACCCCTCGGTAGGATTAGATTGATTATTGCGTAAGTTGAACATTGCAAGCCCGAATATGGCGACCATAATAATCGCCGAGGCTACACACCACCAACAAATGGCGTAAATTACATAAAGTTCGATGTAGGTTAAGTAGGCCGAATATAGCACACCTGCCAGTGAAATGCCAAATATGGCCAGGGCCAGATAGGGCGTCCAGCCTCGCTGGTTAATGGCCGGCTGTCCTTGCAGCAGCAATAAAACCAGCAGGCTTAAATAGGAGGCCAACCCTAAAACGGGCAGGGGAACTCCGGCTAACTTGGCATAAACACTTTCTTTGACCGCTTCGCAGCCACTCGAACCGCCGCAAGAGAGCGTCGCCCCCGGCACGGTATAGCCCCACATCAGGTAAGCCGACACCCCCAATCCAGCCATGGCCAGGACGATCATCAACAGCGTCAACCAATCAAAATGAATTAACTTCAAATGAATTAACTTTAAATGGGTGGTTAATGTGCTCATTGGGCTTTGGCTAACTCCTGGTCAATAATACGCTTAAATTCTTCATAAGGTACATTACCCTCAACCCGCTGATTGTTGATAAAGAAAGTAGGCGTTGCGTTTACCGCCCTATTAACCGCGGCCAGACGCGCATTCTCTACATCGGCGCGGTGTGTGCCGTTAGACATGCATTGGTTAAAGGTGTCTCGGTTCAGGCCGGTACGGGCGGCCAGATCAACCAGATTAGCCTGGCCAAAAACAACCCCTTGATTTTCATACAGGGCACGCTCATACTCAAAAAACTTGCCCTGATCGGCGGCGCACCAGGCAGCTTCGGCGGCCAAAGCTGTCTCCGGCCGGCCCAGATTATAAGAGTGAGCGATAAATCTTACTTTACCAGTTTTGATATACTCTGCATCCAGCAGAGGAAATGTCTCGAGCACAAAGTCTCGACAATGCGGTCAGCCATAATCCGAATATTCAACCATTGTTACCGGGGCATTGGCCTCGCCTTTGCTGGGAAACATGCTCAGGTCAACCTTGCCGGTGGGCTGATTGCCCGTATAGCCTAAGGCAATCAATCCCCCTACAATGAAAATGGCCGCGGCAGCCACAATCCCAATCATTAGCGGGGAGATACCCGCTTGGCTTGCTGCCTTACCAGTTGTTGCAGTTCGTCTTCGTGTTTTACTCAATTGATTAGCCCTCAGTCAAATAGCAGAGTAGTAAGGTTTCAGGTGGCAGGGTAAAACGTGTTTCTTTGCTCCCTGGCTACCTGTTAATTTTCTACAAAGTGTAGCCAAATTGGACGGTCAGTCAAGTATCCAAACTTCAACTGAAGCCCCGGTTGGCAGATAGGTGACGTGTTCGGGCACAACTACCAGGCCATTGGCCCAGACCAGAGAAGTCAAAATTCCAGAGCCTTGCACCTGCACTCCACTGCCACGGGTGGTCACATGATAGCCATCTGCCTCCAAGTGTACCCAAGCGCGCATATAATGTCGCCGCCCGCTGTTTGAGATGTCCTCATCCAGGTAAGCTTGCACCCTGGTTTTTTCGTATGAGCGCTGCCCCCCCAGTTTTAAGATGGCCGGGCGGGCGAAAACTTCAAAGGCAACCATCGCTGCCACCGGATTTCCCGGCAGGCCAATCAGCGGTACGGTGCTGGTCGAGTGTCCTGCTTTATCGCGGCGCTGGAGCGCGCCAAAGGCCAACGGCTTGCCCGGCTTGATGGCAACCTGCCAAAACTGCATCTCACCTTCGGCGGCCAGCACCTTCTTAACCATATCGAAATCACCCACCGAAACTCCGGCAGAGGTTAAAAACAGGTCAACTTGCTGGTCCAAGCCGGCGCGGATTTTGGCTGTCAGGTCCTCAATCGTGTCGCGGGCGATGCCCAACCTGACCGCTTCACCGCCATATTTTTCAACCAGGGCGGCCTGGGTGTACTCGTTAGAGTTGCGGATTTTTCCCGGTTCAATAGGTTGATCAACATCCACCAACTCATCGCCGGTGGCTAAAATAGCCACCCGGGGCCGGCGATGTACCCATACTTTGGCCTGTCCTACTGCCGCCAGCACTCCCACGTCCTGTGGGCGCAGCCGGCGTCCAGCTTCTAAGATAACCTGGCCGGCAGCTATATCCTCACCGGCCGGCCGCACATTATCCCCCGCGGCTACGGCTTGATAGATTAATATCGCGCCGTCGGCCAGATCAATCCCTGGGCCAGGGGGTGTATATTCGCTGGTTTCCTCAAAGCGAACCACCGCATCTGCGCCCGTGGGCAGCGGCGCGCCGGTCATGATCCGCCCGGCGGTACCGGTCGATAAGGTTTTGGTTGGCGTTGCGCCGGCCGGAATGTTGTCGATAACTTTGAGTTGAGTGGGCGTGGCCAGGGATGCGCCCGCACAATCGGCGGCGATAACGGCATAACCATCCATAGCCGAGTTGGCAAAGGGGGGAACATTCACCTCGGCTACTACTGCTTGGGCCAGGACTCGATTAAAGCTCTGGGGTAGGGGCACCTGTTCGACTTCAACGGGCCTAATCTTGGCTAAAATGAGAGTGAGTGCCTCTTCAACGGAAATGAGCGGGTTGTTATTGGTTTGTTTGGTGACTCCCATAGGAATAGTATTATACCAAGAGGTCAAAATTGTAAAGAGGCTGAACCTTAAAATTAGGGTAAATCAGCCAGCCATTTTTAACGCGGGAATTATATCAACCCACTTTAAATTTGACGAAAACGACTTTATTCAATAAAATAGTCAAGTTGTTTGGATAAAATCGTCTACACATCGTGTGGGGCGATTTTATTTTGTGGGGGGATTTTAATCATATTTGTAAATTACGCTAACTGGTCCCGGTTTTCTGTCGTCAGCCCGACATGCCAACCGCCCTAGCGATGAAGGAGTAAAAACAGATTTATGGACGCCCTTGAATTGAAAGCAGAAGTTCGTGAAACCACCGGTAAACATGTCGCTCAATTGCGCCGGCAGGGTTTTGTGCCTGCCGTAGTCTATGGCAAAGGTATCGAAGCCGATCTTATTCAAATTGAAGCCGCTGCCTTGCGCAAAGTCCTGGCCCAGGCCGGTACGCACCAGCTTATCGCGTTGCACGTAGGTAACAAAAAGCCACGGATGACCCTGGCTCGCGATATTCAGATTGACTCCATTAAACGAAGCTACCTCCATGTTGACTTTTATTCCGTCAATATGAGGGAAAAAGTAAGCGCCGAGGTGCCGCTGGAATTTGTCGGCCTGTCCCCGGCCGTTAAAGAATTGGGTGGCATTTTGGTTCATGGTTTGTCCGAAGTCGAAATTGAATGTCTGCCGGGAGACCTGATTTCGGCGATTGAGGTCAACGTTGAGGGTTTGACCGAACTGGACGCGATGCTCACTGTGGCCGATTTAAAGGTGCCGAACACCATCACCATTCTGTCCGACCCTGAGTCGATGGTGGCCAAGGTCGAGCCGCCGCGGGTTGAGGAAGTCATCGAAGAAGAAGCTCCTGTCAGCGCCGAGCCGGAAGTTATCAAGACGGCCAAGGAAAAGGCTCAAGAAGAAGCCGAAGAATAATCATCCGTCTGCGCTGCCAGCTTCCAGGCAGAACTGGCTTAAAGGCAGATCAATTTTTAACGCAAAAAACCGGGAGGTGTATCCCGGTTTTTTGTTGTCTATCATTTATGGGGTTGGGATTTGAAGCTGAGGGTATGAAAAAAATTTCTGATTCTCAAATCCCGGCAAAAACTGAGCGGGGTGCCGCTGCCGGTTATTTTGGCCCCATTAATTTTACCTCATAACCGTGGCTTTCCAGGATTTCCTTTAACTCCTCAACATCCCCGCGACCGGCCCAGCGGTTGCTGCGGCGATCCCACCAGATGCGGTCTTTGAGAATGTCGCGCAGCTTATCCCGCTCATTGACCGGAAAAACCATAGTTCGATCTTTGCGTTTGATGGTCACAACTATTTTTTCTTCTTCACTCATCAATAATTCCTCCAAATTAATCTATCAGGCTCAGGTGGCAAGTTACATCTGGCCGCAAGCAGCGACGATAGCGCCAGCTTGACTGAATATGATAACTTGCTACCTGTTACTTGCTAGACCACACCCTTCTCGTGGAACGAAGCGAGGGTAGCTTCATCGTAGCCTAACTCAGCCAAAACCTGCTGGGTATGCTGGCCCAACGTGGGTGGCGCCAGGCGATAGCTCACCGGCGTGGCCGACAGGTTGACCGGATTGCCCATCGATTTGACCGGCCCGACGAGCGGATGCTCCAACTCTACAATAAAATGGCGCGCCCGATGTTGCGGGTGGGCTAACGTATCGGCGATGGTATTGATGGGGCCGTTGGGAATGCCGGTATCTTTTAGCTTCTCCAGCCAGTAATCGGCCGGCTGGGTGACAAACAATTCATCCAGCAACGGGATCAGCTCGCCCCGATTTTTATTGCGATCCTTGTTGGTGGCAAAGCGTGGGTCTTGTGTGAGCTGCTCCAGGCCCAGAGCTTCACAGAAAGCGTGCCAGAGTTTCTCTGTGCCGACGGTCAGGATAAGATATTTATCCTTAGCTTTGAAAACTTGATAAGGCACAATATTGGGGTGAGTATTGCCCAGCCGCTGCGGCTCCTGGCCTCCATTCAGCAGCGAGGAAGCCAGTATGGTCAGCCAGGCCGACTGGCTCTCCATCAGGGTCATATCCAGCACCTGGCCCTGGCCGGTTCGGGTGCGGGTCAGCAGGGCGGCTAAAATGCCGATGGTTGAGTACATGCCGGTAGTAATATCGGCAATGGGAATAGGGTAGCGGATGGGTTCGCCCTCTGGTTCACCGGTCACACTCATCAAACCGGCCTCGCCCTGGGCAATCAAATCGTAACCGGGGCGTTCGGCGTAGGGGCCGGTGCTGCCGTAACCGCTAATCAGGCAGTAAATCAGGCGCGGGTTCAAGCTTCGTAGCGTTTCGACATCTACCCCGGCCCGTTGCCGCGATGACTCTTTGGGAATATTGCACACAAAAACATCGGCGGTGGCGACAAGTTTGTGCAGCGCCTCTTGTCCCTCGGCTGATTTAATATCGAGGGTCAGGCTGCGTTTGTTGCGATTGATGCTTAGAAAATAGGCGCTCTCGCCTTCGATAAAGGGTGGCCCCCAGCCCCGGCTTTGATCGCCCGTGCCGGGCGTTTCGATTTTGACCACGTCGGCGCCCAGATCGCCCAGGAGCATGGTGCAGTACGGGCCGGCCAGCGCCTGGGTTAGATCAATCACGCGAATACCGTCTAATACACTTGTCATAATCAGCCTCAGCTTCAGATAAAATTATGATAATCCAGGCGGCAAGGGTTGTCAAAGGTGAGCGGCAGGATGCGGGGAATCGATCAACACCTGGCCGCTGGTCGCCTCGGACAGCGCGGCCTGGAAAGCCGGCAGGTCATCGACGCTGAAGGTGAGGCTCAGGGTGACGCTGGCGGCAAACTCCTCGGCATCAACCTGCCCTTGATACGCTTCGATGAGCCGTTTGACCGGCTCGTAAAAGCCATAGGGCAAGGTCACCTGCACCGCTTGCCGCTCGACTTTTTCCGTCACCGGCAACTCGGTCAGCACCGCCTGAGCGGTTTCGGTATAGGCCTTGACCAGCCCACCGGTGCCCAATTTGGTGCCGCCAAAATAGCGCACAATGACCACTGTCACATCACCCAGGTCGCTGCCTTTAACTACCGCCAGGGCTGGCCGCCCGGCCGTACCGCTGGGCTCCCCGGCGTCGCTCATGCCGTGGATCACCGACGCTCCATGCCCCACTGCAAAAGCGTAAACGGCGTGGGTGCAGCCCGGCTCTTCGCTTTTGACTTTCTCAATGAAGGCTTTAGCCTCTTCAACACTTGGGGTGTAGCCGGCCCGGCCAATAAAACGCGAGTTCTTTATTTGTAGTTCAACCCGCGCCTCACCCGCTGGGATAGGATAACGTTTGCTCATGGTCACAAGCATACCATAGCCTGAACGGGTTGCAAAGTAAAATGCCTCCAGAGGTGTATGACGCGGAAAATCGCCAGGCGTTTAAAAGAAGTGCCCCCGGCTGAGCTAGTCAACCGGGGGTGAAGTATAAGGAGAAGACCGATGAGAAGGAGGGAGGAAACTATTGTGCCCTAAGCATATCATAAGAATCACGATAAAAAAACCCCAATTTTTTGGGGTTTTTAAATGACTATCCTCACCAAACAAAAAACCCCCGATTATGAAGCTCATAACTGGGGGCGAGGGTCAAGACTGGCTAGAAGTGCACAGGAGGAAGAAAACCCTCTAAAACTTCTCCTCAAGGCGCATTTTAATCCAAAATCGGGCCTCGTCAAGTTTAAAATTGAGCCAGCTACGGGACAAACTTGGCCGACGGTCAGGCCGTGCTATAATCCAACCACTATTTTGGCGGCGAGGTTTATACTTGATTATCTATTTTTTGCAGGGTTTAACTTTAGGATTATCGGCCACGGCTACACCGGGTCCATTTCAAGCTTTTTTGCTGGCTCAGGCTTTGAAAAAGGGCTGGAGACGTACCTTGCCGGCTACCCTTGCCCCTTTGGTTAGCGACGGCCCGATCATTTTTCTGGTTCTGCTGGTCCTAACCCAAACCCCAGCCTGGTTTTTGAACATTTTACAAATAGGTGGCGGACTCTTTATTTTGTACCTGGCCAAGAGCGCCCTGGCTAGCTTGAAAGCATATGCCCCTTCACCCGAAATCTCGGCTGAAGCGACACGCCAGGATTTTTTTAAGGCTGTCCTGATGAACTCCTTAAGCCCCGGCCCGTACCTTTTTTGGAGTGTCATCGCCGGCCCGATTGTGTTAGAAAGTTGGCGGCAATCACCCAGCCTGAGCCTGAGTTTTGTGCTTGGTTTTTATGGAGCGCTGATTGGGGGTATGGTCCTGTTTGTGATTGTGTTTGCCACGACCAGCCAGCTTGGCCCTAAAGTGAGCTATCTGCTTAGACTTATATCCGCAGCCGCCCTACTGATTTTTGGCCTTTACCAACTCTGGTTAGGTCTGACGAATTTGTTGAGTCAAATTTGAATCGATGCCAAAACTTCCTGACATAGGGTTGTCAGGGACTATGTGTTAAAGTGGAGGCATATTCAAATCTAATTTCTTACAGCAATGGAGGTAACAAAAATGATTCAACAAATGTCTTGGCTGGGGCTGGTGGTGAAGGATATTTCCGCAGCGACGGAGTTCTACACCCAAAAACTAGGGTTAACTCTTGACGAAGTGGAGAGCGTGCCGAACTTTTACAGCCAGTTTGTCACCCAGGGGGGAGCGATTCTGGGCCTGATCAACGGCTTTGAACAGCAGGGAGTCAACCAGCCGTTTGACACCGCTTTCATTACCCCCGATGTCGATGCGACGTTTGCCCAGTGGCGAACAGCCGGGGTAGAAATGGTGAGTGAGCCGCACGATATGCCTTTTGGCCGCACTTTCCTGTTTCGTACGCCGGATGGACATGTGCTGCGGGTGATCGGCCGCCCTTCGGCCAATGGGGGAGCGTGAGGATGAAGAAAGCGTATATGCTGGTATTTGATGGTTTAGCCGATTGGGAACCGGCGCATGCCTTGTGCGAAATCCGCAAATCAGGCAAATATGAGGTCGTGACGGTTGGTTTTTCTGATAAGCCGGTTACAACCATGGGTGGGCTGCATATTCTGCCCGATATCACCCTCGCTGCGGTAAATCCCGCTGAAGCTGCCATTTTTATCTTGCCGGGTGGAGATATGTGGGCGCAGAATTCATATCAGGAGCTCATCCATCTTCTCCATCAACTCCACACTGCTGACGTGCCCATCGCAGCAATTTGTGGTGCAACGTTAGAAATTGCCAGAGCAGGACTGACCCATCATGTTCGACATACAAGTAATACCAAAGATTGGCTGAAGGCGATGGTTACCGCTTACAAGGATGAAGTTTTCTACGTGGACGAGTTTGCCGTAACTGACCACAAGATAATTACCGCAAATGGTTTAGGCGCTGTTGAGTTTGGACGTGAGATCATCAAACAACTAAATATTTACAACGCCGCCGATGCCGAAGCATGGTTTGAGATGTTCAAACATGGGGTCTATACTATGCTTCCAACGAACGAGGCTCTTGAGGACAGTGTTGTCACGAACCCTTCCTAAAGCCAATGCTTTTCAAATAATGTGGTTTAGCCCCTTGTGGGCGGGCAGAGCCGAAGGCCCCCTAGCGGCAAGGCCCTCATGAACATAGAATAGGGGCGAGTCATCACTCGCCCCTATAAGTTGATATTTTTGTAGCAGCGTAACGGAGGTAAGAGATGAGACCTAAACTGAACCTTATCACCTTGGGGGTTAGAGACTTTGAACGCGCTTTGCAGTTTTATCAACAGGGTCTGGGCTGGCCCCTCTCGAGCGCCAGCCAGGATGATATCGCCTTTTTCCCCCTGGGAGGCATCGTCTTGGCCCTCTACCCCCGCGAAAAATTGGCCGAAGATGCCCAGGTTAGCCCCGTTGGCAGCGGCTTTGCCGGCATAACTCTGGCTTATAACGCCAAAAGTGAAGCGGAGGTAGACCAGGTGCTGCAAACCGTTGAAAAACTGGGGGCAACGATTATCAAGCCAGCCCAAAAAGTATTCTGGGGCGGCTATAGCGGTTATTTTGCCGATCCTGATGGTTACTTGTGGGAGGTGGCCTGGAATCCATTCTTTGGATTCGATGAGTCAGACAACCTGGTCTTGCCCTGACCGTCGGCCTGATAGGTTTTGACAAGCAAAACCAATGGTCGGGTGGCAGGTCACGTCCCTACTCAACCTTAGCGCAGGAGAAAACAATGATGGCCCAAACCTACATTACGCCTGAACTTTTTACCTTTTTCAGAGAGCTAAAACAAAATAACAACCGGGAGTGGTTTGAGGCTCACAAAAGCCGCTACGAAAAGCAGGTGCGGGAGCCGCTGCTGCGATTTATTAGCGATTTTGGGCTGCGGCTGGCCGAAATTAGCCCGCACTACGTGGCCGATGCCCGTAAATCGGGTGGTTCGCTGTTTCGGATCAACCGGGATATCCGCTTCTCCAAAGACAAGTTGCCGTACAAGACGCACGCAGGCGTTCAATTTCGGCACGAGAGCGGCAAGGATGCGCACGCGCCCGGTTTTTACTTGCACCTGGAGCCGGACGGCGTTTTTGTGGGGGTCGGCCTGTGGCAGCCAGACGCGCCTGCTTTGAGCAAAATTCGAGATGCTATTGTGGCGCACCCGGAGCGCTGGCAGCGAGCCAGCATGGCTGAGGCATTTCGGGCGGTTTTTAGCCCTGGCGGCGAATCGTTGAAGAACCCGCCCAAAGGCTACGATCCCGGCCACCCCTTGGTTGAAGACCTGAAACGCAAGGATTTTATTGCCTCGACCTCTTTCACCGAAGCGGAAACCTGCGCGCCCGATTTTATAGATCGCTACACCAGGGTTTGCCGCCTGGCTGCGCCCTACATCGGCTTTTTGACGACGGCGCTGGGGCTTTCCTGGTAGACGGCAGACAGTAGACAGTAGACGGGTCGTTTTCTGGCCTACTGTTTACTGTGGGCGGCCTGGATATGTTTGGCTGTTTCGGCTAAACGCTCTCTCAGAACCGCCGGCTCCAGGACTTCCATCTTGTCGCCCCAGCTTAGCAGCCAGCTCTCAATCTGTTCTAAAGCCCGGAGCCTATAAACCATAACATTCTCAGCCTTGGCGGTGGTAAAGCTATAGTGCTGCCGCTCTTTAACCCAGCGGACAATCGCCGGGTCAAAACGAACAGTGACCGTAAAGGGTTCGTTCTCAGTCTTGGACTCTGTTAGAGTGGCCTGGCGAGGCGTAAAGTGCTCGTCGCGCACCATCAGGCGGTCAATCCGGTCCAGGCGAAAAGCACGCGGTTCCTGGCGCAAGCGGCAGTAGGCCGAGAGAAGCCAGGTTTTATCCACAAAAGCCAGCTCTAGCGGCTCGACATCCCGTTGGGTGACTTCGTTGGTGTGCAGGGCGTGGTAATGTAGCTGCACCACCCGCCGCTGGTGAATAGCCTCTTGTAGGACCAGCAAGGTCCGGTCGTCGAAGTTGAGCGAGAAGCCCGGCATAGCGTAGAAGTGAATAATGGCTTCCAGTGCTTCTACCTGGCGCAGCGCGGCCGCCGGCAGCACGGCTCGAATCTTTTCCAGCGCGGCCAGGGCGGCGGTTCGGGTTGGCCCGGCGGAAGCTAAACCGGACAGCATGGAAATGGCCAGGTAGAGCGAGCGGGCTTCATCCGCCGAAAAGGTAATCGGCGGCAGGTAATAGCCTTCCATCAGCCGGTAGCCCTCGCCGGGCAGGGCTACAATCGGCACGCCCACCTCGCACAGCGCCTGAATATCCCGGTAAACGGTGCGCTCGCTGATCTCAAATTCCTGGGCAAAATCTTGCGCTCGCAGCAGTCCCCGGCTTTGAAACAGCAGCAGGTAGGCCATGAGGCGGTCAACACGGTTCATGGAAGCTCCATTGTCATGTCATTCTTCACGATAATTGGGGTTGTACCAGACAATAAAGGCGGCTTTGCCGTCACACGAGGGGTCGTCCACGTAGTTTTGGATGATGCCGTGTACTTTGAAACCCCGCTTGAGCTGGATGCTCAAGGTTGGGTCAAACATCTCTCCGGCGATCACCCTGGTCACATAATCCTCAACCGACAGCTTATCTTTGTGCTGGCCGTAGCCCTTGAGCATACCCCCGGCCACGTGTCCCCGCAAATTCAGGCGGCGGATCAGGTTGTGCCGGGCCTGGTAGAGCATGGTGGCCAGGCCCCGCCGCCGATACTCCGGCAGCACCCCGATGTCGGCCCCGTAGAGCCAATCGCCCTCCGGGTCATGATTGCCCAGCCAGTTGTGATCTACGGCGTCAATATAGCGATGCTCAAAGTGGTCGAAATCGACCCTGGTGCGGAAATCGGTAGAGCAGGCCACCACGCAACCGGCCTCGTTGAGCACGGCAAATTGACCCTCCGGGAAGCGTTTGAGCTGGGCGGCGTAATGGGCCGCGGTCATAATCTCCTCTTCGGCCAGGCTGGGAAAGCTGGCCCGCTGAACCGCCTCCAACTGTTCCACCATAGCGGGTGTGCTGTTGACTACCCTAAAAGTTTCGGTCATGGTTAACCCTCTCTCACGTCGATGGGCAAAATTCTAGCACAGGCCGGGGAGCAGGTCAATTGAATTTTAAGCTGTAGTGGGCTCGGTTTCGAGAGTTACTATTACCCTATTGTTGGCCGGGCGGGGCTTATGATAAAATCAATATCGTTAAGTTAACGTAGTTTAGCTCCTTGTGGGCGGGCACAAGGCCCGATGCTACTTAACTTAACGGCCTTGACGGTAACATAGCTAAAGCGTTAAACGGAGTTTGGCGAAGCTATAGCGAGCAGGCATGATTTACACCTACCAAATCAATGGCTTGCCGGTTCAAACCGGCGACCTTATCTGTACCAGCGTTGGCCAGGCGGGCGATTTGAGCGGCGAGTGCTGGTTGTGGTTGGGGCGGCTGATGCCGGGGGTGATAGACCATGTGGCCGTTTATGTTGGGCCGGAGGGCCGCTGTGTGGAAGCCGAACCCCGCCGCGGGGTCATCACCTTTGAGCTGCACGATAACCTTTGGTCAACGGAGAGGCTGCTGGAGCAGCGGCAGATTATTGACCGCTTCTATGGGGTGGCCTACCCTTTGCAGGCGAAAAACCTGCCCCAGGCCGCCGAGACTAAGATACGCCAGAGCGTCGCGGCCTACTGCCTGGCGCAGGTGGGTAAGCCTTATAATTTTAATTTTTTCGATCCCGAGACCGAAGCCGCTTTTTATTGCAGCCAACTGCCCTACCAGGCTTATTTACTCCACGGCATCAATTTGAATACGGGTTTGGGTGTCCTGGAGGTTCCCGGCAGCCAGGCGATTATCTTTCCCCAGGAAATCTGGAGCGGCTGCGCGCATCGCCGGGCCGTGGCTGGCGAGCTGGCCTCTCCCTGACCCTCGATGCCATCTCGTGAATAGCGGCCCTCCCCTAGCCCCTCCCAAAGGGAGGGGAGTCAGCTTGTCCCCTCTTCCTTTGGGAGAGGGTTAGGGTGAGGATCTGCCTACCCCTCCTTAATCAACCCCACTCGATAAGCAGACAATAGCTGCTGCAACTCGTTGATCTGCTGCTGCATCTCCCGGCCCATATCGGTATCTTTAACCCGGATGCGGGTGTTATTGGTCTCCACAATCTCAGTTTTGGAGTGGATGTCCCGCTCTTCCTCGATGGCTGTCTGGATGGACTCAAAGGAATCGTGGGCGGTCAGCAGCAGGCCATAGGAGTTGTAGATCAGGGTATAGCCGGCGATGCCGGTTTTGGCCTGGTAGGCTTTGGCAAAGCCGCCGTCGATGACAAACAGCCGCCCCCCGGCCTTGATGGGCTTTTCCCCCTTTTTAACTTTAACCGGCACATGGCCGTTGATGATATGGGCGGTATCGGGGTTTAGCCCGAACTCTTGCAGAATTTGCCGGGCGGTCTTCTCCTGGTCGCGGAAGGTATAGTACGGGTTCATCTTTTCCTCGTGAGTGGCTTTATCCGCGATAAAGTAGCGCTCAAACGTAGACATCTTCTCTTTGCCAAATAGGGGCGATTGCGAGCCGCTCCACAAATACCACATGGCATCCTGGCCGTACAGCCGCTGCTCCGGGTCGTCGGCAAAATAGCCCTGGCGGGCCAGCCGGTCCACCCGATCCATAAACGCTTTGGCCGCATACTCCTGGCCACCCACCTTAAAGGGTTTGAACGTGCCATCCTCATTCATGGCGATGCAGCCGTGGTAGAGCAGATTGCCATTAAAAACCAGGTACATGCTGCCCCGGGCATAGAGAAAGCGAACGTGCTTTTGCAGCCGCTCGCTTTGGGTAAAAGAAAGCTTAAGCCGTTCGACCACGCTTTGCTCCTGCTCGGTCAGCTCATAGGGTTGGGCCGGGTCAATGGTGGGGAAGCGGCTGTCCTGCAAAGGGTAAACCTGGCCGTCGAGTTCCACCGTTCCTTTCGCGTAATCAATTTTCTCTAATAACAGACGGTCCTCCATCAGGTATTGGGGCCGGCGCTTGATGATCTGGGCTTCGAGCTTGAGCTGGATAAGGGTGATGGCCTTGTGCATTTGCGACATCAAGCGCAGTTCATTCTCGGTGTATTCCTCGGCCCGCGAGGGTTTGGGGCGGAAATAGGTGCAGGGGTCGTCGCCGTAGACCTCCATGGCAAAGGAGGCCAGCGGTAATAAGTTGATGGCGTAGCCGTTTTCCAGGGTTTCTACCGTGGAGTAGCGCAGGGCAAAGCGGATAACATTGGCCAGGCAGGCCTCGCTGCCGGCCGCCGCGCCCATCCAGACGATGTCGTGATTGCCCCATTGAAAATCCACGCTCGGAAGCTGCATGAGGGCGTCCATGATGATGTGCGGCCCCGGTCCGCGGTCAAACACGTCGCCGATGACGTGCAGCCGGTCGATAATCAGCCGCTGAATCAGCCGGGAGAGGGCGATGATAAAATCCCCGGCCCGGCCGGTGGCGATGATGGTCTGGATAATGCTCTGGTAATATTCTTGCTTGTTGTAGCCTCCTTCTTGCTCGTGCAGCAGTTCTTCGATGATGTAGGCAAAATCGGGCGGCAGGGCTTTGCGCACTTTGGAGCGGGTGTATTTGGAGGAAACCCCCCGGCACATTTTAATCAGCCGAAACAGGGTGAGGCGGTACCATTCGGCCTCATCTTCGACCGTTTTGAGGATGAGCGGAATTTTTTGTTCGGGATAGTAAATCAGGGTGGCCAGGCGGCGCTTCTCTTTGTCGGGCAGGCTGTCGGCAAAGATTTCCTCAATTTTGCGCCGGATCGAGCCGGAACCGTTGCGTAAAACGTGCAAAAAGGCCTCGTACTCGCCGTGAATGTCCGAGACAAAATGCTCGGTGCCTTTGGGCAAGTTGAGGATGGCGTTGAGGTTGATAATCTCCGTGGCCGCAGCCTGGATGGTAGGGTACTGCTTGGCCAGCAGTTTGAGATAATCTAAATCTTTGGCGGTAATCTCCATTGATCACTCCTTCTGTAAACTCTTACGGAGTCGTCCGTAATGAACTTTTTCCAAGACCCTAAAGGTCTCAAAGACCTTTAGGGTCTGAAGTGGGACCTGTGGCGGGCCTGATAACGCCTGACTGCAATAGTACGGTCAGGCGTGATTCGAGTCAAATATAGGCCGCCGGAGGAAGGAGGAATTTAGCTTCAATTTAGACCCATTGCCATTCCAAGAGCCATAGTTTACCGCAGAGACGCTGAGAACACAGAGGTTTTTGGTTAAAATCTCGGCG
>CAZRYD010000146.1:0-15414 GCA_964604225.1 uncultured Caldilineaceae bacterium
TTGCCCGCCGCAGCGACCGTAAGGGTGGGGGTGTCCAGGCTAGGCGTTGGGGTGGATGATGGTTCAAGGGTGGGGGTAACTGTCGGAGAGGGCGGTGGTGGGGTGGCGGTTGCCAGATAGAGCGGCGTCACCGAAGCCAGCGCCATCACTTCGGGCGTGGGGGTCAGGGTGGCGAATCTGGCCACTCGGAAGGTGGCGGTCGGCGTGGGTGTTGGCTGATCTGAAGCTAACTCACTTAAGCGGCAAGCCATCAAGGTGATGATGCCGACAGAAACAACAAAAATTACAAGATTTTTTTGTTTCACAATTCCTAACCCAGACAAAGTTTTTCTACTCGATTGTACGCTCAGGGTTAGAATTCCTTGTCAAGATTTTTTTTATTGTAATCAATTTAACCGGCAAACAATCCCATTAAGAACCTATCCAAAAACCTGTCAGGTCTGGCAGACCTGACAGGTTTGAAATTGGGTTTTCGGATAGGCTTTAAGTTAGCGTAGTTTATCACCAGGCCAATACCTTGCCCGGATTCAAAATTCCGTTCGGATCGAGGGTAGCCTTGAGATGGCGCATCACATTGAGGGCAATCGGGCCGTGCTCGGCCAGCATGTATTTTTGCTTGCCCAGGCCGACGCCGTGCTCGCCGGTGCAGGTGCCGCCCAGGGCCAGGGCGCGCTCAACCAGATGGTCGTTTACCTGGCCGGCTCTGGCGCGCCCAGCAGGATCGTTAGGAGGGAAGAAAATGGCCGTGTGCAGGTTGCCATCCCCGGCATGGCCGATGATTGTTCCTTTGCAGTCCAACTCCGTCATAATCTCGTTGGCTGAGGCCACCAGGGCCGGAAATTGGGAAATAGGCACGGCTACGTCGGTTAAAAAGTAGTCGTGGCTGGGGTAGTAGCGCAGGCTGGATTCAAAAAAGCGATGGCGGGCTTGCCACAGCCGGTTGCGCGCCTCGCGGCCCACCCCGGCCTGAAAGTGCCGACAGGCGTGATCTCGACAAATCGCCTCAACCAGATGCAGCTCTTCGGCCAGCGAGGCTTCGCTCGCGCCGCTAAACTCCATAAACAGGTTGGGGCCGACTACCAGTTCAAGGTCCGGCTCGGTGTTGAGGATGGTTATAGCGGCGGGGTTGAGCAGTTCCAACGCCGTCGGTTCCAGGCCGGAGCCCATAATATTGAAGACGACCTCTGCTGCTGTCTCAACTGTGGGAAAGACGGCAATGACCGCGCTGAAGTGCTCCGGCAGCGGAGCCAGTTTCAGGGTCGCTTCAGTCACAATACCCAGCGTCCCCTCCGAACCCACAAACAGATGGGTCAAATCATAACCGGCCGACTGCTTGACCGAGCGGGAGCCGGTGCGCAGCACCTCACCGTTGGCCAGTACGACTTCCAAAGCCAGCACGTTATCGCGGGTCGCGCCGTATTTGACGGTGCGAATCCCGGCGGCATTGTTGGCCACCATACCACCGATGCTGGCGTTCGCACCAGGGTCGGGGGCAAAAAAGAGGCCGTATTGGGCCAGCGTTTTGTTCATATCTTTGTACAGCAGGCCCGGTTGAACTGTTACTTGAAAATCGGCGTCGTGGATGGCCAGGATCTGGTTCATGGGCTGAAAGTTAAGCACAATTCCGCCCCGCACCGGAATGGGGTTGCCTTCCAGGCTGGTGCCCGCACCCCAGGCCGTCACCGGCAAACGGGCCTGGTTAGCGTAGCTCAAAATGGCGCTGACCTCGGCGGTGGTCTGTGGCCAGATCACCAGATCGGGCAGGTGTGGGGTATGGGAGGATTGGTCGCGGGCGCACAGCACCCGGTCGGCCTGGGTGGCGGAAATCCGCGCCGGGGTAACGATAGCGCCCAACTCGCGGAGGTGTGTCTCAAGGTCAGCTTCGGTGGTTGCGCGGGCAGTGGGCATATGGCTTGGTTGCATAACTCCCCCTTTCTTGGCCTGGTCAACAAGCACGCGTCACTGGTCCATTATGAAATTCTCGGTATCCGCGCCAACAATTCGCTGACAATTTCATAGTTGATGGTGCCCAGATGCTCGGCTACTTCTTCGGCGGTCATGATCTCGTCACCCTGCCGGCCAATCAGGACCACTTCATCGCCCTGGCGCACATTGGGGATATGGGTAACATTGATAGCGCACTGATCCATGCTGACCCGGCCCACCAGCGGGGCGCGCTGCCCTTTGACCAGGACCTCGCCCCAAGTGCGCGGCCCCCGGCGGAAGCCGTCGGCGTAACCGACCGGGATGATGGCAACGGTTTCGCTGCCCTGGGTGCGGTACGTGGCTCCGTAGCCCACCGGGCTGCCGGGCGGCAGCGTTTTGACCTGCCCGACGGTCGTTTTGAAGGTCAGCGCCGGACGGAAGCCGGGCGGCAGGGTCATTACGGCTGAAGGCGGCAGGCCGTAAATGCCGATACCCGGCCGGACCATGTCGAAGCGCGACTCCGGCAAATTGATCAACCCGGCGGTGTTGGCCGCATGAATCAGGGGTGGACGCAGCCCAGCCTCGTCCAGTTGGGCCAGCAGGGCTTGAAAGCGGTGCAGTTGCTCATAGGCATAACTCAAGTCGGTCTCGTCGGCGGTGGCAAAATGGGTGTACATCCCTTCCACCTCCAGGCCCGGCCGATTGATTGCTTGCAAAAAGGCCAGGACATCCTGCGGCAGCAAGCCCAGCCGGCCCATGCCGCTGTCAACTTTGACGTGCACGCGAGCCGTCTGGTTCAGGTCTGTAGCGGCGCGGGTGAAAGCGCGGGCAATTTCCTCGGTAAAAATGGTGGCGCTGATATTGTGAGCAATGGCATCGTGGGCCTGCCAGGCGGGCATGTAACTCATCACCAAAATCGGGGCCTCGATGCCGGCCCGGCGCAAACTGATAGCCTCACCCAAGGTGGCCACGCCAACCCAACTCGCGCCGTTATTCAGCACGGTGCGGGCCACTTTGATCATGCCGTGACCGTAGGCGTCGGCTTTGAGCACGGCCATGATTTTGGCCGGGGCGGAAATTTGGGCCAACAGGCGCACGTTGTTGGCAATCGCTTCCAGGTTGATTTCCACCCAGGTGGGCCGGGCCGGCTGGCGGGCGCGCACCTGCTCCCAGCCCGCTCCCTGCCGCACCAGTTGCGAGCGATCCCGCTCCGGCTGGGCCAGTAATTTTTGCACCGCCCGTTCTAAGCGCACCTCGGCCCCACCCTTGACCAGAATGACCGTATCGGGCGAGAGCAAATCCTGCACGGCGGCGGCAGCGTCGTCGCTGGTAAAGGTGACATGCACGGCGTGTTTGCCCAACCCGGCGGCGCGGGCAGCCGTAGCCATTTGCTGAGCTACTTCGCCCTGAATCACCAGCCGGTGCACGCGGGTGGCGGCGTATTGGCCCACTTGCTGGTGGGCTTCGCTTTCGATGTCGCCCAGGTCAGGCATGTCGCCCAAAATAGCCACTTTGGTAGCGCCGGGTAAGGCGGCCAGGGTGTCCAACGCAGCGATGGCGGCTTCGGGGCTGGAGTTGAAGGTGTCGTCCAAAATGAGCGTCCCTTTTTGGCCCGGCAGCGGGTTCAGGCGACCCGGCACGCGGGGCAACCTGGCCAGCGCATCCAGCGCCGTTTGCGGCGGCACATCCAGCACCAGCCCCACGGCAATGGCCGCCAGGGCCGCGTAAATTTGGTGGCGGCCCAGGAGGGGGATGTGGCCGGGATAGCTCCGGCCTTCGTAGGACAAGGTAAAGGTCAGACCGTCGGGCCGCACCTTCACCTCGGCAGCGCGGATGTCGGCCCCGCTGGACAGGCCAAAGGTGCGGATGCGAGCCTTGGTGCGGGGGACCATGCCGGCCACGCGGGGATCATCGGCGTTGAGGATGGCCGAACCGTTAAAGGGCAGGGCCTCGATCAAACGGCCCTTTTCGTTGGCGATGTTGGCCAGTGTGCCCAGATAGGCCAGATGGGTTTGGTTGATGGCTGTGATCACGCCAACTTGGGGCTGGGTGATGCGCACCAATTCGGAGATTTCGCCAAAACTGTCGCAGGCCATTTCCAGCACGGCGACTTCGTGGTTGGGGGTCAACTCGCCCAAGGCGATAGGTAAACCATATCTCCCATTGTAGCTGCCAAAGTTTTTGAAGACGTGATACCGCTTTTGCAAAACAGCGGCAATGGCCTCCTTGGTTGTGGTTTTGCCGCTGGAGCCGGTTACACCGATAACTTTGGGCTGGTATTTTTGGAGGATACAGGTCGCATAGTCGGTGAGGGCTTGTTGCAGGTCGGGCACGACGATGGTAGTCACAGAGTTGGCTGAGCCGGCCAAATTTGGCGGATATTCGCACAGGACGCCGGCTGCGCCGCGCTGTACGGCATCGCCGATAAAGTCATGGCCGTCGCCGGTGGCGGTTTTGACCGCCAAAAAAAGCTGCCCCGGCTCAAGCCGGCGCGAGTCAAAGGCGAAACTGCTGAATTCAGTTGTCTGCGCCGGACCATGTAGCGTGCCGCCGGTAGCCTGAATTAATTGGTCAAGGTAAATCACAATCTTTCTCCTTCAGGGTTAAAAAGTCCGCCGGGTGATTGAGTTTAATAATTATTCGGTACCAAAGGGGCAGTATCTTGTGCATGATACACAAATTAATGGCAGAGGCTAATTTGAAGGCAAAATAGTGGTTCTGAGGGTTGTTACTTTAGGGCGGAGAAATACGGGCCAAAGTATGAGGCCGAATAGCACTTACAGCTTTAACCGCCTGCTTTTGAGGAGCAGGCGGCCATTGCAATCAATCATGTGGCTGAAACACAATGACCTCGGCGCTTAGACTATCGTTCTATTTGCAAAACCTCGGCGGCTTTCTCTACAATTTCATCGGGGTCGAACGGCTTGGTCATATACAGGTCAACCCCAACCTCCACCCCCTTTTGCCGGTCATATTCTTGTCCTTTGGCGGTCAACATGACAATATAAACCTCGTCCAGCTTGAGTTCTCGCTTGACCACTTGACACACCTCAAAGCCGTTCATTTTGGGCATCATGACATCCAGAAAAACCAGGCCAGGTTTCTCGGCTTTGATGATCTCCAGGGCCTCCTCACCGTTTCCGGCAGTGAAGATTTCCACCCCTTCGTCTTCAAGCTCCTCCAGGGTTTGCTCCATCAGAATACGGATATGTGCTTCGTCGTCCACAACCAGGATTTTTGGTGCCATGCGTGTCTCCTTTTGAATCATACAAACTCGGTTCACTTACTCAAAGAGCATAAAGAATGTGTTTTCCAGCCCTCTTTCAGCGCGCAAAGTTTGTACCAAGTTGTTCTGTTTCGAGAGTACCGAGTTGACAATAACGATGTTCGGTTTGTCGGTTATGGCTTTTTCTATGCCCTCCACGCTGTTATAAGCTGCCACCACGTGGTAGCCCTGGGCTTTGAGGGCATTAGCCAGCGCCTCGACGGTGGCTGTGTCTTCATCCACTACCAGGACACGTTTCCGGGAAGGGCCTTGCTCTAACAGTTGCCCCACTTCCCGCAGCAGCACCTTGGTATCTAGCGGCTTGGTAAAGTAGCGATCGACTCCCAGGCGATAACCCCGTTCCCTATCCTCGGTGACAGATACGATGATAATGGGAATACCCATTGTCTCGGGCGAGGCGCGGAGCATTGCGGCTACCTCAAAGCCGCTCAACCCCGGCATCATGACATCCAGAGTAATCAGGTCGGGCCGCTGGCCCTTGACCTGCTCTAAAGCCTCGCGGCCATCTGCCGCTTCCTGTACCAGATATTTCTCAGCTTCGAGTTCTTGCCGCAGCAAGCGGCGGATGTTCTGGTCGTCGTCCACCACCAGGATGGTCTTAAGGGCGCTTGACACGCCAGGGGTGGCCGCTGCCACATGCATCCTGAGTGGCTCTAAAATAGCTCTCAGGTCAATCACTTGCACCCTGGCTTCGTCCTCGACTTTAGCTTCTACCCCAGTGGGGGCGGCAATGGGCAGGGTAAAGGAGAAGTTGCTCCCCTGGCTCAATTCACTCTCCACCCAGATGCGCCCGCCGTGATGCTCGACGATTTGTTTGGAGATGGATAAACCCAGGCCCGTCCCCTGAGGCTTATCGGTCAGCGTGTCGCCCACTTGCACAAATTGTTCAAAGACCTTCTTATGGTCATCCGGGGCAATGCCAATGCCTGTGTCAATCACGCTGACCAGAATTTTGTCCTCCATCCGGCGCGCCCGGCAGGTGACCGTGCCCTGGTTGGTAAATTTAGCTGCGTTGGAGATCAGATTGATGACCACCTGGATCAGCCGGTCCTGGTCGCCAATAATCGTCGGTAAATCAGCTTCGACATCTACCACCAGCTCTACCGACCTGGCCGCAAACAGCGCCGAGGTGGCCGTAACTGAGCGCTCGATGATCTCTTGGATGGAGAATGGCTGCATATTCCACTCGATCTTGCCCGATTCGATCTTGGCCAGGTCAAGCACATCGTTGATCAGGGCGGTCAGCCGTTCTCCTTCAGAGATAATAATGTCAACATTGGTGCCGACCTGCTCGATGGCCCGCTGCACTTTGCGGTCGTCGTCGCTTACGGCCGGGATGATGACTTCCAGGCGTTTTTTGATAATCTTGGCAAAACCAAGCACCGAGGTTAAGGGGGTGCGTAATTCGTGGCTGACACTGGCCAGGAAGGCGCTCTTGGTCCGGTCGGCGGCTTCGGCCACAGCCCTGGCCTCCTGAGCCGCCGTGTATAGACGGGCATTGTCCAGGGCAATGGCGGCGAGTTGAGCAAAACGGTTCAAAAGTTCGACCTCCGCCTCACCAAAACTGCGCTCTGATCCGCCATCGTAGGCGATGCCAATCACCCCCACCACCTGTGTGCCCGACTTGAGCGGCACCCCCATAGCCGCCCTGATGTTAGTTTCATCGAGATTGATCGCTCGGCCCGCCCAGGTCTCGTAATCATTAATCACCAGGGGTTGACCATTTTGCCAGACCCGGCCAGACAAACCTTCACCTGGCTTGAGACGGAGATTGGGGGTCTGGCTAAAAACGCCCACGCCGACTTTTAGCTCCAGCACGTTTTCTGTCGGCTCGACCAGATAAATAAAGCCGTGGGCCACGCCCATCAGTTCCGCAGCCCGACTGACCAGGTTCTCTAGCAAGTCATTTAGTTCAAGGTGGCTAATCAGTTCCAGGGTGGTATCATGCAGCGCGGCTAAGTACTCATTTTGCCGTCTGAGGGCCTCCTGGGCTTGTTTCAACTCGGTAATATCCCGACTGATGCCGACCAAGCCAATAATGTGGCCCTGGTCATCTGGCAAGGGTATGGTCGACGTAGAAGCCCAACCCACTTGGCCGGCGGATGGGTCCAGCACTTGTTCTTCTCGGTTAAGCAGCGATTGGCCAGAACGGATAACCGCCTGTTCGTCGGCGTGATACTGGGCAGCCAGTTCCGCGGGAAAAAAGTCAAAATCAGTTTTACCAACGTATTCCGCCGGCCCAGTTACCCCCAGGCCTTGCGCCGTGGCGGCGTTACCCAGAATAAAGCGACTGTCGGCATCTTTGATATACAAATACTCCGGCAGGTGATCTATCAACGCCCGCAAGAGATCTCGCTCTCTAAGCAGAGCTTCGTAGGCTGGCTTGAGCTTGGCGATTTCCTGCTGGAGCTGTTCATGGGCCTTGGTCAATTCCGTTGTTGGGGCTGCGCCCGAGGCGGCGCGGTTTGGGTGAGGCTGATCTGTTTCATCTTCGACTTGCTGGTGTTTGGTCATGGTTATTCCTCACTAAAATGAGTAAACTATCCGCCCGGCAGGGTAAAGTAAAACAGGCTGCCTTGCCCCACCTGGCTCTCGACTCCCACGTGCCCGCCCAACTTTTCCGCAATCCGCTGGACGATGGATAGTCCGAGACCGTGTCCTTTGGCCCGAACCTGGTTGAGTTTGGTAAACGGGATGAACAAACGTCCCTGCTCTTCCGGGGTGAGACCTGCTCCGTTGTCACGTACCCAGAAGCGCACCAGCCCATCCACTTGCCGCGTCGCCCCCACTTCCAGGCGTGGTGGCCGGCCGCCGTACTTGATGGCGTTGCTGAGATAGTTGGCCCAAACTTCTTCAACCCAGGGGGCGTAGCCCAGGGCTAACGGCCAAGACGCGGGCAGGATAATCTCGGCCTGGTATTCTTTGATCATATACTCTAACCGCCGCTGCACTTCGACCATGATCTGGCTCATTTCCAGCGGGACAACCTGCGCCTCTTCTTTACGCACGCTGGCTAACAAGAGGAGTTCGTCGATAATATTACCCATCTTACGGCCATTATTCGTTATCGTCTGCAGCAGTACTTGTAACTCTTCTGTTGAGAGGGTCGACCAAAATTCTTGCAAGGCAGAGGCATAGCCGGTGAGATTAGCTAGCGGCCCCTGGAGATCATGGGCTACGGTGTGGGCAAAAGCATCCAGTTCCTTGTTGCGCGCTTCCAATTCCAGAGTATGCTCTTGCAGTGCTGCCTCCACCTGCTGACGTTTGGCAATCTCCTGCATCAACTCTTTAACCCGCTGGGCCAGTTTTTCGTCGGTTTGGGCAAACAATTGGGCGTTCTCCAAAGCCAGAGCCGATTGCAAGGCCAGAGCCGTTAACAACTTTTCATCACTGGCCGTAAATTCTGGCTGGCCCACTAACCGACCCAATAATATGCCCCCCAACACCCGCTTGGGCGTCCTCAATGGAGCCCATAAGGCGGCGCTGTAGGGTGACTCTAGGCCCGATCCAGGCTCGCCTGGCAAATCTGTGATAATAGCCGGCCGGCCATGCTCCAAAAGTCCGCCAATCTGGGTTTGCATCACCTTAAGCAACGTGCTCACCCGTTCAGGTGGGCCAAAACTGGCTTTGCTCTCCCAATCGCCTTCATCTGAAGCGGTTGGCCGGCGCAGCACAAAAACCCCCACCTCGACCCCCACATCGGCCTGGATAACGCGCTGGCTTTCCTGTAAGACCAGCGGGGGGATCACTCCAGGATTCAGCGCCGTCCCAATGGTTTCACCCACTCGATACAATAGGGTGAGTTCACGGTAACGGTGGAGGGTATCATTGGCGATTTCCCGTTTTTCCAGGGCCTGGTTCAGCAGCAATTGTAAACTGCGATGGAGGGCTTGTTCAGCGGTCTGCAGGGCTACCCCCGACTCGTCGTATACCACCAATAGTCCGCAAGGTTGAGAACCGGCAAAGAGCGGATAACGGTGATGGAGGGGGCTAAATGTGAGCGGACCATGATCTGGGCGGGACTGGCTCAATATCTGGGTCAAGGCAGTAGGAGACCAGTGACCGGCTTGGACAAAGAGAGTCCCATCCATCTCTAGCATGGCCAAGCCGCACCCTGGCAGGAGGGCTTCAAAGGCTTCCAAAAGTGGCGTGGCTTGTCGCTTTAGCAGACGACGAAGGGTGATAGGCTCTGAATAGATCATGTTCGTGGCAATTGAAAGCAGCTTTACTTTAACTATGATTATAATGAGATTATACCACAATAAAATTGAGACGCTATGAAGTAGAAACGCTCGCAGCCACTGTTTAAATCTTAGCTCATGAAATTTGGAAAGTAGCAAGATACCTGTACCATGAGCCAAAAAAGAGGGAGCCTAACCTTGAACGATACTTTGAAGCTATCCCCCATCGGTTTTGTGCATAGCGCCTTTGACACCAACACTCCTGCCGAAGAAATACGCGCTCACACCTCGCAAATTGTCCTCAAACCGCAGTTTGAAGCAGGGCTGCTGGGCCTGGAGAGCGGCACGGATATTTTGGTGCTGTTCTATTTTCATCGCCTTCAGCCAGAAGAGATCAAATTGCAGCTCCATCCACGCCACAACCCCGACAACCCGCTGCGGGGCGTTTTTGCTACCCGCAGCCAGTTTCGGCCCAACCGGACCGGGGCGACGGTGGCGCGAATCGAGCAGATTGAGGGTAATGTACTGACGGTCAGTAGGCTGGATGCACAGGATGGCGCGCCGGTGCTGGATATCAAGCCCTACGAACCTTATTTTGACGCCGACGCCAGCAGCCAGCAATTTGAAGTGCGTCAGGTTTCCAACCTGGACGAGGCACGGGCAGCTATTGATGTGATTGACGCCGAGGTAATTCGGCTGTTGGGTAATCGCGCCGGGTATGTGCGCCAGGTGGTCAATTTCAAAAAGACGGCTGAAGAAGTACGCGCTCCGGCTCGCTACGCCGAGGTGATGCGCCGCCGCCGTGAGCTGGCCGAGGCGGCCGGTCTGAACCCCGATGTCATCGAGGCGATGTATAAACTGCTGGTCGAGTATTTTATTCAGGAGGAACTGGAGCTGGTGCGGCAGAGGGAGCAGGCGCATTCGTAGGTATTGGGGCCAAATAGGTTTTGGCTAAATTGACGAGTTACACAAATTGAGGTAAAATGCCTGCTGTTATTCGCCAGAGCAACCTGGGCCTGCTGGCGAAATCAGATCCTCAGCCGAAGTGGCGGAATTGGCAGACGCGCTACGTTCAGGGCGTAGTGAGGGAGCCCTCGTGTGGGTTCGACTCCCACCTTCGGCACTGTTTTAACCAGAAAGCCGCATTCGTCTAGTGGCCCAGGACGCCGCCCTCTCAAGGCGGTAACACGGGTTCGAATCCCGTATGCGGCATGGTTTTATGGTGGCTGTAGCTCAATGGTGGAGCACCTGGTTGTGGCCCAGGAGGCTAAGGGTTCGAGCCCCTTCAGCCACCCCTCATCGAACAAAAACCAAGCAAGAAACATAGGGGCAGGTTTTAGACCTGCCCCTATTTGTTTAAGCGGGATTAGATAAAGATAATCTACCCGCCCTCACTGACCTCCATAAAATCCATCACGCCAATAACCTCGTCACCCCCCCATAGAGATCATCTTTGGTCAATTTCATCATATCCATAGGCCATTTTGCAGCCATATAAGTGACCCCCGGCGTCACGGCTCATTTGCAGAAATTCGTCTACCGGCGGAAAGTCGAGCTTTTTAATTTTTCTAATATGCAGATAATAAAGTAGTACTTTGGGGCAAAGAGTGAAGTACCTCCTGTCATTCCATCCCAAACAAACGAACCCCTAGCAAGGGTACTTTTGCCCCTGCAAATTCATCATATTATCGTTTATACTTTAACATGATTAATTTCGTTGCGACCAGCCTGCTGAAACGAGTCAATTATGCCAGAGAACCTCCACTATTCCGGACATGCCATGACCCGCATGGCTCAGCGCTGCCTTTCAGCCGATGAAATAGAGTACGTTATTTGTCACGGCCAGCGTTACCACGCTGCTGGGGTAATCCACTGTTTCCTGGGCAAAAAGAACATCCCCGAAGCTGATCAAAAAGCCGATAAAATTCGCCGCCTCGAAGGCGCAACCGTGCTTTTGGACTCAAAGGAGGGCAAGGCGGTGATTACGGTCTACCGGAATAGATCTGCCTGGAAGAAAATTCGCCGCAAAGCCAAATATAACCTTAAGGTCAGCCCCTCCAATCATCTACTGCCAGACGAACAACCATCATAAAGTGGTGATTTTATGCATAACCTCTCGCTAACACCCCCTCCTGTAGAAGAAACCAGCCCTGCTGAATTAGATCCGGAAACCAGCGCCGACCTCAAAGAGCAACTCGTCACCCTGCACAAAAATCTCAACAACCTACGCGAACGTGAGGCCAGGTATGGCGGCAATGCCCCGCTGGAACTGGTCAACCAGATCGACGACCATCTAACCGCTATTGACCTGGTCAACGAGACCCTGGCCGGCCGCCTCTCTCCCGATGAGTTATCGGAGGAACTTGACCGGCTAAACCTGGCCGCTGGGGGTCCCCACATCAGCGTGGGTGATATCGAGGGCAGCTATGTCGCCATCGGTACGGGGGCCAAACTGATTGTCAACCAGGCGCTCTCGGCGGTGGAGGAGGCCAAGAAACAGCGTGACCAGGAGCAGGCCCTGCTGGCCGAAGCGGTGGTCAGCCTGGCCATGCGCTTGCAGCAAGTCGTGGCCCAAAAACCCAAAGCCACCATCTTTAGCAATCCTTACAAATCGCTGCTTGATTATCGCTTAGAGGATGCGGCCCTCTTTTATGGTCGCAGCCAGGCCATCGAGCACATGCTGGACCGCTTGCAGCGCAATCCGCTGACTGTCCTGCACGCCGAGTCGGGCGCGGGCAAAACTTCGCTGCTGCAAGCCGGCCTGGCTTCGCGGCTGTTGACGGCAGGCGATTTGCCGCTGCATATCCGGCCCTGGAATGTCAACCCGACCCTGGCCATCAAACGGGCCATCCTGCCCAACCTCGACCAGTCGCCGGGGTTGGCCCAGGCTACCCTCATAGATTTTTTGCGTAAAGTGACCTCCATCTTGGGCGATGCAAGCCACCTGTACATTTTTCTGGATCAGTTTGAGGAATTTTTTACCCAGCTCGACGAAGAGAGTCGCCGGGACTTCATTACCCAACTGGCTGAATGTCTGGAAGATGAGAGCTTGCGGGTGCGTTGGGTGTTGGCCATGCGCAAAGAATATTTTGGCAACCTGGCCACCTTTCGACCTCAGATTAAGAATCCATTTGCCAACGATTATTTGCTGCGGGCGCTCAACTACCAGGAGGCCACCGAGGTCATTGTCGAGCCGGCCAAGCAGCGCGGCGTCACCTATGAACCGACGCTGATCCAGAAGCTACTGGCCGACCTGGGAACCAACCCCGACGGCTCAGTCGGCGAAGTCGCCCCGCCCCACATCCAGTTGATCTGTTCGGCTCTGTTTGAGCTGCTTCAGGAACGCCGCGTTGCCAATCCTGATCTGCCGCCGGTCATCACCGAGCCGATGTACGACGACGACGGCGGAGCGCGGGGCATTCTGCGCAGCCATCTCAACCGCGTGCTGAAACGCAACCTGAGCGACAAAGAACGGGAGTTGGCCCGGCAACTGCTCATGGCCTTGGTCTCTTCCGATCACCGGCGCATCCGCCGCAAACGTAGCGATCTGGCAGCCATGCTGGCCCTTTACCTGAGCGGCACCCAGAGTCTCGATGGGGTGCTGGATCAACTGGTCGAAGGCCGCCTGGTGCGGGCCGAAGAAGATGAAGAAAGCCAGAGCGCCGCCTATGAACTGGCTCACGATTACTTGCTGACCGAGATTGCCGTTGATCCAGAAGTGCAGACTCAAAAAGCCGCCCAGGAATTGTTGGACCGCGAGGTTGAGTCGTTCAAACGCTACAAAACTGTGTTGAGCCGCGATAAGTACGACATCATCCACAGCCAGGAAACTTTTTTGGTATTAAATGACGACGCCAAAGAGCTGCTGCGCCAGAGCCGGGCGGCCCGGCATCGCTGGCTGCGCCGGATCGCAATTATGGCGGTGGTGGTTATTGCCATTTTGAGTCTGACTACCTGGCGGGCCATTGTCCGGCGGTTTGAAGCTGAAGAAGCCCGCCGCATTGCCGAAGGTCGTCGTCTGGCCGCCGAAGCAGTGAATATTTTGCCGATTGACTCCGAGTTGAGCCTGCTGCTGGCGCTGCAAGCCAACCAGGCCGCCGGCGATAACCTGGAAATCAAAGATACGCTGCGCCAGGTGCTGCCTAGCATCCGCCCCTGGCAACCACTTTCCAGTGGGGATGTAATTCTTTCCGGCGATTGGAGCGCCGATGGCCAACTCATCGCATTTGGCCTGAACAACGGCCAGATTCAAATCTGGGACGCTCAAACCAAAACCCTGCTGACCACTTTGAGTAGGCATGTCAACCCCGTCGAAGATGTCAGGTTTAACCCGCAGGGTACTTACCTTATCTCCACCTCTCGCGGCGACCAGCCGGATGAGTCGCTGCGCTTGTGGGACGTGTCCCAGGGTAAAGAGGTCGGCTCATTCAAAGGGGCGGCCAGTGAGGGGGTCTACCGGGCCGTCTGGAGTCCCAATGGTACACGCGTGTTGAGTTATGAGACAGATAAAAAGCTAAAGCTGTGGGACATAGACACCCGGCGTCTGCTTCAGGTACCTGAGGCTAAATATAGCGAGTTGTCGGATATCGAGTGGCGGCCTGATGGGAAAAAATTTGCCACGGTAGGCAAAGCCGGCGAGGTTTTGATTTGGGATGCGGCCAGCATGATCGTCGAAACTCGCTTGAGTGGTCACCAGGGGGATGTGATTAGCCTGGCCTGGAACGCCGACGGGACTCGCCTGGCGACCGGCGGGACCGACGGAACCGTTCGCATTTGGGAGCCAGGTAGAGGCCATATTGTGGATGTATTAATCGGCCACACCAGTTGGGTTCGCAGCATTGCCTGGCATCCCAATGGCCGCTGGTTGGCCTCTTCTTCGGATGATACTAAGGTAATTATTTGGGACGTTGAAACCGGGCGGCCCTTGACCACCTTGACCGGCCATACCGATTGGGTCTGGGTGACGGCCTGGAATCCGCTCAATCCCCACCAATTGCTTTCAGCCTCAAGAGACGGTACGGCCAGAATTTGGGATACAGCCGCCAGTCCCGCTTTGCTTACGCTGACCGGCCACATCGGCGAAGTAAAAGACGTGGCCTGGAATCCAGCCGGCATGACCCTGGCTTCGGTGGGGGATGACAAGTTAGTTCACCTCTGGCAATTTAGTTCGAATTCGGCGGGGCAAGCCGATTCTGAGCCGCCGGTCCGCACCCTGGCGGGCCACACCGATGCAGTGCAGAGCGTCACCTGGAGCCCGGACGGCTCAAAACTGGCCACCACTTCGACCGATAAAACGATTCACTTGTGGAGCGCCATTACCCTGCAAAGTTTGGCTGTGTTGACCGGCCACACTGAGCTGGTCTACCAGACCGCCTGGAGCCCTGACGGGCAAACCCTGGCCAGCGGTGGTCGGGATAAAGTCATTTATCTGTGGGATACCAACACGGGTAAGCTAAAAATGACTCTACCCGGACACAGCCGCACCGTATTGGGGCTGGCTTTTAGCCCCGATGGCTCCAAACTAGCCTCGAGTTCATCCGATGGAATCATCATTCTGTGGGATGCAGCCGGCGGCGAAAATTTGCAGACGCTGGCAGGACACCAGGATTTGGTCTGGAGCGTGGCCTTTAGCCCGGACGGCCAATATTTAGCCTCAGCTTCGCAGGATGCTACCATCCGGATTTGGGATTTAGCCACAGGCCAGACCATCGCCACGCTCGACCACGAAAAGCCGGTCAACAGCGTGGCCTGGAACAGCGACGGCTCCCAGGTAGCCAGTGCCTCCGACGATGGCTCGGCCCGGATTTGGGATGTCAAGAGTCACCAGGTTACGGCCATGCTGACCGGCCACCAGGGAGGCGTCTGGAGCGTGGCCTGGCGACCGGATAGCGCTCGGCTGGCCACCGCCTCCACCGATGGCGTGGTGCGCATTTTCCACACCGATTTTCAAGAAGTCTTAAAACTGGCCCAGGCCAACGTTCACCGCGAGTTGACCCCCGCCGAACGGGCCAAATTCTTGAA
>CAZRYD010000147.1:0-15315 GCA_964604225.1 uncultured Caldilineaceae bacterium
CGGCAATTAAAAGTCCTTCCAGCAGGGTATGCGGGTCGCCCTCGATGAGCGAGCGGTCCATGAACGCGCCGGGGTCGCCCTCGTCGGCGTTGCAGATGAGATACTTCACCTCACCCGGACGGTCGCGGCAAATCTGCCACTTCATTGCGGTCGGGAAGCCCGCTCCGCCGCGCCCGCGCAGCCCGGATTTTTTGACCTCGTCAATGACCTGCTGGGGCGTCAGGGCCAGAGCTTTTTCAAAACCTGTGTAGCCCTCGCGGGCCAAGCAGTGATCGAAATTGGTCGGATCAATCAGGCCGCAGTTGCGCAGGATAATGCGCGGCTCGATGCCCAGCATGGGGTGGGCAGCCAGTGAGGGAATACCGTCAAGCGGTTGCGCCCCGAATACGCCAATCGCCAGGTCGGCACAGGGGTCATCGCCCAACAGCCATTTCTCGGTGATTCGCGCTGCTGCCCGCGCGTTAACATTGCCATACAGGATAGACGGCTGCCCCGGCTTGCTCACAATGACCACCGGCTCCAGGTAGCACACGCCGATGCAGCCGACCTGGCTAATCGTCAAATCGAGACCCTGTTCGGTCTGCTGTTTTTGAAACGCCTTGATGGTGTCGGCGGCCCCGGCGGCCTGGCCGCACGTAGCGGCGCCAACCCGCACCTGGGGCCGGTCGGGCTGCTCGATTGCCTGCCACTCGGTCTTTGCGTCGGCTCTCAACTCTGCTAGTGATATTGCCATAGTTAACCCCCGTATTTCTTGAGTAACTTTTGGGCCTTGGTCGAACTCATCCGGCCATGCACTTCTTTATCCATCACGAGCACCGGAGCCAGGGCGCAACAGCCGAAGCAGGCCACGTGTTCCAGGCTAAATTTTTCGTTGGGTGTGGTTTGGCCGGCCTTGATTTTGAGCTGATGTTCGAGTAATTCGAGGAGGCGGGCGCTGCCGCGGACGTGGCAAGCGGTGCCTAAACAAACTTTGATGGTATGCTCGCCCGGTTTGGTAAAACGGAACTGGGAATAAAATGAGGCGACCCCGAAAATTTCGCCCGGCGATACTCTGGCGAAATTCCCAATCTCGTCCACGGCTTCGGGCGAGATGTAGCCATAAAATTCCTGCACTTCTTGCAGCAGGGGAATCAAAAAACCGCGATCCCCCTGGGGATAACGAATAAAAATGTGTTCAAACTGATCGACCATGCTGACCTCGTGTACCAGCGCCTTCGGCAGTATTTTTTTGATTGGTCAAGTTGCTGTTGAAATTAATAGCGAGGGGGTCTACCGAAAAATATTTCCCCCTATACAATCATTATAAAAAAAAATTTTCCTGCTAGATAGTGACACATGTCACAACTTATTGTGATAAAGTTCACTGTTGGCAGGTCGTCTTATCAGTCTGCGAGAGATAGTCCGCTCTGGCAGCCCTTCCTACTGCTTGCACTGAGTAGATTGTTGACAACTTGTACAATGATCGGGTTGTGGGTAGAATGAGGCCGTATTGTTTTGGAGATAAATAAATCTAATACTCAGGAGGCTATCATGACTTATTTACCGGCTGACACCCGCTACGATAGGATGCGTTACAATCGCACTGGCCGGAGTGGACTGGATTTACCGGCTATTTCACTGGGGCTGTGGTACAATTTTGGAGGAGTCGACCCCTTGGAGAACGCTCGCGCGATGCTCCATCGCGCTTTCGATTTGGGCATCACCCACTTTGACCTCGCTAACAATTATGGCCCGCCGCCCGGTTCCGCCGAAGAAAATTTTGGCTACATCTTCAAGCAAGATTTTGTCCCCTACCGGGATGAGCTGATTATTTCCAGCAAAGCCGGCTACCGCATGTGGCCCGGCCCTTACGGCGAATGGGGTTCGCGTAAATATTTGGTCGCCAGCCTCGACCAGAGCCTGAAACGCATGGGTCTGGACTATGTTGACATTTTTTATAGCCATCGCCCCGACCCCAATACCCCCTTAGAAGAGACCATGAGCGCCCTTGACTATATTGTGCGCAGTGGTCGGGCGCTGTACGTGGGCATCTCTACCTACGATCCTGAGCAGACCCGTCAGGCGGCCAAACTGCTGCGCGAGTTGGGCACCCCCTGCCTGATTCACCAGCCCCGCTACAATATGTTTGATCGCTGGGTTGAAGCTGGCCTGCTCGACGTGCTGGCCGAGGAAGGTATCGGCTGCATCTGTTTTTCGCCCCTGGCCCAGGGTATTTTGACCGATAAATACCTGGATAGCGTCCCTGAAGAATCACGGGTCGCCAAGTATGAGGGCCAACTGCACTGGGGCGACCGGGTCAGCCAAGCCAGGCTAGCCAAAGTGCGCCAGCTCAGAGGGATTGCCCAGGCGCGGGGTCAATCGCTGGCTCAGTTGGCCGTGGCTTGGGTGCTGCGCCATCAGGCTGTCACCACCGCGCTTATTGGAGCCAGCCGGGTCAGCCAGATTGAGGAAATTGTCGCCACGCTGGATAATCTTGCTTTTACCGCCGACGAATTACAAACCATTGAAAAAATTTTGGCAGATTGACCTCTTGGTCGGGAGAAACATCCGCTCAGACCGGGGGTCAGGGTTTTAGCCTGACCCCCGGCAGTAGTCTTATGAAGAGACTTCTTTATCCAGGTCGTCCAGATCGTGGACCTGTAAACTTAAGGCGTCAATAGATACTTGAATCTCGCGGAGTGAAAGCGCCAGGGAAACCAGCAATAGCACCAGACTCGCCCCGAAGATCCATTTGCCTAAGGTCTCCTGTCCGGCAAAGAGCACAAACATGCACAAAACACAGCCAAAAAAACTGGCGACCCCAAAGACTTGCATGTTGCGAATGATGCCAATGCGGTAGCGCAAGTTGGTCAGTTGGCCTTTAATCTTTGGGTCGGGTTGGGTCTTGTAGCGAGCGTACAAGTCGCGCATGAGCGCGGCCAGCGAGAGAAAGCGACTGGTATAGGCTAACAGCAAAAGTGAAATGGCTGGGAAAAGAAGTGCGGGCGTTGTCAGAGTTAGGTCCATAGTTTTGAGTCACTCCCTTCCTTCCGGGCCTACCGGGGCGTAACGAAACATCCCATACTGTGCTTTGTACATATTAAAATCGTCGGTCTGGCGGATGATTTGCCACATGCCCTCGGCCATGTCTTCCAACACCGGCTGAAAGGCTGGATCACGGGCCAGGTTGCGCAGCTCGTGGGGGTCGGCAGCCAGGTCGTAGAGTTCATCTTCGTCAAAACCGTTGAAGACATATTTGTAGTTATCACGCCAGACTACCCGTTGCGTATAGTAAAAACGCTGGCCGTGACACTCGGCAAAAGCGGCAGAGTCCCACGGGCCTGTTTCGGCTTGCAGCAGCGGCAGCAGTGACCGGCCATGACAGGAGAAGTCGTCGCCGGTGGTCAGTTTGACGATGCTTGGTCCCAGGTCGAGTGAGCTGACAATCTGGTCAACAACTCGTCCGGCGGGGATACCCGGCCCTTTGAAGATAAGCGGAATGCGATAAGCTTCTTCAAAGGCGGGGATACCTTTGAGAAAGAGCCGGTGCGCCCCCACGTAGTCGCCGTGGTCGGAGGTGAAGACGATGAGCGTGTTCTCGGCTTGCCCGGTTTCCTCCAGCACGGCCAGAAGCCGTCCGATTTGATCGTCCATCAAGGAGCAATAAGCATAGTAACAGGCGATAGCCTGGGCAAAGGCGGGCCAATCTAACTGCCGCCAGACTTGCTGAATGCGCCGGTAGATGGTGGGCCGGTCCGCCAGAGCATCGTCGAAGCTGGCCGGGCGGGGAATATCGACAGGGTTATAGCGCTCATAGTAAGTCTTGGGCACCACGTAGGGGTCGTGAGGAGCCTCAGAACTGATAAAGAGCGCCCAGGGACGAGGCGGGATTTGGGCCGCCTGCCGCAAAAAGTTGATCCCATCGTTGTAGAGACCATATTCCGGTACAGCCTCAGCCGGGTCGTCGGTGACGCCGCAGAGAAGAAAGTCTTTGTAGCCTTTTTGCTGTACAGTCACCCGCAGCCGCATGGGGCCGCCACGCTCCACCAAACCTTGCAACTGGTGGTATGGCTCGACGCTATAGGTTTCAAAGCCAAAGTTTTCCAGCCGGTTGGTCCGGTCGATGTGCCACTTGCCGAAATAGGCCGTGTGGTAGCCGGCGGCTTGCAGGGTACCACTCCAAAAAGATAAGCCAGGCTTTAGTTCGGCCCGGTACGGCTCGACGGCGTGGGTCACGTCAACCATGCCGTGACTATGGGGCAGGAGCCCGGTCATCAGGCTGGCTCGACTGGGCGAGCAGATAGGGTTGGGGGCGTAACAGCGGCTAAAGCGGGTTCCGGCGGCGGCCAGTTGAGCCAGGTGGGGCGTCTGGCAGAGGGTGGCGGGATCGATGGTGGCGGCTTGTTGTTGATCGGTAATTAAAAAGAGTAAATTCGGTCGGTCCATCTTGCTATCCTTTCAATTGGCTGGCGCAGCGGTTTGCAAGGGGCTGCGGCTATTATCGCGAGCCTGCACCGCCTGCATGACTTTGTAACCCCGCCAGTGCAGCCAGGCCGTTTGGGCCAGCATTCCCAGCGATAGAGCCGCCAGGCCGACATACAGCCCGGAGACCTGCCCCCAGACGATGCCGGCGCTCAGGATACCGCCGCAGGTTAGCAGAAACAGCAGCACCGACTCGGTAATGCCCCGGGTGTGGCGGCTGTAGGTGATGGCTCCCTGATACCAGCTTTGTAGAATTCTCAAGCCGGGCAAGAGCAGGCCCAGCCATAAGCCCTGCCGGGCCAGCCCGACCAGGTTGGGGCTGAGTGCAGCGACTTGCTCAAACCAGAGCGCCGCCAGGGGGGTGATGGCCATCAAGAACAACAAGAAGGTCACCAGGGCGACCAGTAGCGTGGTGAAACGACGTAAACCGCGCACTGCGCGTGGTTCATCCAGCAGGGCAATGACGGCCTCATTGTAAGCAATCCCTCCGCTTTGCCACATGAGCAGCAGCCCATAGACTACCGGCCATACCGCCAGCGATTCCAGGGCCCGAGGCATGCGGCTCAGGGCTGCGCCCACCATCGGCTGCATCAACATGGTCAGCAAAACGGTCAGGGCCAGAGGAATGTAAAAATGCAAAAAGGCGCCAAAGGTTAAGCGGGGCGTTACCGCTGCAGCCTGTTTGAGCTGGTGAGAGCGAATGGGGCGGATACGCCAGCCGGTGTAAAGGGCTTCGCTGATCACCCCGATGATGATGGCGCTGGTAGCGACGACCACGCCGGAAATATGCCCCAGGGAGTAACCGACAGCCAGGGTCAGGCTGTCCATACTCAGCCGCAGCAGCGAGCCCCAGATGACCACGCGGGCCTGATCGAAACGGATCAATACGCCCTGCTGGAAGCGGCGATAAGCCGTGCCCGCCGACCAGGGGGTCATAATCATCAGCCCCAGCCGGGCCGGTTCGATGATTTCGGCGGGTGCGCCCATCAGGTCGCCAATCACCAGGTAATAGAGCGGGCTGAAGGCGATCAAGGCGTGGAGCGTTGTCAGCAGACCGACGATGACCAACATAAAGCGCCGGAGCTGATGATAGGAGTCCCAATCTTTGCTCAGGGCCGTGGAGGCGGCCAGGAGCATGGTGCTGGGAGCCTGGATCAGGGTGGAGAGGGCAAAGATCAGGCCCCAGGCGGCCAGGTTGATTTCCTGGTGGGCCAGGCGGGCAATCACCGCGCTGATGAGGGGCAGTTCGGTGGTCATCATCAGCCAACTGGCAGCCAGCGGCCCCCAGGTGCGTACGATGCGCCGCAGGGGCAAGGCGGTTTCGGGAGCGAGGGTCGAGGTCATGGCGTGCCGGCGATCCCCGGTGACGCCTGGGCCAGCCGCTGCAAAACCTCGATGCAATAGATGAGCGCGCGGGGCAGGTGGAAGGGGTCTTTGACCGGCAGAGCAACGGTTTCGGTGAACTTGTGGCCCTGGCGATCCAGTTTTTGAGTCCACTCGCCGTAAGGAGTCACCGGATAGTGACTGAAGGCGTAATTGTGGACGCGTTCAAACCAGTCCAGGCACCACTGCTCTTTTGAAATCTCGTAAGCCAGCAGCAACGCATAGAGTGCTTCCGTATGGGGCCACCAGATTTTCGCATCGGCAAATTTCCACCAGGGTGTCCGGCCTGCGGCGTCACGAGCCAGCAGCAAGCCGCCATATTCCTCATCCCAACCGAGTTCGACGTGCCATTTGATCGTCTCAATCGCTTGACGGATGCGCTCGGCCTCGCCCCAAGGTTGGAATATGTGAATCATAAACCACATCGACTCGATGGCGTGGCCGGGGACGAGCGCCCGCCCCTGAGGCGAGTCGATCAGTGAGCCGTTCAGGTAGGCAAACTCATACAGTAATTTCTGCTCCGACCGCCGGTAGACATCCATGACCTCGCGGGCGTGAAAGAGACTGGCCTCGATAATATCTGGCCGGCTCAGGAAATAGCCCAACTCGTAAAACACCAACGAGAAGATCATCGAAATACCGTGCGCTTTGACCCCTTCCGGCAAGGGGTAGGGTTCGGTGCGATAAGAGCCGGGCCGGGCCAGGCGGCGCTGAACATTCTCGTAAGTTGCCAGGGCCAGCTCAATCGCTTCCGGGTCGCCGGTGGCGCGGGCGAACTCTGTCAGGCCATACATGGCAAAGCCGTCGGCGTAGATGCTGGTGGCTCCCTGGAGAATCTTCCCCTCTTTGCTGACGCAAAAGACCCATTGGCCTTGCTCGTCTCGGCAACAGGTTTTGACAAAGTCGAAGATGTGCCGGGCCACGTCGAGCCATTCCGGCTTCGGCTCGATTTTATTGTATAGAGCGGAAAAAGTCCAGATAGCCCGCAGTTGCGACCACATGTACTTGTCTGAACTGAGAACCTGCCCTTCGTCGGAGATGCAGGTCAGGATGCCGCCATTTTGCCGGTCAATAGCATGGGTGAGCCAGAAGGGTACGACTCGTTCCAGCAGTTCGGTTCGGTAAATGGCCAGCAAGTCAACGAAGCGGGGGTTGATGCGCATGATGGTCTTCTTTCAAACATAGCGAAAATCTGTGTTCACACCTGCACTTGCGTGTAGGCACAACTGTCTGTGGACCCCTAAATTAGCCGAGCGGCCTCAGCTTCGGCTTCAGCCCAGGTTTTGCAAATTTTCTTATGGATGACGCCGGTCTTGATGTGATCTAGGGATTCGGGCAGGTGGCCATCCCACAGCAGGCAAACCTTCTTTTTCTCGGCAATTTCATAGCGAGCTACGAAGTCCTGCATTTCGGGGTTGCCAAACTGGATGGCGGTCACGCCAGGGGTATCGGTCATGTGCTCATAGAACTGATTGCCTTTACCGCAGAAGTGGAGCAGCCCGCCCTGGGTCGCCTGGTAGGCTTCGGCATTGTAAGGTTTGACAAATTCCTCGTACATCTGGCCGGACATCATCACTGCTGAGTCGTCCGACATACGGCCGCCCCCTCGGATTTTGTACGAGAAGGAGTAGCCCACGTCCATCGGTTCGTTCATCAATTCTTTGTGGTAGCGGATCACGGCCAGATACAGGTCGGTGGAGAAGCGCATGAGCCGGTGGACCAAGTCGGGATTATCGTTGACCAGATAGTAGACGTTGACTCCGGCGATATTGACTGCCGTATTAAAGGGTCCCTGAGCGTCGGGGCAGCCGATGCGGACGGTCTGGCTGAGTTTAGGGTAGGGAGCCAGCATCTCGCGGAAGTAGGCTTCGGTTTCCCAGACCAGCCCGGCGATGCCGCTGTACATGTCCGGCAGCCCCCGATCCAGGATAGCTCTGACCTCCTCGACACTTTGCACCGCCTCGGCCCAGGGCATGTTGTCTTGATCCTGCCAGTGGGGGCAGCCGACCATTGTGGCTAACAGCACCAGGCCGTAGTTGGCCCGGATGGTGTAGGCGCGGTCGTCTTTGAGCAAAGCCCCTTCGTAGGCGCGGGTCAACTCCGAGACGAGCATTTTGGCGGGGTCGCGATACGTTTCGCTGTAGGGGAGACGCAGCCAACCCGGCGGGAAGTCGTGCTGGTGATGGCCCCAATCATCGCGCACGCTGATGATGGTGGGCCGGCGGTCCACCGGCTCAAAGCGCCAGGCGGTGCTCTGGCGGGCTTCAGCCTTTTGCACATGCGCTATATCAACCAGCGCTTCCAGTTTTTCAAGATAAGGTTCGGGGTTAAAGTCAGACAGGCTCATCATGCCTCCGCTTGAATGTCAGAACAGTTCACTATCATTATACCGCTTTCGGGTCAAAACCAGCTACATGCCGATAGGATTTTTCATCCGCCTGAAGCTGCAAAAAACCGGCGAACTGTTGGAGACGACCGAGGTGAAGGTGAGCCAGATCAGCCAGGGCTTGGTTACAAAGACCCTTAGAATTCACGGGGCAGAAGCGTTACCTTCGGCCCGCAGTCCGGCCACGTAGGCCCGCAGCAGCCGCAGAAAACTCTCGTCGCGATCGAGCGGCATCCCGAAGCCGCCGGCCCGCTCAAGCGTGGCAAAGCCGTGGGTGATGCTACGCAGCCCCCGTACGGCGTGAATGACCGCCTCGTCAGCCAGTCCGTACGGCTCAAGCACCGCCAGCACCACCTCAATAATCGCCCAACTAATCTGCTGTAGTTCAGCGTCGTCCGGTGCGGGCGCGCGCACGATGGCGGCATAGGGACCGGGATGTTCGAGGACATAATGGCGGTAGGCCTGGGCGACGGCAATCACTGCGGCGTCGCCGGCTTTCCCAATGGCGGCCCGGCTCATACGCTCTAAGATTTGGCGACTGCCCAAAAGAGCTAGCTCGCGTTGGAGACCAGGCAGACCATCGACGTGATTATAGAGCGAGGGTAGGCGCACGCCCAGTCGCGCCGCTACCTGGGCCAGAGTTAGCCGGTCCAGCCCGTGGGTGTCGGCCAGCTCGGCGGCAACCTCAACCACCCGGGCCCGATCGATCCCCACACTACGCGCCATAAAACTGAAGTTCCCCCAGCGCGCGGCCCGCTGTCGCAATTGCCTGATCTAGCTCGGCCAGCGGCTGCGCCAACACATCGCCATGACCTACGGCCAGCCGCGACGGTTCCAGGGAGCGGAGGCGGCGGGCACTGGCCAGCGCTGTTGGGCGGTGCCAGGTAGCCAGGGCTGGGAAGGGGAACAGCAGCCGCATCGTCCCCGCTACAGCCAGACCGGCCCGCGTCTGGAAGGCATCACCGGCGATGAGTGAACCGTCGCGAGCGTCGAACAGGGCGAGGTGGCCCGGCGTATGGCCGGGGGCGCTGACTACCTGGAGCGAGCCAATCTGATCGCCGTCGTACACCAGGCGGCTGGGCTTCGTCGTGGTGGTCTGATAACTGCCGCGCAGTTTGGCTTGGGGCTCATCGGGGTCAAGACTCATATCACCAGCCAAAAAACGGGCATCGCGGCCGGAAATCAGCACCTCGGCAGTGGGTAAAAGTTGGTGCAGTACATCGAGTGAGCCAACGTGATCGCCGTGGGCGTGGGTGAGTACGATGCGGCGAATGGGCATTTCCAAGCCCTGGGCCGCAGCGAGAATAGCCTCGGTGCTGCCGGATATGCCGGTATCGACGAGGGTCAGGCCGTCGTCTTCACGTACCAGGTAGCAGTTGATTGGGAACAGCCGCGGCCAGCGGGTCAGTTGAATTAAATAACTTCCGTGATTTGTGATGCGCATGGGCGAGTCCTTCCTGTTTGATCGGAGCAGTTTTCATCTGGACTGCTCTGGGTAACTAATATAATTAGATTATAAACTAATATCATTAGTTAGTCAAGAGGATTCTGCCATTTTTTCAAAATCTCTTTGTCATATCCAGGTGGCCCGCCAAGGGCGTGAGGTAATGGATCGGCTCATTGAGAGGAATTTGTAAATATGCCTTACGCCTTTAAATTGTTTTGGATAGGAACGGTTGCTCAGTTTTAGCGGATGGATTAGAATAAGACTGAGTTAGGGGGGCGTGAGGTAAAGGTGGATACAAAAACGCCCGTTGATAAAATTGTCAGCCGGTGGTCAAATCACTGGCTGGTTTCTATTAATTCGTTTTTCCTCATCTACGCTGGTCTGCCCATTCTGGCCCCGATTTTATTAGCTACAGGTCACCAAACTATCGCCCAGGCCATTTATTGGGTTTACAGCCACCTGTGCCACCAGTTGCCCTCTCATTCCTTTTTTATTTTGGGTGAGCAGGTGGCCATCTGCCAACGCTGCCTGGCAATGCACGGTATGATGCTCCTGTTTGGCCTGGTCTACGGTTTGACCCGCCGCCGGGTACGGCCGTTACCGTTGGGGTGGTATCTTTTATTCCTCATTCCGTTGGGGTTGGATGGCGGTCTCCAATTCGTCAGTGAATTGGTTAGGTTGGCGCCCTTTCTGCTCTATTGGTTGTGGGGGGTGGGGCTGCTATTTATTGCTATTTTAGTCATTGGGCTGCGCCGGGTTATCACCTGGCAGGGCTTGCTGTTTCTGGCGACTGGTCCACTGGCCTTGCTGTATGTTCAACTTTTCGGTTTTTATGAAAGCGACTGGCTGCGCCGCACTCTGACCGGCATTGTTTATGCCTCAGGCACAGTCTGGTTTATTTACCCCCAGTTAGAGGAAGGCTTTGCTGAACTCTCTGCCGATTAGCTCCTCTATCGAAAGATTTCCACAATCGGCTGCCCATCCCATCGCTCAGGAATAGGTAATTTTAAGGCATATAAGGCCGTAGCGGCCGTGTCATATGCGTTGATATGGCTGGTCAGGATTTTGCCCGCGGGAACGCCCGGTCCAACGGCCAACCAGGGAATGGTTCGGTCCTCCGGCGAGTCATCTCCGTGCCTGAAGCCGTGGCCGCCGTGATCGGCCGTAACGATCAAAAGCGTATTATTCAAATAACCTCTCTGTTCGAGTGCGGCCACGATCTCGCCGATCATGCTATCGGCAAAAGTTACCGCTAGTAATTGATTGGCTGACAACCAGCCATAGGCATGCCCCACCCGGTCGGTATCGGGAAAGTGAATAAAAAGAACATTGGGTAAGCCGGCCTGAATAACCTCAAGCGCCCAATCCTTAATCTCCAGATCATGAACATCCGCCCCATAAATTTTATCTACCGAGTTAGGTAAAACCAGATAATTCAACTTCTGCTTACCAAAAACCATTGCCGTGCTTAAGCCGGCGTCGTGGGCCACGCTAAACAGGGTGGGGCCGTTCATACCAGGCCAACCAATGTAGGGCATGCCCCACAAGATGCCATTTTTTTCTGGAAGCATGCCGCTTAACATGGCCGCGTGGCTGGGCAGCGTTTCACTAATGGACACCGCAGTCACACTAGAGCAATAAGCGCCTCTGGCGATTAGCTTATCCAGGGTGGGGGCATTGGCTAAATCTAGCGCATCGGGGCGCAAACCATCAATGGTGATAATGATCACATGCTTGATTCCCACCTGAGGCGTTGGTGTGGGCAGGGGGGTTGAGGTGGCTGTAGGTGGGGTGGTCGCCGTGGCGGAGGGAGTGGCTGTAGCGGAAGGAGTCGCTGTAGCGGGGGGAGTAGCTGTAGCCGAAGGAGTCGCTGTGACTGTAGCAGTGGGCGTGGGTGCTATAGTTGGGGTATTTATGATAACGCGAGTTGGAGTAAAGGTTGGCTCCGGCGTGAAGGTCGGCTGAGGTTGAGAAGTGGGGGTTGCCGTATTAGGTAAAGTGAGTGGGGCGGCGATTGCAGGGGGTGCGCTTGTATCTCGAATGGGGCCCGGCTGAGTGAGCCGGGAAGATGAATTAGCCAGGTTATGGTCGGCTAACTCTGCTGGGCTTTCTGTTCCTGGGTTTTGGCTTGAAGTCCAAAAAGCCGGGAGAGGCCCACCGTTGACATATCCCAAAACCAAAACGGCGAAGACGGTCAGGAATGTCAGCGTCTGACGGGGCAATTTTCTTGGCGATGACCGGGCCAAAGGCGGCTGGTCCGGCCACGGGCGATTTGAGGGTAGTGGTCCTTCAGTTTCAGAATTTGATGGGAGTATGGTGGACATAATCGATGACCTCTTTTAACTTCGATGTTGGACTCAGCCATTGAGTCTGGACCCGTCTTTTGTCTTTCTAACTTATCATTCGCTCAACATACTTATCCTAAATGCAACAATAGCCACCCTCGAAGAAATAATTCTCATTATAAGGCCACTAATCTCCCTTGTAGAGTGACATGTGTCCTCATTTGTGGGTGACAATGTCATTTTTTACAAAATCTTTTGGTCTTTCTACTCAGCCGTTTTATAATGCTGCTATTTCTGGGCAAGGATAGGGCAGATGTCCACCCCAATTTTAGCCACCAAACTATATATCCCTCCCCCCCGGCCTCAATTGATTCTGCGTCCGCGCTTAACCCAGCGGCTTAACGCATGTCTCCATTCCGGCCAAAAATTGACCCTTATCGTCGCCCCACCAGGCTTTGGCAAAACAACTCTTTTGAGTGAGTGGTTGCATCATTTTAGATGGCCAATAGCGGATTTTGAATTGAATACTTCGTCGGAAAATTCAATCGAAAATCCACAATCCAAAATCGAAAATCTAAAAACTGCCTGGGTCTCGCTGGACGAACAGGATAACGATCCGGTTCGCTTCTGGGGGTATGTCATCTCCGCTTTAGATCAGTTCCAGCCCGACCTGTGCCAGGAGACACTCTCCCTGCTCCATTCCCCTCAAGCCCCGCCTATCGAAACCACTCTGACCAGCCTGATTAACGCCGTTGCTACCTTACCCCCTCACCTTTTGCTCATTCTGGACGATTACCATGTCATTGAAGCCGCGCCTATTCATCAGGCCTTTGCTTTTTTGCTGGACCATCTGCCGCCGCAATTGCATGTCATTCTCACCAGCCGGGCCGACCCACCCCTGCCGCTAACCCGGCTGCGGGTACGCGGCCAACTCACCGAACTGCGCCAGGATGACCTGCGCTTTACCCTGGCTGAAGCGGTAACCTTTTTTAACCAGGGTATGCAGCTCAACCTGTCCCCCGACGATATTATGGCCCTTGAACAGCGCACCGAAGGTTGGATTGCCGGCCTGCAACTGGCGGCCCTCTCCATGCAGGGGCAGAACGATACCGCCGGTTTTGTGCAGGCTTTTACCGGCAGTCATCGCTATGTGTTCGACTATCTGGCCGAAGAAATTCTGGTCCGCCAACCGCAGTATATTCAGACTTTTCTCCTCCGGACCTCTATTTTGGAGCGGCTCTGCGGCCCGCTGTGCGACGCAGTCACCGAGTTTACGATAGACGATTTACAATTTGCGAGTGTCGATTTAAACTCCAAAACTGCCAATTCAAAATCTGAAATCGTAAATGGGCAGACCATTCTGGAATATCTTGAACAGGCCAACCTTTTCCTTATTCCCCTTGATGGCGAGCGGCGCTGGTACCGTTACCACCACCTGTTTGCCGACTTTTTGCGGGCGCATCTGCGCCAGAGCCGCAGCAGCGCCGAGGTGGCCGCGCTGCACCTACGGGCCGGCCAATGGCACGCTGCCAACGGCTTGACCGCCGAAGCCATTAACCACACCCTGGCTGCCGGTAACGCGGAACAGGCCGCTCAATTTATCGAACAGGTTATTCTGACCTTGCTGGCAAATGGCGAAGCGGCGACAGTTATCGGCTGGCTGGAGTCTCTGCCGGAAAGCCTGATTCGCACGCGTCCTCGCCTGAGCCTGGGTCAGGCCTGGGCCATGACCATCACCACCCAATGGGACAAAGTGGAACCCCTGGTGCAGGAAGCCGAGCGAATTCTGGCAGCTAACCCGGCCACCAACCAGAGTAGTGATGACCCGGTGGTGCGGGGCTTCTGGGGTGAAATTGCCGCCCTGCGTTCCATGTTAATGGCCAACCTGGGCCAGGCGGCTCAGGTGATCGAACTAAGCCAGCAGGCCCTGGAACGCTTGCCCGGCAATAACCTGATCGTACGCAGTATTATTCTGCGTAACCTGGGCGTGGCCTACGAAATGAGTGGCGAGCTGGCCCTGGCCAGTCGCACTTTGAATGAGGCCCGCGAGCTGGCCCTGGCCAGCGATAACCTGATGATTGTCCTGGTCACCACCACCAGCCTGGCCCAGATTGAAGAAGACCAGGGCCATTTGCACCAGGCGGCTGAACTTTATCGTGAACAGTTGCGCCTGATTGAGCAAAAAAGCAGGACACCGGGTAAGCCTTCCCACCTGGCTCAGTGGGTCTACTTGCACCTGGCCGAATTATTGCGCGAGCAGCATGACCTGGAAGCCGCCAAAGGTTATCTGACCTTCGCCCAAGAATTAGAGGACCAGGCCAACCGGGATAGTGACCCTATGGCCATAAGCGAGATCATCCTGGCCCGTATTTTGCAGGCCGAGGGCGACCCGGTCGGGGCGCGTCAGGCCATTCAGCAGGCAAGCCAACGGATTTCACCGCTGTCAGCTTTGTTTCCCTGGGTGGGTGCGGTGCAAGCCTGGCTGTGGCTGGCTCAGGGCAACCTGGCCCAGGCGGTGCAGTGGGCCGAAAACTGTGGCCTGCCCCTGGATGAGTCATTCAAGTACGATAGTTACCCCGGCGAATATGGGGTGCTGGTGCGGGTCTGGCTGGCTCAGGGCCGCCACGTCGAGGCGCTGGCCTTGCTGGGGCGGATGCAGGCTGCGGCGGAGGCGGTCGGACGCACGGGCCGGCTGGTCGAGATTCTTATTTTGCAAGCCCTGGCTCTGGGGGCGCAGCAGAAAATTGAGCCAGCCGTGACTACGCTCAGTCGAGCATTGGCGCTGGCTGAAGCCGGCGGCTACATTCGCCTTTTTGCCGACGAAGGTCCACCCCTGGCCGAATTATTGGCCAGGATTAGCGGGCCGGCGGCGGGAGTAAGTCCGGCCTATCTGGATAAATTGCGGAATACCCTCCCCGGCTTTAAATTGCCGATTTTAGATTTTGGCTTGAACGCCACTGAACGACCTGAAATCCAAAATCTAAAATACCCAAAGGGCACGATGTCTAAAATCGCAAATCTGGTTGAACCTTTAAGTGAGCGTGAATTGGAGATTCTGGCCCTTGTCGCTGCCGGCCTGTCCAATCAAGAGATTGGCGAGCGGCTGGTTATTGCTGAAGGTACGGTTAAAAAGCATCTGCACAATATTTTTGGCAAGCTCGACGTGCGCAGCCGGACCCAGGCCCTGCTGCGGGCCGCCGAGTTGAAACTGTTGTAGCCCTCGAATAAACCCCCAAATAAACTTTCGTTCACTGACGCTCCTCAAGTTTACTGCTAAACTAGGCTTTGTTGGTGTTGAATAGAGAATGGATAGGAAGCACATCCGCAGCCGAACCGACGCTACACAATTTGTT
>CAZRYD010000148.1:0-15267 GCA_964604225.1 uncultured Caldilineaceae bacterium
CGTTGAAAGGTTCCGGCTACGATGAGCGGGCAGCGAGTAGCCATATTCTTGCCGCTGTCGCCCACAATATCCTCACAGCGGATGCCGCCAAAGCTCTGGCCATATTCCTGCTTAAACCAGTTTACCAAATCCGTAATCATAAAATCCAGCCGGGGGTCTTGTTCCTCTTCCGGTTGCCCCTTGCCGGCATACAATCCCAACAAAATAGCGCCGCCGCTGAGCGCACCGCATAGTTCGCCGGAGAAACCCAAGCCCCCGGCCAGTCCGTGCGCCGCCCGGACTAAATCCGGGTTGTCTTTGCCTTGCAATTCCAGGCCCAGTTTCATTAGAATCTGGCTGCAATAAAAACCCTGCGCTTTCATTTCGCGCATTCGTTCCATGTCATCCATGGACCAATCTCCCTTTTCTGGCAATCAGCAAAAAATAGCCCGGTCTGGCTTTGGCAATCGCCAGTTGCGCGTCCAACGCATCTAGGCTACTGAACCCGGCCAGCACCAGTTGCCCGGCCAAATGTCTCAAAACTTCAGAATGATCCTCCCACGACATCAGCTCAAACCCATGTCCGGCCAACTGAGCTGTCAAATCTGGCTGGTTTAAGGCCCCACTGAGACAGGAAGCCACCGGCAGTGCATGCAAGGCCGATAAACCCGCCGGATTGCGGGCATAAATATCGCTGACGACCAGGTAACCGCCCCGGCGTAATAAACGATAAAACTCCGCCAGAGCCGCCTCAGTATCCTTAAGTACCGATAGACTGCACTCGGCCAGAACAACATCCATCTGTCCATCGGCCAGAGGCAGACACGCGCCATCCGCCTGAAGGAAGGGTAAATCCAAACTTTTCTGCCGGCCGGACTGTAACAATACCGCCGACAGGTCAACCCCACCGGCGCAATAACCACAATGCTGCAAATACTGTACCGTCGCGCCTGCCCCACAGCCGACATCCAGCATCCTGGCTCCTGCGGACAGCCCACAAAAGTCCAGCGCCCGTTTGGTCAAGGTCAGCCCACCAGGCCGAAGCGTTTCGCCCAGCGTTCGCCGAACCTCCATCTGCTCATAAACTTGACAACTCGCCTCACGTATCACGCTTCACGCCTCACGCTCACTTGTCTTCCAACGTCTTTTCCACTTCAGCCATTTTGCCCAGGGCCAGTTCTTCTGGCACCAAGACCAGCCCACACTTGGGGCAGCGCAGCAAATCCACCGGGTAGGCATTGCCCAGATAAGCCACCGTGACCTGCCCGGTTTTCAAGGGCACATTACAGTTAGCGCAGAGCCATTCAACCGGCTCGACTGGTTTCTCCGCTTCGCTCATGGTTTCACGTCCTCGGCAATTTCCATGCGATGGCTGTAGGCGTTGTGGATTTCAAAGGCGTCTCCCTGGGGCGAATATTCCACCCAGTAGGTCACGCTGGTGGGCCGGTGATGAGCCAGTAAGCGTCCGGTTTGGGGCTGACGGAGTTTGCGCCCGGTTCTTTCCGCATACTCAATCACCCGTTGAATGTCTTCGACCAGGATGAGCCGCTCTTCCAGGCGCTGCTGCACTTCCTCCGAAATAATTAATTGAATCACTTCGTAACTCTCTTGTCCATCCATCGCTTCGCCCCAAACCTCCTTGAGCAGTTTCTGTTTGAGCCTGGCTCGATTTTCGTGCCGCTGAGAATAACCCGGCCCCCGGCGAGCCGCCCGCGCCTCCCGGTCGCCACTAAACAGCAGGTCGAGCAGGTGCAGGGTGCGCTTGCCACGGGCGGCAAAGAAATCGCGGCACATGGCGCAGTAGGTCACGTAATCGGCCGGACTGGTAGCGATACGCCGTTCGACCACTTCGCGGGCCAGTTCCGGGTTGGCCAGCCACATGACCCCGCCGTAGCTGCAACAGGTGGTCTTCTCCCGGCTCAAGGGCAATTCGTCTATCTGATAGCCTAATTGAGTCATGAGGCGGCGCACACTTTCGTGTATGTGGCGCTCGTGCCGGGTCGAGCACGGATCGTGGACTGACACCACCCCCGCTTTTTCCAAGTTGACTCCCTCCGGCAGTCCCAACTGCTCGAACAACTCCCACAGTGAGACAATTTCAACCTCCGGCAGGTTGGTCTTGAAAATTTGGTAGCAGCTTGAACAGGCCAGGATGACTCGCGGCCGGCCCATCTCGGCGTGCTGGGCCGACAGTTCGGCCAGACTCGCCTGGAATAAATCGGTGCGACCGGCCCAATCGGCCGGCGCGCCGCAGCAGCGCAGCATCAAACCAACACCGGGTAACCTGTCCCGCAAGTAGGCATAGACCTGCTCGACCTGCGAAGTGCGGGCGACGCCAAGAGCATCCGCCTCCGGGGCCGAGGCGCTGAGCTGGCAGCCGGGAAAAAAAATAAATCCGCTTTTCTCGCTTCCGGGCTGGTGACGGGCCAGGGTAAATTTGTCGCTGTTGCTGAACTGCATATCCCGCAGGGCAAAATCGTGCGCCGAGGGCGGCATGCGGTTCTGGGCGACCATCGTCTGGCGGGCCTGTTTGCACAGCACGCCCATATCAAAATCGGTCGGGCAGACTTCGGCGCACAGCCCGCACAGGCTGCACGAGTTGATGAGCTTGTTGGCGTGGCGGGTACCCATCACAATGGACAGGTTATTGTAAATCTGGCGGGCATATTTCCGGGGATAGCTGCCAAAACGGGCCAGATATTCACAAACCTTGACGCACTCCAGGCACTCGCACTGCAAACAGCGCTGCGCCTCCTGCATAGCTTCGTCCCGGCTGTAACCCACCCTGACGTCGGCCATCGGCGTGACCGGCAGCGGCTCGACGTCTTGGGTATCAGTATAGAGGCAGCTTTCGTAAGGCCCTTCGTTGAAGCGCGAAGCGGTCAGCGACACCCGCTGTACATAGCGGTCAATCGAAATGGCCGCCCGCCGGCCATCGGCCATGGCGGCGATGGGGGAGGACTGGCCGCTTAAACCCAGCATATCGCCCCCGGCAAAGACCCCGGCCTGGCTGGTGGCGTAAGTGACCGGGTCCACCGTCACCCAGCCGTGGCCGTTGAAGCCCAGCGAAAATTGAGCTGACGGATCAGACCCGACCGCCAGGTAAACCGCCTCGAACTCCCGCTGCAACTGCGCCAATGATGGTTGACCATTGGCCGCTTCGGCGCTCACCGGCGTGCTCAGCCGGACCTCCACGCCCAGTTTGGTCAGCAGGGTCGTTTCGGCCTGGATAATGGTGCGGGGTAAGCGGGTCTCTGGAATAGACCACAGGCTGCCGCCCAGACGATTTTGTGCCTCAAAGAGGACCACACTATATCTCTTTTTAGCCAGATCGAAGGCCGCGGTCAGGCCGCTCAATCCGCTGCCGACAATGGCGACCCGCTGTTTGCGCTGGGTCGGCGGGGCGATTTTCTCGGTTGTTGTTTCGCCCAGGTCGGCGCAGGCCCGTTCCAGATCGGCAATGGCAATGGCCTCTCCGGCTTCGCTGCGCTTGCAGACAACCCGGCAGGGCTGGTCACAGATGCGGCCAATGATGCCCGGAAAGGGCAGACTTTTCTTCAGGATTTTCAGCCCGGCGGCGAAATCACCTTTGCTGATTTCCGCGCTGACGGCCCGAACATCTGCGTGCAAAGGGCAAGCTGCCGTACAAGGTGGGGCACATTCCTGGATGCACTGCGCTTCCAGGTCGCGCAGCTCTTTTTGGTCCATATCAGTAAAGTCTCAAGCTTGCTAAAAAATAAAGATTCTTGGGTGTTACCCAACACGCCATCTTTTCACCCATCCCGCCTGAGCGTTCTGAGCACCACACCGGCAGTATCAACCACCTCAACCAGCAGCGGCATCTGGCCGATAGCGTGGGTGGAGCAAGACAGGCAGGGATCATAAGCCCGGATGGCCGCTTCGACCCGGTTGAGCAGGCCCTCGGCAATCTGGCCGTTCTGACCGTGGAGGTAGGTTTTGGCGACACTGTCCACGGCTTTGCTCATGGCCCAGTTGTTGTGCCCGGTGGCTACAATCAGGTTGACCCGCTCCAGTTTGCCCTGCTGATCGACCCAGTAATGATGGAAGAGAGTCCCACGGGGAGCTTCAATCACCCCCACGCCTCTGCCCGTGAATTCTTGATGGGTGTTGAGGATATCTTGGCCGAGAATGTCAGGATCATCCAGCAGCAGCTTGACCTTTTCGGCGGCGAAAAGCGTCTCAATGAGCCGGGCGTAATGATAGTAGAGGGTGTTTTCCACCGGCTCGCCACCGTTCAGCGCCTTGAACTGCTTGAGTTCCTGGTCGGCCAGAGGCGTGCCTGTTTTCTGGGCCACGTTCAGCCGGCCGAGCGGTCCCACCCGGTAAACTCCATCAGGCCAACCGATCTTCTTATAATAAGGAAACTTGAGATAAGACCAGTCCTCGACGTGTTCGGCGATGTAATCCAGGTAGTTGGACCCGTCAAATTCCTCCAGCAGTTTCCCCTTCATGTCAATCATACGGCAAGCCCCGTCGTACAGCTCTAAACCACCTTCGGGCGTGACCAGGCCCATGTAACCCGTAGCAAACACAGCAAACTTGTTGACATCCTCCTGGTTCTGGGCGGCCCACTCTTTCATAATGGCCAGACCCAGTTGGATGGTGCTAATGGCAGCCTCAACCTCGCACAGAATGGCGTCTCGCTCATCGACTTTTAAAGCTTTGTTGACGCCGCCAGGGATAGCAAAGTTGGGATGAACTTTGCGCCCACCCAGGATACGGATGATTTCCTGACCAAACTTGCGCAGCTTGACCGCTTTGACGGCCAGATCGGGGTTGGCCTGGATCAAACCGACGACGTTGCGGATCGCCGGATCGGCGTCAAATCCCAGCAAGAGATCAGGGCCAGCTAACTCGAAGAAATGCATGCCGTGGCTTTGGATGATCTGGCCCATGTGCATCAACTCCCGCAATAACTGGGCCGGGCGTGGCGGCGGGGAACCTATCAATTCGTCACAGGCTTTGGCCGCCGCTAGATGGTGGCTAACCGGACAAATGCCGCAAATACGCGGCGTAATCATGGGCATCTCAAAATACATGCGGCCTTCGCAGAATTTCTCAAAACCCCGGAACTCGTTGACGTGGAAGATGGCCTGATCCACCTCGCCATGTTCGTCCAGGTGAATTGTCACCTTGGCATGTCCTTCAATGCGTGTTACCGGCTCTATCGTGATGTATCGTACAGACATAGTTGTTCTCCTGTGAATGAAGTAGGAAGTAGGGAGTAGGAAGTAGGGAAGCCATTAATCTTTCCCTTACTCCTTACTTCCTACTCCCTACTCCCTGCTTAGTGCCAATGCAGCTTATCGCCCTTGATTTCCGGCATTCGTCCCTGGGCCAGTTCAGCCAGAGCATAGAAAATTACGTCGGCGTCGGGTGGGCAGCCGGGAATGAAGATGTCGACCGGAACCACCTCGCCGACAGCCCTAACCTTGGTAGGCACGCCCAACTGCGGACTGGCAGGTATTTTGCCTTCGTCGTCGGTGCTTTCGGTTTCGATGTAGGCTCGCTTGAGGGAGTCTTCCAGTTTAAAAAAGTTGCGCATGGCTACGACTCCGCCAAAAACGGCGCAATCGCCCAGGGCCACGAGGGTTTTGCAGCGTTGCCGCATTCGTTCGGCCACTTCTTCGTTGGTCGTAGTATTAATTGCACCGGTCAAAATGCCTACGTCCACCCCGCTCTCATCCGGCTCTTTCAAGTCGGTGATAGGTGTAGCCCGAATGTCGGCTAGCTCAGCCAGTTTGATGATCCGTTCATCCATATCTAGCAGCGACATGTGGCAGCCAGCACAGGCAGCCAGCCAGTCGGTTGAAACTTTAGGTTTGGTCATAATCATCTTTCCTTTCACGCTTCACCCAATCATTGGATTTGTCGGGATGCGTTGACAAAGTTCGCTTCGCCAGTTGTCGTCCAGGTTAAGATCTAGTTGAGCCGCAATAGCTTCCAGTATATCCACATGCGAACGGACTTCCTGCGGCGGAGTCAAACCCCGCTGAATTTCCTGCAAGCGTCCCTCTAGGTTCAAATAGTGACCTTCTTGCTCCGCCCATATCTCCACCGGCAGAACCACATCGGCCATAGCCGTTACCGGCGAGAAATAGCTGGTCTGGACGACCTTAAAGGGTATATTCTCCAACCGCCGGGTTAAATGCTGGCTGGCCTCGTCATCGCCCAGGGCTAGATAGACCACCGGCTGATCCTTAACCTGGAACACCTTATCCAACCCATACTGATACGCTGCCAGGCTATTCGCCTCTCCCTTGAGACTCAGGACCGCCGAATGGCCCTCACTCAACGCCCCCACCAACCGGGCCAGGTCAAGCAAGGCCTTCAGCACCGTTGAAGAACCACCACCCGTGACACCTTTACCGTAGACAAAGACTGGCTTTTGGGCCGAAGCAAGCTCTTGAGCCAGCGCCTTGAAGGTTTCAACCGGGATACCGGTCGTCCGGCTCACTTCTTCCGGCCCATACTTCTCCAGGTCAACCGGCTGGAGAGGTGTACCCTTAGCCAGCCCCAGCCGGGTCAGCTCGGCCATAATTCCCAGCAGCAGGTCATAATCCGACCCCTTCCTGGGACGCAAGGCATAATCGGCCAGGTTATGCAAGCCATTATCGTGCGGATCGATCACCATCAACTTGGTCCCTTTAGGTAGGTTGCGTTTGATAAAGAAGCCGACCACCTGGTGGTTGTCAATCAAATCCACCCCTATCGCCAACACGCAATCCGCCGTTTTCAGTTCGGCCAGATTGCCTTCAAATGACCGGCCCAATTCCTGGGCCAGCCCACCGGATAGAGCGGTCGTCATCCCCTCTTCGATGCTGGTAACCATCTCGCTGCCCATTTTCTCGGCAAAGAACTGCCGGAAGGTATACAACGCTTCCGCCGGTAGCCGTGTCGAGGCTAGGGCCGCTACTCCCCGACCATTCTGGCCGATGAGCGGCCTGAGTTTCTCCGCCACGCGATCCAGCGCTTCGGACCAGCTAGCAGCTTTCAAAGAGCCATTCTGGCGCACCAGCGGGGTTAATACCCGCTCCCGTTCCTCTTTCAGGGGTAAGAAACGTCCTCTTTCACACAGGATGCCCTCATTCACCGGCGCTGCCCAATTCCCCTCGATTCGCAGGAGTTGATTGTCCCGCACCACCAATTCGATGCCGCAGCCCACGCTACAGCCTGCACATGTACTGGGAATACGCTGAACATCCACTTCCCGACCGCGATAGGCGCTGCCCCGGTCAATCAAGGCCCCGGTTGGGCAGACCTGCAGACAGGTTCCACAGGAAACACAGGTACTCTGGCCCAGCGGTACATCCAGGTCGGCTACCAGGATAGTGGCTGCGCCGCGCTCCTGCATACCTAAGGTAAAGTTGCCCACCAACTCACCACAAGCCCGCACACATCGCCGGCACAAAATGCAGCGGTTGTGATCCAGGACAAAGTTTTTGTGCGAGGCGTCCACCGGGTAAGGCTGCCAGTTGGGCTGGAGCGGCCACTGGGTCATCCCTTCGCCATAGGCGGCGTTTTGTAACTCACAATCGCCGCCGCTCATCTGGCAATACATACAGAAGTGATTGCGTTCGCTAAAGAGCAAAGTTAAAATGCATTTGCGCGCCTCATGGGTTTGGGGCGTATCAGTCAACACGACCATCCCCTGGTTTACCGGCAAGGTGCAGGAAGGTTGCAGGGTGCGCGTCCCCACCACCTCGACCAGGCAGAGACGACAACCGCCATACGGGGTTAAATGAGGATGGTCGCACAGCGTGGGGATGGTAATACCGGCCATTTCGGCGGCCTGCAACACGGTCGTCCCGGTGGGAACTTCGATTTCTTTTCCGTTAATCGTTAATTTGACGGTCATACGCCACTCCTTTAGCTCATTTTGCCTCGGTATGGGTTTCTCAAACCCAAAGGATCTACTTTACTAATGTTGAGTTTTTGACCAGGGTGAAGCGGCGGATACCCGGCACATGCCGCAGCGATGAGCCCTGGCCGATGTAATGAAAGAGCGTAACCGGGTCAACCACCTCGGTCCCGGCCAAAACGTCTACACCGTAGTCAAATAAAATCCGGCTCAGAGGGGTCGTCGGCCCCAACATCACCACCAAGGCTTTGGGGGGAAACAGCCGGGCCAGCCCATCAAAGGTACCGTTCAGCAAAGTGGTGGCCGTCAGCCCGATGACATCGGCCTGGGGCAGCAGCACAGGCGCATCGGTTGCCGGCAAATCACCGGCCATTGGCTGCAATTCCAACACCCACAATTGCGCCGCTTCCCGGCGCAGCTCCTCGGTGAAGTGAAAATGACCGATCAAGGCTACCTTCTTGCCCCGACCTCGTTTTAGCATCAAATCCCTGGCGTTCAGTTCGACGCCTTCCCGCTCGTCCGGCGCGATGAGCGAGTTCAGCGCCGCCATACCCACACTCATTTGCAGCGGATAAGGCGAGTGCAAAAACGTCGCCAATTCCCAGGCTGAGTGCTGGTGCAAGCAGCCTGCGCCCGGCATATCTTCGGCCAGGCAGCAGGGTAGGTCGCTGTGAGTAACGGCCAGGCCGGTTCTGCGGCTGCGCACGGCGGTCCAGTGCAGCCCGATCAGGACATCCTGCACCGGGGTATCAAGCCGGTCCAATCTAACCGAGTTGAGCAGGTCGTCAATGACGCTCAAAGTAAACTCTTTCTTACTATAAACTATCACGAAACATAGGGGGGCGGCGCTGGCAAACCTGCCACCCCCCTAACGAGTATCGGCTCAGGCCAGTTCGACTTCAAGCGCCTTCAGGCCATCCAGTACCTTCTCCGGGCGAGCGGGCAGATGGGTGATGCGCACGCCGGTGGCGTTCTTGATAGCATTGACCACGGCCACGTGGGGCGAAGTCAACGGCAGTTCGCCCACCCCGGCGGCCCCGAACGGCCCTTCCGGACGCGGCGTTTCCAGGTAGATGATGTCGAACTTGTCGGGAATATCCCTGGCATAGGGGATGCCCGCGCCCAGCATGGTCGAGTGTTTTTTGATGTCTTCAAAATCCTCGGTCAGCGCCAGGCCGATGCCCTGAGCCACGCCGCCGTAGATCTGGCCGTCTACCGCCAGCCTGTTGTTGATTTTGCCGACGTCGGCCATGACGGTCATGCCTTCAACTTTGGTCTTGCCGGTTTTGGTATCCACCTCTACCTCAGCCATAAAGACGCCGTACATGTACACGGCAAAAGGATTGCCCTGGGCCGTCTCCAGGCTGCAATTGGTATTATTCGAGGCCGTCCAGTTGCCCTTGTAACGCAGCGGCAAGTTTTCGGCGACCATCTCATCATACGAGCGGAAACTGCCGTTCTTGCGCAGCCCGACCAGTAGGTTCTCGCAAGCGTTCTTGATGGCGTTGCCGATGACCACTTGGCTGCGGCTGCCGCCCGACGGGCCGCCGTTGGGGGAGAGCGCCGTGTCATTTAAGACCACCTTGATTTCTTCGGGGGCGATTTCCAGCGGCCGCAGCGCTTCGTGGGCCGTCGCCATCGCGCCGATGTCCGCACCCTGGCCGTGATCTTGCCAGGTGGTGTAGACCGTCACGCCCTGTCTGGTCAATTCAGCCATCGCCTCGGCCGAGTCAGGGCCATCGAGGCCGCAGCCGTAGATGCCGACGGAGACGCCCACCCCTTTCTTCTTCTCGGGGGTTGACTCGCGCTTGGCTCGCTCCAGGGCCGCCTGATAAAGTGGGCGCAGTTTGTCAATCATCTCCGGGAAGGGATAGACTTCGGGGGCCTGGCCGGTCGGGGTAGTATCGCCGGGGCGGTAGATGTTCTGGTAGCGCAGCTCCAGCGGATCCACGCCTATCTTTTCGGCCAGTTCGTCCATCAAACTTTCCGAGGCCAGGAAAGCCTGCGGTGAGCCATAGGCTCGGAACGGCGCGCCCCAGGCATGGTTGGTGCAGACAGTACGGCCTCGCCCGCGAATGTTGGGGATATTGTAACCCGCGCCCATGAACTGCGCCCCGCGCAGGGTCAGCAGGTCGGCAAATTCGGAATAGGGGCCGTGGTCTACAATCCAATCGGTTTCCATTGCCACCAGCTTGCCCTTTTCGTTGGCGGCCAGCTTCATGTCAACAAAGAAGGGCGAGCGCTTGCCGGTGTAGGTCATATACTGCTGGTAGTCATATTCCAGGTAGACCGGCCGGCCCGTCGCCATACAGGCCACGCCCAACAGCGCTTCCATCGTCGGGCAGAATTTGTAGCCAAACGTGCCGCCGGCGGGGTTGAGCACCAGGCGCAGTTTCTCCGGCTCGATACCCAAGCCGGGGGCAATCATGTAGAGGTGCAAATAAAGGCCAATGCTCTTGGAGTGGATGGTCAGCCGCCCTTCCTCATCATAGTAGGCAAAGCCGATATCCGACTCGATGGTCAGATGGGGCTGGCGTTGCAGGTAAAAGCTGCCTTCAACCACATAGGGGGCCGACGCCATTACCGGCTTGGTATCCTCGCCCTTAACCACCCCTTGCTCATAATAGACATTGGGCGTGCCGGGATGGATTTCGATGGCGTCGTCGGCCATCGCATCCAGGGCGTTCATATAAGCTGGCAGGGCTTCCAGCTCAACCTTGACCTTGTCGGCGGCAGCGCGGGCGTTTGCCTCGGTGTCGGCGCAGACAATGGCGATGGCGTCGCCATATTGGAAGACCTTGGTATCGCACAGAATAGGCCGGTCCCAGCCATCGCCCTTGTTGGTGGGGAAGGTAATCAGGCCGGTGATGCGGTTTTTGCCTTTGACATCCTTGTGGGTAACAACCTTGTATACCCCCGGCATCTTTTCCGCTTCGGAGGTGTCAATCGAGAGGATGTTGGCGTGGGAGACTTTGGCCTGTACCAGAGCCAGTCGCAGGGTGTCCGGCGGCATTTTGAGGCCCAAATCCTGGCCGTAATCGAGCGTGCCGGTCACTTTGCCCACGGCGCTCTGGCGCGGATACTTGCCGCCCCAGATGCGGCCATCCGGCGGCAGTTGATACTCCAGCGCTTTGGCGCTCATTTCGCCGCGCATCACGCTGGCCGCATCCATGACTGCGTCAACGATGGGTTTGTAGCCGGTGCAGCGGCAGGCATTGTGGTGCTTGGTGAACCAGTCCCGCACCTCTTCGCGGCTGGGGTTGGGCTTCTCCTCCAGCAGGGCCTTGGCCGACATGATAAATCCGGGGGTGCAAAAGCCGCATTGGGCTGCGCCATGCACGGCAAAAGCCAGTTGCAGCGGGTGCAGCTTTTCGGGCGTGCCCACCCCCTCGATGGTGGTGATGGCCGCGCCATCTTCCACCTTTTTGACCTTGGTCACGCAAGCCAGGGTCAGCTTGCCGTCCACCAGGACGGAACAGGCCCCGCAGTGGCCGTCATTGCAAGAGACTTTGGTGCCGGTCAGCATAAGCTGCTTACGCAGCACATCGCCCAAGGTGGCCTCCGGGTCAACAATAACCGATTGGGGGACTCCATTGATAACAAATGTTTTCTTTTGCATTCTAACCTCCTCGTAAGAATGTTGGATAATTGACGGAAAAGGCGAGGGTTCGGTCAATCCTGAACCCTTCACCTTGTCCGGTATTTAAATGGTGAGATTGCCAAAAAGCAGTTGACCGTAGCTGTACCACTGACTTCCTGCGTGAAACTAGGGTGCGGCAGAGGAATTTCAGATATTTAAAAGTGTCTCAGTCAGTTCCAAATTGTGGACTGCCCCTGGTCGCTGCGGGCTACCAGGTAGGCCCACAAGGTTAAATGATGTTTGGCCGGTTGCAGAAAGCCGGCCGGAAGAGTTGTGGGCTGCCCATTCCACCAAATAGGTTCATTCCTCTGGGCTTCCAGAGCCGGGCGGGCGAGTTGGCGATGCCGGTCATAAGCAATGACGTGGAAGCCACAGTGCTTGATCTTTTCCAGAGCAGTCAGCCAGACTTGAAGCTGGTTGAGCATTTCCAGCAAGCCTGGGATTTTCGCTTGCGGATCATGCCGGAATAATGCCTCTTTGAGGGGACTGACCACCGTTGGCTGTGCGGATTCGGCTGTGAACTGTTCTACATCTTCCAATAATGGGTCAACTTCGTTTTCATAGGCGGATTGGCTTTCGAGAGCGATCAACTGGGCCAGTCGTTGGCGATGTTCCCGCTCCAGAAGCTCCAGCCACTCGACGACCCGGTTCAGGTTCTCCGGGTATTCCAGGAGATGATTCAACTTCGCCATCAGCTCGAAAACTTCATCCTCCCGGCAGTGCAGCCTCAATTTTTGATAAGCAGCCAGGCGAGCGGCGGTGATAGCAAAGCCATGAACCGATTTCCAGGGCTGACGAATATCACCGGTATAGAGAGTGGCCTGGCAAGTCAGCCCCTCGGTTGTCGGAGCGAACAGCGAAGCCGCAGATACAACTTTTTTAAATTCATTTTTCACGTCAGTGAACCCGATCATCGTTATGTGTATTCAGCATAACGATAGGCAAAAAAAATAAAACTGCCATTTCCTATCGTGAAATCTATCCGACCATCTAATTATGGTTATGACGGCCCAGCATAACGGTATTTAAAATAAAAGGGTCTCCAAAAATCCCATCTTGCATTATACAGACTCCAGGAGGGATAGGTAAGTGACTTTTGTCCCGATTAGCTGTGACAAATATCACTAACCAAATGAACACTCTGACCATTTAAATTTGCAAAAAATTTTTACTTTGCGTTATGTTGATCCAACATAACACCTTACTCAGAGGGATATTTAAGGGAGTTAAGGAGTCACCTCGGTTGTCTGAGCCAGTTTGAAGCCCTTTGGCCTCAGCGCGCAATATCCCTAACTTATTATCAGGACGACTATTCAGCCGCTTGACACTTGTGTGAAGCGGCTGTTTTGCATACAATCTGGCTGTCCTATCTCAAAGTTAAAAAGGGTTTCACTTGAGCAAAAATTACTATAGAATTATCGGGATAATCGCGGTGATACTGGGTCTGGCGCTCACCTCCGCCTGTACCCTGGCCTCACCCTTTGATAAATTGGTGGTCATGGCCGTTACACCAACCGAGACGGTGGTCAAAACCCTGCAACCGACCTTTACCGCCACGCCGGTATCTACCCCCACGCCGACCATCACGCCCACCCCCACCATCACGCCTATTCCGACCGATACCCCCACGCCTACGCCTACCCGGACCCCCACGCCTACGCTAACCCCTACAGTCACGGCTACCGGCACGCCCCGGCCCCCTACGAATACCCCACCCCCCAGCCCTACCCCCATCCCAACGATGCCGTTTCGCTTGGCCGAACTGTACACCCAACCCACCGAAGCCAATATTTTATCGATTATGACGGCGGTACAGGGCGGCGATAATAGCTGGATTCCCGGCTACCGAGTGGTCGGCATAGACCCTGATGGTATCGTCACGCGCTCGGAGCCTTCCGCCGACCGGGCCATCGGCAATACCCCGCCGGGCGGAGTGGTCAAAAGTGGCAATACCAAGTTTGAGCCGCAGCCGCGCGCGGTTTACATTGCCGGCGTCTGGACATTTTATCTGGAGAATGGCGAGGGTCAGCCGGTTTCAGAAAACTTTACCATTGATATGAATATCGAAAATAGAGTCTGGTACTTTTTCCGGTTTCAACCCAATTAGTTTAAGGGATACCCCATGCGACCAGCCATCTCAATTATCGAAGACGATTTGATCAAACAAGTCCTGCTTGAGGCCAAACAAATCCTGGCTGAAGTCGGAGTAGAAGTGATGGGACAAACGCTGCGGGAGCGCCTGCTAGACCACGGCCTCAAGCAGGAGCCGGCCAGTGGGCGGGTGCTCTTTCCGGCGGATGAGATCGAGCGAGCCATTGCCAGCACTCCTCGCTCTTTTACCTTGTATAACCGAAATGGCGACCCGCACGCCCACCTGGGCGGCGACAATGTACACTTTGTGCCCGGCTCCAGCGGGGTCAAAGTGCTGGATCATCGCACCAGCGAGACTCGCGCCGCGACCACAGCCGACTTTATTGAATATGTCCGTCTGGCCGACGGCTTGCCTCACATTGCTTACCTGGCTACCGCTTTTTCCACCAACGACATCGAGCCACAGGTGTCTGACGCCTGGCGCTTGTATCACTGTTTGACCAACTCGCTCAAGCCGGTTGTCTCGGGCGCGTTTACTGCTCATGGCACGCCGCGCATGGCCGAGATGATGCAGCTCTTCCGGCACGATCAAGCTGATTTGATGGCCCGGCCCATGAGTATTTTTACCATTACCCCCACCGGCATGTTCCGTTACAGCCACGACTCCTGCCAAAACTTGATTGATTGTGTCGAGTGGGGCATCCCCATCGAATTGGTGCCGGTCACTTTGATGGGCCTGATCGCCCCGGTCACCGCCGTAGGCGCAACGGTAATGCACGTGGCCGACGTGCTGGCCGGGCTGACCATGGCTCAAATTGTCAAGCCGGGTACACCCGTGCTGTTTGGCGGCGCTCCGGCTGCTTTTCATATGAAAACTACCTCAGCGCCGATGGCGGCGGTTGAGTCGCTGCGGCTGGATGTGGCCTATGTTAAGGTGGCTAAATCACTGGGGCTGCCGACGCAGTCTTACATGGCTTTGAGCGATAGCAAATTTGTTGACGCCCAGGGCGGAGCCGAAGCCTTTGCCAGCGCGCTGTTGGCGGCGTTGGCGGGGGTTAACTCGGTTTCCGGGCCGGGCATGCTCGATTATGTGCTGGTTTTTAGCCTGGAAAAATTAGTTTTTGATAACGAGGTCTGCGGCCAGGCGCTCCACTTTGTGCGTGATTATAAGCCGACCGAGGATTTGCCGACGGTTGAGCTGGTGCGCCAACTGTTGCAGGAGCAGCACATGCTCATTGCCGATCATACCTTGAAATATTGGTCGGAAGAGATGTATCTCCCCGGCCCCGCTTTTGACCGGCTCAACCGCGATAATTGGCAAAAAGCCGGCCAGCCGACGTTACACCAGCGCACCCTGGCCGAGGTTGAGCGAGTCTTGGCTGCCTATCAGCCGGTTGAAACCGATTCGTTGGCCGTGTCGGAAATGCGCCGGCTCATGCAAACTGGCTTGGTAGAGAGTGATACCTTACCGGAAATTCATGTCGAGGGGTACGAAGCTGCGGCCTCGGCTAAAAGCTCGTCCCGCCGTCCCCGCCCACGCCGGGAGGAAAACTGACACGAAGAAGTGAGTCAAGGGAGGGGAAGAAGCATAGCTAAAGTCGTCTCGCGCCGCTTCGTCCTCATTCCGTGGTGTCACCCCTTCCGCAATTCCTGCCTCAAAAAAAAGCCATAGGTG
>CAZRYD010000149.1:0-2532 GCA_964604225.1 uncultured Caldilineaceae bacterium
GCATCGGTCTGGATGATGCCGCTAACTTGCCGTCCATCCGGGCTTTGCAGGGTGCGATCCAGGGCGCTGATGACTCCGGTGGTCAAGGTGCGGCCAAATTGGCCAAAAGGGTTGCCGATGACAATAGCCCGCTGCCCGACCTGCAAAGTGGCCGAGACGCCCAATTCAACCGGCACAAGCAGTCCCGCCGGGGCGTTGTCGATTTGCAATACGGCGATGTCATTGCGTGGGTCGGCCCCGACAATTTTGGCCGGTAACACGGTGTCGTCGCTAAAGTTGACTTCAATGCTTTGCGCTCCTTCGATGACGTGATAGTTGGTCAAAATGTGGCCGTCGCTGTCCAACACAAAGCCGGAGCCGGCGCCTTCTGCGGGAATCACTTCAAAAAAGAAACTCCGCTGCAGCACCTGGGTGGTGATATTGACCACCGATGGCGCTACCCGCTTGTAAACGTCGATGATGCGTTGCTCAGCGAAATCCAGTCCGGCGGCGTCAATCAGGGCCACGCCGTTTGTTATGCTCTCATCAACACTCGCGGCGGGTAGAGGAGTCGGAAGTGGAGTGGGTGTAGGGGCCGGGATAGCCGTTGGCGCGGGGGTTGGAGGAGAAGATAGGGCCAGCAGCTCAACCAAGTTACACCCGAGGTTGGCTAACATGAGCATTAACAAGAAGGTTAGGCTGGCGCGCCGGGCGGTAAAATAGGATAGCCGGATTTTAGATAACATACCATCTCACTCACTTTTTACCATTTTACCTAACGCCATAGTCTACAATCAATTTTTGTTCGCGTCAACATCTTTTAAATGAATAAAGTGCTGAATCTTAATGGACAAAAGTACCCACATGAGACCATAGGTACTCTTTTTTTAGTTTGCCGCTTGCAACAATCAGTGGATAATAGAGAGTGATAGCCTTACGGTTACACGGGGGAATGGTATGGGGGTTACATTCACCTGCTGCATCTCCGCGCTCGGTGGTATTTGCCCGAAATGGGCACCTTTTTGAGCCGGGATCCGGTGGAGAGTGAGCCACCATATATATGTCCGAGCTAATCCTACTGGTCGATCCAGCAGGAACATTTTCGGAACCTTTGCTGTGAGTAAGCTATGACGACAATTACATCGAACTTTGGAAAAAGGATAATAAGTGATGGTGGGAAAGACTGCTAGAGGCTCAGCACAGTGATGCAGTTATAACTTGGCAGAGATAATTAACGCTGTAATGGAAACATAAGACTTGAAGCCCGGTACTCTAGACCGGGCTTTTTTACGTCATAAAAAGTTATCCAAAGACCACCTACTACTCAAAATGCGTTCTGAGTTTTTCACTTCTAAACGGATTCTGGCCTCCTATCAACACTTGAGTAAAACGGAGCGGGCCACACTCGACCGGCCGCTGCTGCGTGTCGGGCAGGCGACCAGAGCCGCGGTCCGCTCAACTCAGCGCGAGCGCAATCGCTTGTTCGGTGGTCATATGCCCGCCTTTCTCCCATTCCAGTTCAAATGCCACATCCCCGAGTCGAGTTCGTAGCTTGGTCATCGCAGCTACTTGATCCCTCTGCTCTATTTGCTCGAGTGGCGCTCCAATTCGAACCCGTAAGGTTTCGGCTGCTGCCAGGAGTTGAACCGCCCGTTCGTAGCGTTCTTCCATTTCGTTGATCAGGGCTAGCTGTTCAAATGAGTAGGCATAGCCTCGCCGCAGGCCCAAATGGCGGCGAATGCGCAGCGATTCGCAGAGTAATTCCCGTGCCCGTGCATAGTCTCCCATCTCTAGAGCGACGCATCCCAGGTTATGCATCGTCAAGGCGACGCCGCGCTGGTATCCCAGCGATTGATAGATATCCCGGCATTCGAGGAATGCCTGTCTCGCTGCCGCGTATTCGTGGATTTCCGTCAGGTCTGCGCCAAGAAGGTTGAGGGCCGTGGCGAGTTCAAACGGGCTTTGGAGTTCGCGCCACAAGGCGACGCTCGAAAGTTCATACTGAATTGCCGCTTCACTTTCACCTGTCGTATACACAATATTGATCGCCAGTAACTGTTTACCTTTGGCCATCCCAGCCGTATAAGACATCTGCTCGGCCATCTGCAGCGTTTCTTCGATCTGTGGTTGCAGATGCGTGAGTTTGCCGGCGTAGCGAGCCAGGTCGCAATACATCAACCGGGCATCTATCTCCCCCCGCTGATAACCAAGCTGCTGAAACAACTGCTGCGCTTGTTGAGCACACTGCAACCCATAATCAAAATCGGAGATCGCCGAGGACAGCTCGGCCGCAGCCAGCAGGGCTTGTGCCCGCTGGGTCGAAACCGATCCCTGGGTTCCTTCCAATACACGTTGGAGCCAGCGGCGCCCTTCCTGAAAAAATCCGCCCAGTTCCCAGAACTTAAGATCCATGCCCAACTGTGCAACCAGGGCCAGCGCCTGCTCACCATCATGCGCAACCAGCCACTCGAACGCGCGTCGCAGGTTATCGTGGTCGTCCTGCACGATACGCAGCCGCTCGGGTAAGGTCTGCCCGGCCCGGTTCTCTGCCGC
>CAZRYD010000149.1:2632-15185 GCA_964604225.1 uncultured Caldilineaceae bacterium
TAAGCGGCGCAAGACCGGGCGTGCCTGATGGCTCAAGAGTCCATAGGACCAGTCAATCAGGGTCTGCAAGGTGCGCTGGCGCGGCATGGTTTCGGTCGCCCGCTTATTCAGCCAGGCGAAGCGTTGGCCCAGCCGTTCGGCGATCGCTTCGACGGGCAGCGCGCGGGCTTGCGCGGCGGCGATTTCGATCGCCAGGGGGATACCGTCGAGCTGTTGGCAGATACGGGCGACCGCCAGAACATTCGCCTCGGTCAGCGTGAAATGCAGCAGCGCTTGTGCGGCGCGGTTGGTGAACAACTGAACCGAGTCAAAGCGCAGCGAGTCCGCAACCGTGAGTCGTTCCGGGCCATTGACGGCAGGGGTGGCCAATGGTTCCAGCCGGACCACGTGCTCCTCGGCCAGGTGCAGCGGGATGCGGCTCGTCGCCAGGACCGTCAGCCCCGCGGCCTCGCGGCAGAGCGTTTGGACGAGGCCCGCGCACGCTTTCACCAGGTGTTCGCAATTATCCAGCACCAGGAGCATGGTCTTGTCGCGCAGGTAATCCACAATGGCGCCGGTAGACGAGCGACCGATGTTGGTCGGCAAACGCATGGCCCCTGCGACCGCATCGTCCACAGAGCTTTCATCAGCAACGCCCGCCAATTCGACCAGGCAGATGTCATGGGCAAAAACGCCGGCCATGCGCTGGGCAACCTCGATCGCCAGGCGCGTCTTGCCGACGCCGCCGGGTCCGGCCAAGGTCACCAGCCTGACCGTTCGGCGCGACAGAAAATCAACCAAGCGCGCGGATTCTGGCTGGCGCCCAAAAAAGCGCGTCAGCACGGGCGGTAGCGCCGCCTGCGTCGAAGGCGACTCGAAGGGGGCGAGGGCACGGATCTGTTCGGCCAGCGTCACGGTTTCAACAGCCGGCGCCAGGCCCAGCTCGGTTGCCAGCACGCGGCGGCATGTGTCATAGGCATCCAAGGCGGCGCTGCGTTGATCCGCCCGCGCCAGCACGCGCATCAATTGACGATAGGCGGCTTCGTTCAACGGGTCGTATCGGAGCAGACGGCGGATGGTGCGTTCGGCTTCAGCCAGTTGGCCGGCGCGTTCGTGAAACGCAGCCAGTTGTTCCAGCGCCGCCGTCACCTGCACGTGGAAGTGTTGGCGCTGCATGAGCAGCCACTCGTCAAACTGCAAGCAGTGGCCGGGCGAGAATTCGTCCAAAAAATCGCCGCGCACCAGATCGAGCGCCTGGGTCAGCCGGGCGGCGCATTCTGGGCAAGCGTGTGGGTTGGGGTGCGGATGGCGGCGACAGGCCTCGATCAAGGTGCGAAAGCGGGTCACATCCAGGTCGTGATCGCTGAGCGGGTTGAAGCGTAAGGCCAGCCGATGGCCGATCAGGTAGGGTTGCACGTCGGAAGCGCTCGTGCCCAGCGCTTTTTGAAGATGCGCCCAGGTGACGCGGAGATTGTTTTGAGCCGCAGCAGTCGGCAAGTCGGGCCACAGCAAGCCCAGCAAAAATTCACGGCTGTGTTCGTGATCCGACTCGATCAGGAGATAGGCCAGCAGTCCGATCGCCTTACGGTTGGTGAGGGTGATCGCTCCCAACCGGCTATGCTCGATCTGTAATTGACCGAGTAAAGAAAAAATTAGTCCGGGCAAGATCGTCCCAAATAATGATGAATTAATGGCGTTTGGCTAGAGTACCAGTATACCACAACCGACGAAAAACACCATCCGATTTACCCTTTTTAAACTATGAAAGCGAGGTGATGCTTAGCAACTTTCCACGAATAACCTTTCAGTTTGAGAGATGAGAGATGAGAGATTGGTGATTGTTTAATACCCAACGGGCACAATGTCTCTAATTACCAATCTCCAATCTCCTGGCGCACATTCACAAACAAATCGGATTTCATTATAAAAATAAGGAGAATAACAAATGCCAAGAATAGTTGCTACCCATGAAGTCAAGGATGTGAAGCATTGGGCGTCCAAGGGCGATGAGCGTGTCGAGATTATTGGGCCATTCGCCACGGAAATCGTCTCGTATGTTGCTGCGGACGGAAGTAATCGGGTCGCCGTGTCCGCCAACGTTCACAATATGGAGGGTCTGATGGCCATGATGCAAACAGCAGAAGCGGCGGCAGCGATGGAGGCGCACGGTGTTATACAGCCCGTCGTCTTCCATGCTGAGGCTGCCGGGTAGTAGGAGATTATTTCAATGTCAACCGAAAACAACAAGGCCGTCGTCCAGCGTTTCCGTGAGGCCCTCGACGCGGGCGATCTCGAGGGGGCGATGGCAGTTTTTGCCCCTAATGCGGTCGTGCATATGTCAAGCGCTCCGGAGCCGCTCAGCAGGGAGGGCTTCAAACAACTGGGGCAGCTACTCCTGAGCGCGTTCACAGGTAGCGCGTCAACCGTCGAAGATATGATTGCAGAAGGAGACAAGGTTGTTAGCCGGCTCACCTTTCGAGGCACCCATACGGGTGACATGATGGGTATCCCCCCGACGGGCAAGTCTGTGGCGATATCAGAAATCATTATTGACCGGTTGGCCGATGAGAAAATTGTCGAATCGTGGCGCTTATTTGACCAGTTGGGGATGATGCAACAGTTGGGCTTGATCCCTGCGCCGGGCCAGGCTGGCTAGAATCGCCGCCGGGCCAAGCAGACGACAGGTCGTGATGCAGTTGGAGTTTCTGTGTCGCATCACAAACAAATCGGAATTCGTCATAAAAATAAGGAGAATAACAAATGCCAAGCGAGGAAATTATGAATCATACTGCCTCAATACGACGCCTCTATGACCTCATCAACGCTGGTGACATCGACGGTTTCGGGCGACAGCTCGCCGATGGTTTCGTCGAGCACGAGGAAATACCTGGAATCCCGCCGACGAAGGCTGGCGTGGTCCAGTACTTCCGGTTGCTGATCGCAGCGTTTCCGGACTTTCAGATGCACGTAGATGACGTGATTGCGAGCGGCGACAAGGCCGTGGCACGGTTGCGGGTGACCGGGACGCACAAGGGTGAGTTCATGGGAATACCGGCGACCGGCAATTCGGTCGCCGTGAAACTCATCGACATCACGCGCTTTGGCGATGACGGGCTGGCCCGCGAGCACTGGGGAGTGGTGGACCAGCTCGCTCTGATGCAGCAACTCGGCGTAATCCCGGCAGGGCCTCCGGCGTAGTACGCTTTTAGCGTAGGGGTTGGGAGTCGTAGGTTGGGTCGAGGCACGAGACCCGACAATCCTGGGGCTGTGTTGGGTTTCACTTCGCCCAACCCAACCTACACCTGATCCGTTCACACATCCAATGAACTGAAACTATTGGTGCGACTCGATCTGAATCGCCATCGCACATAGAAATGGAATGGAGCGCAAAATGAGCAATGCAGAAACAGTGCAGGCCATCTACGAGGCTTTCGCACGTGGCGATGTAGCCACCATCCTCGACAAGCTAGACGATGCTGTCGAGTGGGAGACAACGGTGCCGGTGTCCAACGTGCCGTGGCTTCAAGCACGGCGCGGCAAGGCCAATGTGGTGGGGTTTTTCGAGTCCATGGCACCCCTCAAAATCATTCGTTTTGAACCACACACGATCTTCGACGGCGGTGACAAGGTCTTCGTACTCATCACTTTCGAGGCTACGGCCCACGGCAAGACCTACTCGTTCCCCAACAATGGTCACCTTTGGCAGTTCAACACGACCGGCAAGGTCATCAAATATGACCACGTTACGGATACGGCTCAGATGACCAGGATGGCCAGGGGGGAGTGATGATTCCGGGGACAAGTGTCGTTTCCATGGCCTACGGGTGTCCTCGGACGTCCCAATCTGCCGCTATCGCCCACCGGCTACAACCTCTCTCGTACAAACCGTAGCAAAAGAGGCGAACGAAATGGTTGGTTCGCTGTTTCTGGTTCCGACTGAGTTGCCCCCGGCAATTACACCCTTATTGAAGTTAGACACTCAGTAAAAATTACAAGCGGAGTATATCACGTCCTCAAGAAAGGAGAGGATGAAATGGCCATCAAGGTGATCGTCGAATTACAGGCCAAACCAGGCCAGCGGGCTGCGCTCAAGAGTCTGATCGAGAGCATTGTGGCGGAACAGGGACCGGGCCAACACGGTTTCCTGGGCAGCACGCGCTACGAGGTACTCGATAACCCCGACATCCTGGTTGAGATTGCCGATTGGGAGTCGGCCGAGGCGCGGATGGCGCACATGCAGGAGGCTATGGCCAGCGGCGTTTACGCCCCTCTGGGGGAACTGTTAGCCGCGCCATTCAGGGCTACGGTCATCAGGCAACTGCCCTGATCCGTTCACAAATCCAATAACCTGTAACCATTGGCGCGACTCGCTCTGAATCGAAGCCCATACAAGAATGGAGCAAGTTAATGTAGCCCCCCTACCATTCCCCCGTGTAACCGTAAGGCTCGCCACTGTCGTATTCTTCATCCGATTACCGTAGGGGTCAAATTCATATCTTCAGTGGTGTCTTTTTTGGTTCTGCAGTGCCGCCGGTCAGCCTCAAGGCTTTCACTGTGAAACGTGAGGGGTTTTCCTCCACCTCCACCCCAGCCAGCCCAACAAACCCAATAGAGTCACCCCACTGACCACTAACCCTACCTTCCAAATCAGCGGGTCAAACACAAACTGAACTGTATGCTTGCCTGCGGGTACATATACTGCCCGGAAGGCATAATTGGCTCGCCAGATAGGAGTCGGCTGGGAGTCAAGGGTGGCTCGCCAGCCGGGGTAGTAGGCGTCGGGCAGGACCAGGTAACCGGGCTGATCGGTTTCGACGGCGATGGTGACGGTGTGGAGGTCGTACCGGAGGATGGAGAGAGTACTGGCGGATTGAGGCGGGGGGGCAGGGGAGCGGGGGGGCAGGGGAGCAGACGGGTCTTCTAAAACCACGGTGGCGGCGGGGTTAAAATCATTGGCCCGGATGGTTTCCCAGGCAGTGTCGTGGTTGGGCACAACGGTGGCCTGGCCTACAAACAAGACCCGGGCCAGGGCGTCCTGGTTGAGATAAATATTGATGTCGGGATCGCCGTCGAAGACAGGTACAATGTTGCCGTCGGCCGGCGCGCCGGCTTTGCTGGCGATGATGTATTTGACGCCCAAAAAGTTGTAGCGGCCAGTACTCCGGGGCGGCGCGCCGCTCCAATACAGGGTGGTGTCGGCCAGGGTGAGCGGATTGTACAGGCCCCAGACATCGTCCAGGCCGTGCAGCAGGGCGGTGTTAGGCTGCCAGGCGTGCCAGACATCGGTGGTCACTTCGATCCGGTACAGGCTGGGATCGGCTTGCAGAAAAGCCAGAGCGGCGGGATGATCGAACCCTTTGACCGGGCTGGTGTGGCCGACATCCACCTTATAACCCAGGGTGAACAAATCCAGTCCAACAACGGCAATCACGGCCACGCCGGCTGAGACTTCGCGTAACCAACGACTATAAATTAAATAAAGGATCACCAGCGCGGCAACGGCAAAAAAGACAAAGGTGGCTACGCCGCTCACCGCTCCGACGGCGCGGTTGAAAATGGCCGGGTTGCGATCCTGGGTGACCAGCAGGGCAAAGTAGCTCAGCGGGGCAGCGACCACAATCAGCCCGCCCAGGCTCCAGACCAGGACTTTGAGCAGTCGGCCCAGACGAGCGTTGAGGGTAGAATCGAGCGGGTGCAGCAAGCAGTTCAGCCCAAAAGCGGCCAGAGCGGCCAGGCTGAAATCCAGCAACAGAATAAAGCGAGCCGGGGCGCGGAGTTGGTCGAAGCCGGGCACTGTAGCATAAAGCCAGCCATGCAGCAAGCTATAGCCGCCCATGGCCAATAAGAGAGCGATCAAGGCCAGGCCGATAAAGAAACTTTTCAGACGGCCCGGATAGAAAAACGCACCGATCAGGGCCAGCAGGAGCGTCATAAGACCGATATAGCCTGTTTCGACGCGCTCCCACGGCCCCCAATGCAGGGCCGGGTCGCGGCCAAAGTAATTGGGGACGAGCAGTCCAATCAGTTGGGCCGGGTGCAAGGAATACTGGGCGGCTTCGGTATAAGGCAGTTCGGCGCGGGGGGTGTAGTGGCTCATCTCAAAGGCCGGGAAGAGCAGCAGCGCCGCCAGACCGATGGTGACAAGGAGGGTGAGGAGAAGCGCCCCTAAAGGATAAAGTCCGTGAAACGTAAAACGTGAAGGCGTAATCGTAAATCGTAAATCGTAAATCGTAAATCGTAGCTGCCAGAGGGCATACAGGCCCAGGGTGAGCAGAATGAACAGGGTGATCTGAATATGCCCGGCCAGAGTGGCCAGGGCCAGCACGGCCCCACTGGCAGCAGCCCAGCCCAGGCTTTTTTGGTGCAGGCTGCGCTGAAAAAATAGGAAAATAAGGGGCAGCCAGGCTGCCACGGCAATCATATTTAAGTTGCCAAAGTGGACGATAAAGAGATCACTGAACTCAAAAGCCAAGGCGCCGGCAAAAGCGGCGAGAGGGGAAAGCGATTGAACATTGGGGGGGTGAGATTCATTGTCGGTTACTGGCGGTCGGCGGTCGGCAGTCGGCGATCTCATCAGCCGCAGGCACAGATACATCGTCGCTCCGGCCAGCCAGAAGTGGAAGATGGCCAGGTATTCCAACCATTCGTAGGTGAGTTGGGGGACCAGCAGAAAAACGAGCAGGTTGATCGGATAAAAGAGGCCGGATTGAATATCGGCGGCAAAAGGAGCGCCGCTGTAGAGATGCGGATTCCACAGGGGAATAAGGCCCTGGCGCAAGTTTTGGGCGGCAAAGTGATAATTGGGGTAAAGAAATGGGGCCAGATCACCACCCCCGGCCGGCTGCCAGGTTGAAGGGGTGAATAAGATTTGCCAAAAAAAGCCAATGGTAGCCAGGGCCAACAGCGCGACCGCAGCGATAGACTCGGCCAGAAACGAGCGGGGCCAATTGGCGGAACGAAGATAATTTAATAGAGAGCTCATTGGAACTCAAGGGAACTTCGGGGAAGCCTTGGCCTCGGTTCGAGGCGGGTTCCGTTCAGCTTCTCCGAAGTTCCCACTTTTTCACCTGGTCACTCTTGCCCACAAATCCAAACCCGGCCGGCTCTGACTCAACTCCCAAATCCGCGCCCCGTTCGAATCCGCTCGTTGAGTTTGGCTTCGATAGCATAGAGGTCGCCGGCCAGCACTTCAACCTGAGTGCCGGCGTCTTGAATGGCTTGCCGGTCAGCCGGGCTGATACCTTCGCCAATAATGGTGACCTGCCGGGCCTGTTTGGCCTCGTCCACGCTGAAACCAACGGTTGGGGAGAAGGTCAAAATGTAGTTGGTCGCCAGTAACAGGTTGGTTTGTCGCCCCCGGCTGCCGGCGGGACCCAAAAGAATATAGTAGTTAATACTTTTTGCACTGGTTCCCGGTTGGGGTTGTGGCTGAGGTTGCGGTTGGGGTGCAGGCAAAGCCAGGTTGAGATTGATCGTTTTGTTGCTGGGGCTAATGGTCAGATTATCCTGAGCCAGGTTCGTCCCGATAACTTCCAGCCGATAGACCCCGGCGGGCAAATTAGGAAAGCGAAAAGCCAGATTATTATCCAGGGCTTGTTCGGCCGCGGGTTGATTATTTTGCAGCAGACGAACCTTGCGCCCTTGACCAAAGTCTACCCGCCCCGCAATCACGCCCTCAGGGGGGGCTTGAGTCTGTTTGCGAGTGCGTTGAAAAACCAGATAAAAGGAGTGATGTCCCAGCGTGTTGAGCTTGCGCCCATCGGGCAGCGGTTCATCCGGGTGGGCCGTGTGTAGATTCTCTACCCGGTCGCTTTTATCGTTACCATCGCGATTAAGCCCTTTAATCCAGATGCTGGCCTTTTGCCCAAAGTGGATGGCAATATCGCCGGCCGTTTCATTATCGGGTTTATCCAGGGCCACCGGATCGGCCCGTTCGTTAGGCCGCCGGCCTTCCCAGGTCCAGCCGGCCCAGGCAATCGGATTGCGCACGCGATTGCCTTGCTCATCCAGGGCATCAACGTAAATATTATGCTTGCTGGCATTCTCCTCAGGCAGCAGGTGATGCACGCCAATCAGCCGCCAGTAGGTCTCGCCCTCGCCCACATCGGCTTTGATAATATTTACCCCGTACTTGGCCTCCGGAGTGAGGGGGTTGCTGCTGTTTTTGGCATTTTCAACAAAGCGAAGGTTATAATTTCGATGAGCGAAGGGCATGGCTTAACTCCTTTGTGGTCATAACTTGGGTGTCGTCCGTAATTAACTTTTTCCAAGACCCTAAAGGTCTCAGAGACCTTTAGGGTCTGAATCAAAAAGTTATTTTTGGACAAGTACTTGGCTCAATAACTCAGCGGCTTGGCGCTGAGAAAAAACACTGTATGAATAGGACGCTCCCTGAGCCATTCACTCCTTTACTTCTTCCCACTGGTCCCCCAGAATTTGAGTCAGCTTTTGGCGTTGGGCGGCGGAGATGGCCCGGTTTTTATCCTGCTCACGCAGATAGGTTTTTAGCTCATTGCTGCGCATGACGGGTATATCGGTGTTATTCACGGTGAGATCAACATCTTTGTGGCTAAAAATAATCAAGGGTTTAATCTCAGGCAATTCCTCTTCCGCCAGATTCTTGCGCAGGAATTTTTCCAGTTTATCCACTCTGTTTTCGGCTTCGGCCGCGGGAGCGCCCAAACCCTCGTCGGCAAAGAAACGAAAAAAGCGATTCCAGGTAAACTTGCGGGAGAAGCGACGCTCATTCACCGTGATTTGCCCATCCTGGTTTTTGACCACCAGCGCATACAAGCGGCTGGGGGTGAGCAGCACATGGGGCGGCGAGGTAGTGTAGTTGAACAAAACAAAATCATTGCCAAATTTTTTTAAAGTGGCGCTCAGTACCTGGTCAGCCCGAGGCTCGCGGACCCAGCGATTGACCAGATGCGAGCTGGCAGTGGCAAAAATGAACCCCAACGCTAGCAAAATCATGGTAGGCTGAAAATATTGGGGCTGGCTCATGCTCATAAAATTGGTAACGAGACCGCCGATGAGAAAAAGCATCGTCAGGGGGGCAATGCGTCGAGCCCACTTGGCCCGGCTTGCGATAATTTTGGTATTGGTGTAAACCCTCATGATTAGTCCTTGTATTTGCCCAAAACCAAACAAGAGTTTTGACCCCCCAGCCCAAAGGAATTTGACAGGGCCAGGTCGACTCCGTGCTGGCGGGCCTGATTGGGCACGTAATCCAGGTCACAGTTTGGATCGGGAGTTTGATAGTTAATGGTCGGGTGCAGCCAGCCGGTTTGGATGCTTTTAATGCAGGCCAGCGCTTCAATGGCCCCGGCGGCTCCAAACGAGTGCCCAATCATACTTTTGGTTGAGCTAATCGGTATCTGGTAAGCCCGTTCGCCAAAGAGCGACTTGATGGCAAATGTCTCGGCGGTATCACCCAGCGGAGTACCAGGACCGTGGGCGTTGATATAATCTATGTTGGCCGGGCTGACCCCTGCATCGGCCAGCGCCCAGCGCATCGCCCGGATCGCCCCGCGCGAGTCGGGGTCTGGGGCGGCCATGTGATAGGTGTCGGACGAGTGCGCGCCGCCCAGCACTTCGGCGTAAATGTGAGCGTGGCGGGCCAGGGCATGCTCCAACCGCTCCAATACAAAAATGGCGCAGCCTTCGCCAATGACAAAACCGTCACGGGTGGCCTCAAAGGGGCGGCAAGCGTGGGCCGGATCGTCGTTGCGGGTCGAAAGTGCCCGCATAGCCACAAAGCCGGCCAGCGTGGTTTCGATAATCGCCGCCTCAACGCCTCCGGCAATCATTACGTCACAACGGCCTCGCTTAATCACCTCAGCCGCCTCAACCAGGGCCATGGTCCCGGCAGCGCAGGCTGTGGCCAGCGTATTGGTGTAACCCTGAGCATTGAGCCTAACACAAAGATGATAGGTTGACAAATTGGGCAGCGCCGCCGGTAATGAAAACGGGCTGACCTTACCCAGGCCGCGCTCCAGGTAATCGCGCAGGCCGTCCTCGGCTTTGTCAAAACCGCCCATAGCTGTGCCCAGCAGCACTCCACTTCTTTCGGCCAGGTCGTCGTCAAACGGGTAGGCCAGCCCGGCATCCTCGATGGCCTGCGCCGTGGTAGCCACGGCCAGTTGAGAGCAGCGGGCCATACGTTTGGCCTCTTTGGGCGACAGGTAAGGGTCAGGTTTAAAATTTTTGACCTCTCCGGCAAAGCGTACCGGCAAATGGCTGGCCTCGAAGAGGGAAATGTTGGCAATGCCCGACTTGCCCTTGACCAGGTTTTCCCAGGTTTCCGCCGCCGTGTGTCCTACGGGTGTTATGGCCCCGGCGCCGGTAATGACAACGCGCCGGGATTGTGGACTGCCCCTCTGAGGGGCGTGGAATTCAGATTTTGGAGGTTGAATTTTAGAAGTTCCTTTTGAAATCTCAGATACCTGGGCCAAGTTCCAATTCCTCGACACTGAGGCGAAGCAGCGTGAAAAACCATAAAAATTGCTTTAGCCTACTTCGCCGACTCGTTGAACCGTTGTCTCGCCGATTCGCCCACTGGCCGACTCGTTCAAGCCCTGTTCGATTACGCTGACAATATTTTTTTCAGCCGCCTGTTTGGCCACACGAATGGCATTGCGGATGGCGTACGCATCGGAGCGGCCGTGGGCGATGATGACCACCCCGTTGACGCCCAACAGCGGACCGCCGCCGTATTCGCGATAATCTAACCTGGCCTTCAAGGCGCGGAAGGCGCCGCGGGCCAGCAACGCGCCGGCTACAGCCAGGGGCCGCGCCTTTATTTCGCTTTCCAGCAGTTTCACAATCATCGAGGCCACGCCTTCCGCCCCTTTGAGAAAAACGTTGCCGGTGAAACCGTCGGTCACCACCACGTCGGCCAGACCCGCCGGAATATCCTTGCCCTCCACGTTGCCGATGAAGTTGAGGCGGCTGGCTTTCAACAGGGGCGTGACTTCTTGAACCAGCATATTGCCTTTGTCTTCTTCTTCACCGGTGGATAGCAGGCCCACGCGCGGGTTGGGAATATCCAACACCTGGCTGGCATAGTAATGGCCCATCTGGGCAAATTGCAGCAAGAACTCTGGGCGCACGTCGGTATTGGCTCCCACATCGAGCAGAAAACAGTAGCCCTGCGGCGAGTTGTTGGGAAAGACCACACTCAGCGCCGGGCGCTTGATGCCTTTGATGCGGCCCAGGCCGAACAGTGCTGCCGCCAGCACCCCGCCGGAATTACCGGCGCTGACAAAGGCGTCGCTTTGCCCGGTCTTGACGCTCTGCAAGGCGACGACCATGGAGGAGTCTTTTTTGTTTTTCACCGCTGCCGAGGGGTGTTCATCCATTTCGATGATTTCGCTGGCGGGGATAATAGGTAGGTCTAAACCGGTGGTCTGGTGTTTGGCTAGCTCAGCTTGAATAGCTTCAGGCCGGCCCACCAGTTGGACGGTCAAACCAAAGTCGCGCGCCGCCCAGACCGCGCCGTGTATTGTCGCTGTCGGAGCGTGGTCGCCGCCCATAGCGTCGAGAGCAATTTTCATGCAGGTCTCCAGGTCAAAGTGGCAGGATTATAGCATAGCCAGAGTGACTGGGCAATCAGATATTCAAAAGAAATAAGGCTTGGCCTTTGTCAAGAGGCTATTCAGGGGTGGAGAGGTATGATATAATTCCTTGAAAAATCGGAACAGACCAAGACAGGTGTCAATGAAGACAAAAATTAAAAAGGATGAGTCTTTCGGCTCCATACTGCTAGGCAATCCGATAACAACAACTCTGGAAAATAGAGTCTTTAACGCCATAACGCTTTTGGTTAGCCTGACTGGATTACTGACTATGGTGCAAAACGTTGTGGCCGATAACCCTTCTGTCCATAATATTTTCTCTATTATTGCTACCCTCGCCAGTACTACTGCCTATATTTTGTCTCTTCGAGGTAAAAGATACAAACAATTAGCTGTCCCCGTGTTTCTATTCTTTCTGGGGTTGTTAACGATTTCCTGGTTTGCTACGAGTGGATCGTTGGGGACCGCGGCTTACTTTTTCTTTATTTTGTTTGTCTCAGGCATCCTTCTCTTTAAAAAGCCCAACAATATCTTGTTCCTGGGCCTGACTCTGGTTGTCATCGGTTTACTTTTGCTGGTAGAGTACTTCAATCCGTCTCTGGCATTGCCTTATCCCGATAGACACCAAAGACTCCTTGATGTGGGAATATCTCTGCTGTTGTGCCTTTTAAGTACCGGCATGTTGGTGCATCTTGTAGCGGCTGAGCAGCAACGGGAACGAGCCCGTAATGAGCGTCTCTTTCAACAAACCCTCAAGGATAAAGAAGAACTGGAAAGAGCGCTGCGGGAAATCAGAATTTTGAAAGGGTTTTTGCCAATCTGCGCCAATTGTAAAAAGATCCGGGACGATAGGGGCTATTGGCATCAAGTGGAAAGCTATATCATGGCCCATTCCGAAGCGGAATTTAGCCACGGGATCTGCCCAGAGTGTAAGGAAAAGTTATATCCAGAGCTTTTTGACGATGCCAAATAAAAAGTACAGCGCGTCAGCCACTTTG
>CAZRYD010000150.1:0-15112 GCA_964604225.1 uncultured Caldilineaceae bacterium
TGATGAAGATTGTTAGTTACAATTTCTTAAATGGTGGAAAAAAAGGGGTGCAAAATCAATGGGCTAAAATCATTGAGGATTTTTGCCCTAATATAGTTTTGGCTCAGGAGACTCGTGAGCCAAAGTTAGAAGTGCATGAAATTTCTGCAGCTAATCATGGTCAGTTTGTCTGGTGTCCAGTTGGTGATAAGTGGGGTAGTGCTGTCTTTATCAATTATGGTGAAATTAGGCAACTCGACCTGCCAGGTTTGAATGGATGGGTAGTTGGGGTTGAAATTAGAGATATTAATTGGCCTCAGACTTGGGGGCGTTCTCTCAGAGTGATTAGTATTCACGCACGAGAAGAAGGTAGCAGTTACGAGAAGTTTGTACATCTGGTTCTTGATGCAATCACCAAGTTGCCAGGTAATAGTGACCTGATTATCGGGGGTGATTTCAATTTTACAGTTGGGTTGCGACATGAAAGTGAAGAAGGGATGAACACCAGCAAAGCAAGCAAAGCATTGTTGACCCGTCTTCAAAAACAGTTTGGGCTAATCAATTGTTGGCAAGCAGCTAATCCCAATCGTCCATTGTCGCAAACGCTGCGTTGGTCTGGGGATAAAACTAGACCCTATCACTGTGATGGTATTTTTGTGCCTGCTGCTTGGTATCAATTTTTGAAGTCGTGCGAGGTAGTTTCAGAAGGTTGGGAAGCATTGAGTGACCACAACCCAGTTGTCGCCACTTTTGAGATGCCTAAAATGGAGAACTTATGAGAGTTTTACTTGCCAGCCCCGAATCCGAGGTCTGGAACAGTCGCAAACACGTGCATATGGGGCTGGGCTACCTGGCCGGTTCACTGCTGGCGCACGGATATGAATGTGAAATCTGGGATGCCTCGGTCGAGTCGGAATTTGAAACCCTCGACGAGAAGCTGGGCCGAGACCCATTTGATGTGGTCTGCTTGTCGGCTCCGACGCCGCTGATTGTGCAAGCCTGGGAAGCAGCGGCGACCGCCAAAAGACACGGAGTTATCACTATTCTGGGCGGGCCGCACCTGACCCTCATGCCGCACGAGTCAATGGAGAAAGCCCAAGTTGACCTGGTGGTGCGTGGTGAGGGCGAATACACGATTATCGAGATTATGCGGGCGTTGGAGAAAGAATTGTCAATTGTGAATAGTCAATTGTCAATCCAAAATCCAAAATCCAAAATCCAAAATCCAAAATCCAAAATCGAACCTTGTTTCTTCGGTCCCGAAGCCGGCTGGGGCCGCATCCTCGGCCTGTCGTGGCGGAACAAAGAGGGCAAAATCTTGCACAACCTCGACCGCCCGCTGCCCGACGACATTGATGCCATCCCCTTCCCGGCCTTTCAGTTGTTCAAGATTGACCGTTACACCAACCTCAACCCGCTGACCGATGGGCTGGATATGCATGCCCGCGCTTTTACCATTGTCACCTCGCGCGGCTGCCCCTACAAATGTACTTACTGCTCCAAGCCCATCACCGGCGACACCTGGCGCGGCCGCAGCGTGGACAACGTCATCGCCGAGTGGGAGTGGCTGGTCAAGGACTTGGGCGCTACCGAAATCGGCATCACCGACGACATCTGGAACCTGGATAAAAACCGGGCCAAGGAGTTGTGCCGGGCGCTGATCAAAGCCAACCTGAACCACGTCCCCTGGGTCACAATTCACGGCATGAAGGTCAACAATACCGATGCCGAACTGTTCAAGCTGATGAAGCAGGCCGGCTGCAAGCGGGTTGGTTTTGGGGTGGAAAACGGCGACGACTGGATGTTACGCCACGTCATTAAAAAAGGCCAAACGGTGGACATGGTCCGCCAGGCTTTCAAGTGGTCAAAAGAAGCCAAATTACAGACGATGGGCTTTTTCATCTTTGGCATGCCGGGCGAAACCGAAGAGTCGATGGAAAAAACTATTCGACTCTCGCTGCAACTCGATCCCGATCTGGCTCATTTTATGATGGCCGCGCCGTTCCCCGGCACGGAGATGTGGGAAACCCTCAAAAAGCACGGCGATGTTTTCTCCGACAACATGGATTGGTCACAAATTGCCATTCAAGATGACAAAGCCCACTTTGCCTTTGGTGGTCTTGATAAAGAGACAGTCGAGCGCAAGTGGCACGAAGCCCATCGCCGCTTTTACCTGCGGCCCAAACGCATTGCCCGCATCGCCACCCGCAAAGATACCTGGCGGCGCTTCCCTTATTACCTCAAAACCGCCGCCAATATGCTGCTCGGCCTGGGTGAACGAGAAGCGACGGCGGCGTAGCCCCCACTTTTTTGATTGATATTGCACGTGAAAATTAGGCCGAAGTTCTTTCGGCCTAATTTGTAGTAGGAGGAAAACAGGTATGACGGCGCAATTAGTTCAACAACGATACCTGACGCTGATGCAAAACACGGTGGCCACCTTGGGCCACGTGCTCAAGGGTGTTACCCCCCAAGAAGCGACAACCTTTCGGGATGGCCCCACTGGTTGGACGGTGCTGGAAGTGGTCTGTCATCTGCGTGATTATGACGAAATTTTTTACCAGCGGGCCATCATGACGCTGGAACAGGACAATCCCACCCTGCCTGCCTATGATCAGGAGGCGTTGGCAGTTGATCGTGCTTATAACCGGCAGGATTTGGGCCAGGTGTATGCTGATTTGACAGCCTCTCGCCAACGTTTGGTGGCTTTGTTTTCTAAGTTAACGGCGGAACAATGGCATCGAGTTGGCCTGCATCCCCACTACGGCCCGTTCACCCTGGCCACGGCGGCCTTGCATGTTGGCTGGCACGATGCTTTGCACCTGGAGCAGATTACGCGGATTCTCACCCAAAGGACTGAATAAGATGAAGATTGAGACCTTTGCTCTGGAACGGTGGATGACCACCTATGAAATGCACGTTAAATATGACATTGCCGAAAGCGGGATTTTACCCCTGACCGTTAATGATCTTTTGCAGTTTGAGCCACCTGAGGAACGTGAACACCTCCTTCAGCGCCTGTTGGAACTGCCCCTCGGCTACAGCGAAGCGCCCGGTTCGCTGGGGTTGCGTTCGTTGCTGGCGGCCACCTATGCTAACTGCGGCCCGGATAATATTCTGGTTACCACGGGGGCCATCGAGGCCAATTTTCTGTTATTCAATATTTTACTCAACCCCGGCGATCACGTCGTCGCCGTCTATCCGGCCTATCAACAACTTTACAGTGTACCTCGGGCCATCGGCTGCGAGGTGTCGCTCTGGAAACTCCACCCCGAAAACGGCTTTCGTTATGATTTGGACGAACTGGAACGCCTGGTCACTCCTCAGACCCGCTTGATTGTGGTCAATACGCCGCATAACCCTACCGGTGCAATGCTTTCGAGCGAGGATGTCCAGCGCATCTACCAACTGGCCCAGTCGGTCGGGGCGATGGTGCTGGGCGATGAAGCCTACCGCTGGTTGACCATCCCCGGCGGCGATAGCTTCGCCCCGCCAATGTATAACCACGGACCGGTCGGGATTAGTGTCGGCACCCTCTCCAAGCCGTTTGGCTTGCCGGGCTTGCGCATTGGTTGGATGGCTGGACCGGCTGAGCTCATTGCCAAATGTTGGGCCATGCGCGATTATGTGTCGCTGAGTCCGGGGAAACTCAACGACGCTCTGGCGGTTCTGGCAATCAAGCATCGCCAGCAGATTGTCGAGCGCAACCAGGCGATTATCATCCAAAACCTGGCTTGTGCCGCAGCCTGGATGGCCCAGTATGCCGATATCATCTCCTGGACGCCGCCGCGTGGGGGGCTGCTGGCCCTGCTGCGCTACAATTTGGATATTCCCTCGCTTGATTTGGCCAACAAGTTGGCCGAGGAATACAGTGTGATGCTGGCCCCCGGTTCCGCCTTCGGCTTCGAGCATCATCTCCGGCTGGGTATCGGCCAAAATCCGGCCATCTTCGCCACCGGCCTGGAACGGACTGCCGCCTGTTTGGCCAGCCTGCAAGCGGGGGGCGTCAAACGACTGCATTAATCCCTATCAAGGAGACAACCTATGACAACCCAAAATCCAAGCGTTCGCTTTATCAATCCTGCCACCATATCTAAGCCTACCGGCTATACCCATGTGGTTGAAGTGACGGGCGGCAAAACCGTTTATATTTCCGGCCAGATCGCTTTTGACTCTGAGGGCAAAGTGGTTGGTGTCGGTGATTTGACAGCGCAGGCTCACCAGGTATTTGCCAATCTGCGGGCGGCTTTAGAGGCCGTTGGGGCTGATTTTAGCCAGGTGGTTAAATTAAATTACTACCTGCTGGATATGTCGCAACTGCCCACCGTGCGCGAGATTCGCAACCAATACATCAATACGGCTCAACCGCCGGCCAGCACCGCAGTGGAAGTGAGTCGTCTGGCTCAGCCTGGTCTCCTGATCGAGATCGAAGCAGTCGCGATCATCCCAGCCTGAGTAATAGGGTATGGTATCTGGATTACGGGTGGCTATCGTCACTGGAGCTAATCGGGGCTTGGGCTTTGAAACGTGCCGTCAACTGGCTCGACAAGGCTATCAAGTGGTGCTGACCAGCCGTGACGAGGCCAAAGGTCAGGCCGCTGTTGACACGCTTCGCCGGGCGGGCGGCAGTGTTGCTTATCACCCGCTCGACGTGACTGCTGCGGAAAGTATCAGCCAGTTGCATGATTTTGTGGTTCGCGAGTTTGGCCGGGCCGAGGTGTTGGTCAACAATGCCGCGCTCTACCTGGATGAGGGTCGCGACGTATTGGAAGTCGAGCTGGAGGTTTTTCGCACCACCATCGAGACCAATGTCTACGGGCCGCTGTTGTTATGCCAGGCCTTTGTGCCGTTGATGCTCAGGCAAAATTACGGGCGGCTGGTCAATGTGTCCTCCGGTAGCGGGCAATTGAGCAGCATGGGCAGCGACACTCCCGCCTATGCCATGTCAAAAACGGCCCTCAATGCGCTAACCCTGATGCTGGCTCGGCGGGTGCAGGGCCAGAATATTCTGGTCAACGCTGTTTGCCCCGGCTGGGTGCGCACGGACATGGGTGGACCCTATGCGTCCCGTTCCGTTGAAGAGGGTGCAGATACCATTGTCTGGCTGGCGACGCTGCCGGATGGGGGACCCAACGGCGGTCTTTTTCGAGACCGCCACAGGATTGAGTGGTAAAGTATGCCAACTATTAAACAAGAAGTGGTTATTATCGGTGCAGGCATGGCCGGACTGGCCGCGGCCCAACGCTTGCGTCAGACCGGGGTGCCGGCTTTGGTGCTGGAAGCTCGCAATCGTGCTGGTGGACGTGTCTGGACTGACCGCTCTCGCGGTATCGTTGAGTTTGGGGCAGAGTTCATTCATGGCAAAAAAGCTGTCACCTGGGAGCTCCTCAGACAAGCGGGTTTGACGGCGTTGCTGTGGCCACCGGAAGAATTAGGAGACTCGCCGGCAGCCCACCCTTTTGGCCATCAGGGTCAACTGCTGCCGCCCGATGATGCTTTGTCCCTCAAAATCCAAAATCTGTATGAACTGGCCGAGCAGTATGAAGGCCCGGAGCAGAGCGCCGGTGAGTTTATGATCAGTCTGACCGGACCGGGCGACCTGGCCGCTCAGTATGCCCTGGACTGGCTGGCCAATGTTGAAGCCGCCGATGTCACCCGCCTGAGTATGCAGGCGCTGGGAGCTGACCGTCGCCAGGAGACTGCCGGTTGGGGCGATGATTTTCGTGTGAATGACGGTTATGACTCCCTGGCTGCATTTTTGGCCCAGGGCTTGAATATTTGCTTCAATACGGCCGTACACCAGATCGAATGGAATGAGGCCGGGGCAACCTTATTGTTATCAGATGGACAAATCCTCCGAGCACAGCGGGTCATTGTGACCGTCCCCCTGGGAGTGCTGCAAGCCGGCAAGCTTGAGTTTAGTCCGGCTTTGCCGCCTCAAAAGCAGCAAGCGATTAATGCTCTGGTCATGGGCAGCGTTAGCAAGCTGGCTTTGTGGTTTGAACGGGCTTTCTGGCCGCCCTTTGCCTTTCTACACAGTGATGGCATGGTGCGGGCCTGGTGGCCGGTTTATAGCGAGCAGGGGGCGGTGTTGATGGGCTATACCGGCGGTCCGGCGGCCCTGAGACTGGCTGGTCTGGGGCCTGAGGTGGCGGTGAAACAGGGCTTAGCCGAAGTGACGGCGCTGTTTGACCCGGCGGCCAGAGAACTATTTATCAAAGGGCAATTGGTGGATTGGGCCAGTGACCCCTGGGCGCGAGGCGCTTACACCTACACCCCCGTCGGCGCCGGCAACGCTCGGGCCGAACTGGCTGCGCCCATAGCCGAAACCCTCTTCTTTGCCGGCGAGGCTACTTGCACCAACGGTCACCCCGCTACCGTGCATGGCGCTATCGAAAGCGGCTGGCGGGCGGCTGATGAAATTTTGAATTTATGCTAAATCTTCTGCCAAAACTACCCCTCTACTGGGCTTATCGAAAATTCGGCTGGCCGATGGTGCTGCCTTTTTCGATTGTGGTCAGCATCAGTTATCGCTGCAACAGCAAGTGCAAAACCTGCGATGTCTGGCGCAAGCCTAATGATGACATGACCCTGGCAGAGTGGGACAAAACTTTCGCCAACATTGGCCGCGGCCCGCTCTACTTCACCTTTACCGGCGGCGAGCCGTTTATGCGCAAGGATACCGCCGAGATGGCCCTGTCGGCCTACAACCACTGCCAACCCTCGGTCATCACCATCCCCACCAACGGCATTTTGACCAAACAGATCATCAGCCAGGTGGACCGCTTGTGCGCCGGCGCGCCCAAAGCCAACATCGGCATCAACCTGTCGCTGGATGAGGTGGGCGAACGCCACGATGAAATCCGCATGGTGCCGGGCAATTGGGTCAAGGCCATGAAAACGTGGGATGAGCTAAAGGCGCTGCAAAAACAGCACAAAAATTTGGTGCTGACCAACCACACCGTCATCTCTAATTACAACATTGATCGCTTTTTTGAAATTTACGCCGGGCTGGAATTTTTAGAGCCAGACAGCTACATCACCGAAATTGCCGAAGAGCGGGTAGAGTTGGATACGATTGACTGGGAAATAACCCCCGTGGCCGAAAAATATGGTCCTATCGCCGATTTTCTCAGCCACAAAGCCCGCCAGCGCCCGGTCAAAGGTTTTGCTAAAATTACCCAGGCCTTCCGGGCCGAATATTACCAACTGGCCAAGCGCATCCTATACGAACGCCGCCAGGTTGTGCCCTGTTATGCCGGCTGGGCCAGTTGCCAGATCGCCCCCAATGGCGACGTGTGGAGTTGCTGTATTCGGGCCGAAGGGGTCGGCAATCTGCGGGAAAACAATTACGATCTGCGCCCCATCTGGCGGGGTGAGGCCATGGCCAAGCTCCGCCGCAGCATCTATCAGGGTGAATGTCAATGTCCTATGGCCAACGCCTCGTATGCCAATATGGTTTTGCACCCGCCTACCCTGGCCAGAGTGGTCTCAACCGTCATTACATCTTAAAGCAACTAAACTTGCTTCATTTTGAAAAATCCCGTACCATTCAAACCGATTATTAACCTTTGTGTTTCAAAAGGGCTAACTTATTTGAGCCAAAAGATCAAGGTTTTTAATCCTGGGCGAGTATAAAAAACAGGCTTTTTGGGCTAATTGATAGGCGCTAAGAGCTTGTTTTTTATGCGTCGTGAATTTTTTATACCCCAAAGTGAGGCAAAGATAATGTCTGAAGACTTCGAAAAGCAATATGAGGATGACCACTTTTTGGATCACGTCGTGGTGCGTCATCCCAACGGCCAATCCGAGAAGTTTCCTATCCCCGCCGATGAGGGGGCGCTCCTGCGGATAGGCCGTGAACTCGATAATGACGTAGTTCTGGTGGACCCGCGCTCGTCGCGTTATCACGCCGAAATGCGGCGCACCGCTAGCGGTATCGAAATCAAAGATCTGCACAGCGCCAATGGCACGCTCATTGGAACCACCCGGCTTGAGCCGGAAACCTGGACAGACCTGTCGGCCGGCCAAATGGCTCAAATAGCTGAAACCCGCCTGTTTTGGGAAAAAGCAGCCTCGGCTCAATCAACTGTAGCGATGAGTCCAACCCAAAAACAGGCGGCGGCTGCGGCCAGCGCTGCGCCGGTAGCGGCAGCGGCGGCCGCAGTTCCACCTCCGACAGCGCCTCAACAGCGTCTGGTCATAGCGCCCTGGATGATCGGTGTGGCGGTGGCCTTGTTGTTGTTGATTGCTATTGGCGCTTTTCTGGCATTTTCGGGGTTCGGGGGTCAACAGGCCGCCCAAGGTCCTGCCGTCATCGAGGGCCAACCGGTGCCATCCGGCACGGCCGATAACAGCCTGGCCTTGCAAACGCCGAGCGGTGGTCCCACCAATACCCCCACCCCCAGCGGTCCGCAACTGGCTATTCCGGTGGTGGAAGTCGTTTCGGCGGAGGTTCAGCCGATTCTGCTGGGCGCGCTGCCCAGCACCGACAAAGCGTTGCTGCTGGTCAAGGTGCGGGTGCAAAATGTGGGCAATGCGCCTTTTAAGATTTCTACGGGCGACTTCTCCGTGCGCACCCGCGATGGCAAAACCGTGTTGACCGAAGCTGGCGGCACCACCAGCCCTGATGGTTTAAAGCGACTGGGCGCGATTGATCGCTTTAACGATCTGAATCTAACCCCCGGTGGTAGCGTCCCCGAAAGTTTGATTTTTCAGGTCCAGCCTAAAGTTTATGACCTGGAGTTGCTGTTTGAACCACCCGATGTCAACTCGATTGTCTTGGGATTGGGTACGATCAATGCCGATAAAGAGTTAGCCCTGGCCCTGGGGACGCCTGTAGCGGAAGCAACTGAGCAGGCTATCGCGGCAGTTGACACGCCCACCCCTGAACCTACGCCGACCGCCACCCGGCCGCCGGTCATTCCTGCGCCGCAGGTGGTGCCCAAATCCGCTCTGGTCGGCACCATTGCCTACGCGGTCTTTAACGGTAACGATTACGACCTCTATTTTGGCCAGGTGGATGGTTCGGGCACTAAATTTTACCGGGGTGGGGCTAGCCAGCCGGCCTTCAGCCCTGATGGTTCGCGTATCGCTTTCCATTCCTGGAAGGGAGATTCGCGGGGGCTGGTGGCGATGGATGTATCCGGGGCTAACGGCCATTTGATTTCTAATTTTATTGAAGACCAATTGCCCACCTGGATGGCTGACGGCGAAAACATTATCTACCTGAGCCGTCGGTCCGGTGGCCGCCAATCGCAATTGTTTATGGCGAATGGTTCGACTGAATTGGCCGAGGCCACCCTTCTGGGCGAAGGCGAATACCCTTATATCAATTCACAGGGCAAGCTGGCCTTCAAAGGCTGGGGGACCACAGCTTTTGGGCTGCGCCTGGCCACCAGCAAGATGGAAGACCTGCAAACCATCACCAATGTTGACGAAGATACCGCTCCGGCGCTCTCGCCCGATGGCAAACAAATCGTCTTTATGTCTCGTCGTGAGGGCAATTGGGAGGTTTATATCATCAACGCCGACGGCACCGGCCTGCAGCGGCTGACCAATGATCCCGCCGAGGACGGCCTGCCGACCTGGTCGCCCGATGGCAACGCCGTTGCTTTTGTCAGCAATCGCGGTGGTCCCTGGGCGGTGTGGGCTATGACCCCCGATGGCAGCGGCCAGCGCCAGCTTTTCACCATGCAAGGCTCACCCGATGGGGCTGTGGGCACCGATACCTTCGCCAGCCGAGGTTGGGCTGAAGAAAGAATCAGTTGGGCTAAGTAGTCAATTTGAATTGTAATCAACGGTAAAGTGCGGAGAATTGAGGGAACTAAGGGTACTCAAGCCCTTCAGTTCCCTCAGTTTCTTTAACTCCCCGAGTTTCCCCCGGCTGCAAGATAATAAATATAATAATTAGTAAAAAAATTATAAAATTGACAAAAAAATTTCTCGCCCCTATAATCAGACCATTATTTCAACTGCAAGAATTCCCCCCTTAAAATTAGGAGGTTGTCCGTGACGCGAGTTTTGTGGGTAGAAAAACAAATTGATTACGAGCCGCAAGGGATCATGTCTATGTCGGCAGTACTCAAGCAAGCCGGTCATGAGGTCGCTTTAGCTATCTGCGCTCAAGAAGACCCGGTTCAAATCGCCAAAGAGTTCCAGCCCGATATGGTCGGTTATAGTATGATGACCGGGTCGCAGCATTTTTACTTCAAGGTCAATCGCCGCATCAAGGAAGGTTTAGGTCCCAAGCCGGTGATGTCCATTTTTGGCGGGCCGCATCCCACCTTTTTCCCCGATATGATTCATGAGGAGGGAGTGGATGGCGTTTGCGTGGGTGAAGGTGAAGGGCCGGTGGTGGATCTGGCCAACGCCCTGGGCAATGGTGGCTTTCACCCCGACATTCCCAATTGGTGGTTCAAGGTTGACGGCGAAATCGTCAAAAACCCGGTGCGCCCGCTCATCCGTAAGCTGGGCGACTTACCCAGGCCCGATCGCGATTTGATTTACAGCAAACATGCCCCTACCCGCAATAGCCCGATCAAGCATTTTATGGCCAGCCGAGGCTGCCCCTACAACTGCACTTATTGCTTTAATCACGCCTGGTACGAACTTTATACCCGTGAAAAACGGGGCTACCAGCGCAGCGTCGAGTCGGTGATTGAGGAAGTCAACTGGGTGCGCGCCCACTACCCGCTGGAGCAGGTCGTCTTTCTGGATGATCTCTTTATCATCTACGTGGATTGGCTGGAAGAGTTTGCCGAAAAATTTCCCAAAGAAGTGGGTCTGCCCTTCTTCTGCAATGTCCGTTCAAACCTGATTACCCCGGAGAAAGTAGCTCTCCTTAAGAAGGCTGGAGCCAACACCGTCAGCATGGGCATCGAAGCCGGCAACGACCGGCTGCGCAATGATTTACTCAAGCGCAAAATGTCGCGCGAAACCATCATCGAATCGGGCCGCATGCTGCATGAGGCCGGCATCAACTTGACCGCCACCAACATTCTGGCCCTGCCCACCGGCACCCTGGACGACGATTTTGACACGATGCGGCTCAATGCGGAAGCCAAGGTGAAGTACGCCCACGCCTTCCTGTTTCAGCCCTACCCGGCCACCGAGTTGGGTGAATTCACCAAAAAGAATGGTCACATGGCCGGCAGTTTCGATGACATTGGGGCTATTGCCTGGGATAGTTCGATCCTGGTGCGGAACGAGCAAGAGAAGAACCAGATGGAAAACTTGCAGCGCTGGTTTGCCCTGGGCGTCGAATTTCCCTGGCTGGAGCCGGTTATTCGCCTGCTCGTTAAAGCCCCACGCAATAAAATTACGGATACCTTATACTGGTGGATTCACAAGTTGTGGAAAGGTTGGGCTATCACCCACCGGGTTCACCCTATCAAAATCACGCCCAAGGTCATCTGGAGCAACGCCAGGCATTTTATGCAGATGGAAGCTTGATAGAGTCATTAAAGCAAAAAGCGTCCGCAGCAAATTCTGCGGACGCTTTTTGCTTTAATGGATTTGATTGTGTGTATTATTGTAGAGATGCCAACTTGGCCTTGCGTATCAACTCGTTGAGGACTTTGCTAATCATAGCAACAAGGGTAACCCAGACCTCAGGAGGGGGCGCCGGTTGGCTCAGACTCGGGTAACACGTCCGACTTATAATTGTCTGGCTGTAAGGTTAGATTTTGTTCTTCGCCGGTTGGCTCAGACTCGGGCAGCTCGTCCCCCCCCTTTTCCTCTTCTGGCAGAAGGAACTTGACTAACTGACTGGCCTCGTCGAAGAACATGTCAATGTATCGCTGACTAAAGGCGTTGGGGGTGCCAACCATAAGCAGGGTCCGGATGAAAAAGCTGGTCAGTTCAAGGATGCCATCGGGATAGCTCTCGACGATCGCATCCTGACCGTTGTATTTCTCAATACGCACCCTAACATAATGTCGTTGTTTGATCTGGTCGTAATATATTTCTCGGTTGAACATGCGCCAATCGTCAGGTAACCGTTCCCACACCGCAAAGGCATTTTCCATCTCCAAACCATAGAGGCCCAAAATCGTGCGCAAGAAGGTTGTGACTTGCGGTAGGTTGTACTTTTCCAACTCTTCTATCCGGTTTCTCTGGTCATATTGCGCTACCCAGGCCATTAAGTAGGCTAAATTCAGACCGAAGTAGTTGGTCAGGCTGGTGAGCAAGGGTTGCCAGGTTGTTGTGGTAATATTGTCGCCCAACCGTCGCCTGATGATGTCTAAAACCTGTTGCTCTGCCTGTGGATGAGTTTCCAAAAAAGTCTGTAGGTCCGCTACTCCCTTAGATAACAAGGGGGCTGCCTCCTCGGTGGAGATTTCGCCCATTAACAAAGAGATCCACTTATCATACTCCGATGTAGACACAGTTTCCATATTGGTTAATCTCCCTTCCTAAAATATGGCGCAAGCGCTCATCTGCTTTGCCTGACGTCAGAACTGGGGGCATCCCACCCTGTGCGGATTTGGGGCTGCTCTTCACGCCTAGTGGGCTGCGTGTCCTGCTGTATATTAACTTCAGAGCGGCTAATTCGCTCCTGAGACTTCCCGACCTTTCTCTCTTCGAGGAGCTCTAACGGAGCGAAAATCTTGGTGGTACAGGTCTCTATATCTTTTAGGAGTTTATTTGCTCTCTGCTCAGACTGTGTTCTGATAGACTGCAGCGCCTTCAACATTGTATTGATCGATCGCTGTATTGTGGCCATAATATTTGACAAATCGACCCCTTGCAGTGCTGAGAGAGCACTGTTCGTCGCGTCTATCGCCTCGCTAAGAGCCTTATCGAACTCTCCGACTAACTCCTTAAAATCCGATTTTATAGGATCAAGACGAGCAGCTAAATCGAAGGCACGCTCAAAATCATATTGGCGGTCTTCCCAAAACTTAGTTGATCTGCGTTTATCGTGCCCTAGATCAGATCGAATTTTAGCGCACTTGCTCGATAGTTCGAGGGAAGCGATATAACCTTTAACATACTTATCCAGGTCATTCTGGTAATTTCGAAGTTCTCTCAAGAGTGCTAGACGTACCTGAACTAAGGTCTCTTGCGGTTGCTCGATACCCTGCTGTTCCCTAACAAATCCAGAAACTGAGGTCTCCTGCAACTGCTCGATTCCCCGCTGTTGCCTGACAAATTGAGATTCTTCATTGCCTTTTCCAAGGTCATACATTGTTGCTCTCCCGTAAGCAGATGAGATAAACCGCTCGCACTCAACGAAAGCTTTATGAGCCCAGCTTCTGAAGTGTCCTCAATATCTTGTCGTAAACGGTATCTCGCAGCAATGTCTCTACCTCTTGTAGAAGACTGGTCATGCTGCGCAGTTCATACAGCAATTCATCTGCCACTTTGTTTCTTACATCAGTTGATGCTCGATCATAAGCTGACTGGAACTTTCCATACAAAAGTTCAATCTGGGCTTTATCCTTTTCGTCATACCACTTCGCTCGATCCATCACTACTTTGCGCAGTGTGTCGCTGTTACTATTAATTGTCTCGAATATCGCCTCCAGGACTTTCCAGTTACCAGCGTAGTTCCCGCTGTTCCTCTTGCGGCAATCATCGAGGTTGTCATTGAGAAAGCGTTCTGCACGGCGGCAGAGCCACAGCAGTTCAAGAACATTCTCGAGAGTGCGGGAATATTCCTCGGCGACCCGAGCTAATTCGCCAGCGTGTTGGATATTCTGCTGGAGCTGGTTCAATTTTGTCGCGAGCTGCTGTTTTGCCTCGTCATTTCTGGCCAACATGCCAGAGCGAATGGTCTGGATGAGCGGCAACGACTCTTTTAGCAGTGAATTGATCATTCCGACCGCAGAGATTAAAGTGGCAAGATCGAGGACCATGCTTTGCCTCCTTAGGGGGATGTAACAAACATCTCAGCAAAGAAATAATCTTCTGTATTGGCCTGGGAGGTTCTCAAAAAGTGAAAATCGTTACAAGTTGCCAATATTAGTTCACTTGTTTGAGGAGCTTATTTCTCTTTCATTAAAATCATTATATTATAAGAGTAAGGGAAATGCAATATGTAAAATTTTGGGGATAAGGCCATCACATATTGAAACCCTTGCAACTATCTTTGACACTCGTCTGAGTTCTAAGATATAATGGGCCCACTATTTTACAGTCTCTATTTCGCCCTTTCCCCTGGGGCTAAAGCCAAGTGTCAAAAAATGGGTAAACTCTTGATGCTGGCAAATTCATTCCTCCTTTTGATGAAATAAATTGATGGGTAGGATTTTGAAATGAGCGTTATCGTCTTCGGCAGTATCAATATGGATTTGGTCGTCCGCACGCCGCGCCTGCCTGCCCCGGCGGAAACCATCACCGGCCACGAATTTTTTACTGCGCCCGGCGGCAAAGGAGCCAACCAGGCGGTGGCGGTTGCCCGGCTGGGCGTGCCGACCAAAATGGTGGGCCGGGTAGGTGGGGATGCCTTTGGCCAGGAACTCCGCCAGAATCTCACCCGTGTAGGCGTGGATGTCTCGCCGGTATTCGTTGACACGACGGTCAGCTCCGGGGTGGCCGTTATCGCTGTGGACGACAACGCTCAAAACAACATCATCATCATACCGGCAGCAAACGGCCGGGTGGGACAGGATGACCTGGACCGGCTCGAAACCAGCCTCGCCGGGGCCAAAGTCCTCCTGCTTCAGCTTGAAGTTCCCCTGGATGCGGTCGTCGCCGCAGCGCGTCTGGCGCACCAACGTGGTATCATCGTTGTGCTTGACCCGGCCCCCGCCCAGCCGTTGCCCGCCGAGTTGTATTCTCTGGTTGATATCCTGACCCCTAATGAGGTTGAAGCCGGCCAACTGGTCGGTTTGACGATCAAAAACCCGGAAGATGCTGCCGGTGCGGCCAAACTGCTGCTCAGTCTGGGAGTCAAAACCGTGATTATAAAAATGGGTGCTTTGGGTGTTTTATTGGCCCAGGCTGAAGCCGAACCCACCTTCGTGCCCGCTTTTGAAGTCAAAGCGATTGACACCGTTGCTGCCGGCGATGCCTTTAACGGGGGCCTGGCGGCCGCTCTGGTAGAGGGTCATGACCTGCCCACGGCGATTCGCTGGGGAGCCGCCGCCGGGGCTTTATCGGCCACCAAGATGGGGGCCCAACCTTC
>CAZRYD010000151.1:0-6153 GCA_964604225.1 uncultured Caldilineaceae bacterium
CGTTTTCAATTAATATTTTTAGGCCATCTGCTGCTCATTTATTTTAAACCAAACAGGTGGGTTGGCCTGGCCATGCTGCTGGGACTGGTCTGCCTGATGGCAAACCAATGTGGCCCGACGGGAACGGCAGGGCCCACGCCTGAGATCGCAGCCAGCGAACAGGTAACCACGGAGATTTTGTTTTCTCCTCCCTCCACTCTAAATCAGACCCCAGACTATTCTCAGCTAGCAGCAAATGCCTCGCCTGTCCCGCTCGGCATTCCAGCATCCAGGCCAAAATCAACCCCGCTGAAAGAGATAAAGCCAATGACCATCACTATCGTCTATGATAACGATGTTTATGATTCGCGGCTGCAAACGGCCTGGGGCTTTGGCTGCCTGATAGAGCGCGACGAGACGACGATCCTGTTCGATACCGGGGGCGATGGGGAGACACTTCTATCCAACATGGCAGCACTTGATCTCAAGCCTGGCGACGTGGACATCGTCGTCCTTTCCCACATCCACGGTGACCACACCGGTGGTTTGGGCAGCCTCCTGGCCACCGGCGTCCACCCGACGGTCTATCTCCCCCGCTCCTTCCCTGCCAGCTTTAAGGTGCAGGTGCAGGCCAGCACCAAGGTGGTAGAGGTACACGAGGCCATAGAGATTAGCAATGGCGTTTACACCACCGGCGAGATGGGCGCGGGGATTATCGAGCAAGCGCTGGTAGTAAAGACGACCCAGGGCTTGGTGGTCGTTACCGGTTGTGCTCATCCAGGGATTGCTACGATGGTCCGTTGGGCTAAAGAAGTTGGTAGAGATGAGATCTACCTGGTGCTGGGTGGCTTCCATCTGGGCGGGGTGAGTGAAGCAAAGATTAAGGAGATCATCGCCGACTTCCGCCGGCTGGGCGTGCAAAAAGTAGCCCCATGTCACTGCACCGGTGATAACGCCATCGGCCTCTTCCGCGACGCGTACCGGGAGGATTTTATCCAGACCGGTGCCGGTACAGTTCTGGTTTTGAACTAAGCTGGACAGAAGGTAACTTCCTACCTCTTTGCGCCAGCGCAAAGAGGCGCAGACTAATTGGGGGCATACTTAAAGGTAAGGACAGTATCTATGGAGCAGCCACAGCTTCGAATACAGTATTCATCTTCTCTCCAGAGTGGTGGCAGATGTGATCACTGTCTTGCCAGCGGCGAGCCATGGAGCCAATTTCGCCAGGTTCATCAGCAGAGCGCGTGTTTGGTTACGATGCAAAAGATGATACAAGGAGGTTAGATGAGTATGGTAATTGGCCTACTTCAAAATGAAGATAGGATTCAGAGTTCAATCAATAGATTAAGAAACGCCGGTTTTACTGCCGATAAAATCCGGATCTTAACTCGTTACAATGATATCCAGAAGCTTTTCGGACGCAACGAAAGCCGCATTGTCGTGAAATATATGGTCTGGGGAGCTTTACTCGGCATCGCCATTCTGCACTTATATGGTTTAACTATGGGTGGGTATGCTTGTAACCAGCTCTTCGGCTATATTCCGGTATCATTCTGGGTCTGTGATATCGTCGGATTTACTCTCGTCGGCCTGATTTTGGGAATATCGGCAGGTTTTTTTGTTGGCGTTAGCAAATTTGAAGGTGGCGCTGACCTATATACTCACGGGGTTTGTCAGGGTGGCAAATTGGTGACGGTGGAGGTGGATAATGAACTGACCACTGAAGAGGTCATCACCATTTTGCAACAAGAAAATGCCCAGGGAGTCAAGGCGTTTCAAGATTTGGTGGAGATCAGCCCCAGTTGACCAATCTTTGGTGGTAATAAGGCTGGTAGCGCTGGTCCATTTCGATCCGCTGGAAGCCTGTTGTACCGTACGTGAAGCAGGGAATATCCCCTGATCAATAAGGAGGTTAGTTATGTGTTGTGGGCATCATCATGGTGGGTATCACCGGGATTGGTCCGAATGCTGCTACCCGTGGCGCTACAGGAGCTGGTCTGTTCCATCACCGAGTGAGGAGTATGTCCGGCGGCTAGAAGAGGAACGTGGGATGCTGGAAAGGCGGCTGCAGCGCCTGGAGCAGGAACTGGCAGAGCTACGCCGGCAGACGCGGTCCACACAAGAGCGAACTTGAACAGCCCGTAGGTGAAAGGATGGAACTGAGAGAGGCCCTGCTGTACGAAAAACTGAGCGACAACAAGGTGTGCTGTCACCTGTGCGCTCATCGCTGCATGATCTTTGACGGTCACAAGGGTATCTGTCGGGTCCGCCAGAATCGGGGTGGAACGCTTTACACCCTCGTCTATGGCCGCACCATCAGCCAGCACGTGGATCCGGTGGAGAAGAAGCCGTTGTTTCATTTCTACCCCGGTTCGACAGCCTACTCTATCGCCACGCCGGGCTGCAACTTTCACTGCCGCTGGTGCCAGAACTGGGAGATTGCCCAAATGCCGCGTGAGCAACACCTGATTGTGGGTCATGAGGCCTCGCCTGAGCAAATCGTCGCTGTCGCCCAATACGCCGGCAGCCGCAGCATCGCCTACACCTATACCGAACCGACGGTCTTTTTTGAGTACGCCTATGACACCGCTCGCCTGGCGCACGCGGCCGGCCTGGCCAATATCTACGTGACCAATGGCTATATGACCGCCGAGATGCTGGAGACCTTTCAACCTTACCTGGACGCGGCCAATGTAGACCTGAAAGCCTTCCGCGATCAAACCTATCGCCGCTACGTCGGAGCGCGGCTCCAGCCGGTGTTGGATAGTCTCAAACGGATGAAGGCGCTGGGCATCTGGCTGGAGGTAACCACGCTGGTCATCCCCGGCCTCAACGACGATCCGGCCGAGCTACGGGACGCCGCCCAATTTGTGGCCCGCGAGTTGGGGTCAGAGACGCCCTGGCACCTCAGTCGCTTCTTTCCGGCGTATAAGATGATAAACGTGCCGCTTACCCCTCTGGCGACGCTCCTTCAGGCCCGCGAGATTGGGCTGGGGGAAGGGCTTAAATATGTTTATATTGGGAATGTACCGGATAACGATAGTCAGAATACCCTCTGTCCAGGCTGCGGCCAGGTGTTGATTCGGCGACACGCTTTTGGGATAGCGGCCAACCAAATTCGCGACGGACGCTGTCCGAAGTGTGGCTGGGCGATTGCCGGGGTGTGGTCGTAAGCGGGATGGAAAGGGAGATTTTAACGGGATCTCAGGCGCGATTGTGCTCAACCACGCCCACAACGACCATACCGACGGGCTGCCGGTTGTCCTGTCACGCCGTCCGGGTCTGCCTTGCAACGCGTGGTAAACGTGCTGCGCGAGTATGGCCCGCTGCGGCTCCACCTCAATCATTGCAGTGGTGAGCGAGCCTATGTCGCCATGTCCACCGCCTTTGGGGATCGGGTGCGGAACGGGCAGCCCGAATTTTGCTGGACATATTACTAGTGGTCAGTCAAAAGATTTTTGACGAGTAAAAGTACCTTATATTACCTGTCAAAAGTTCGTTGACTAACCTCTAGAAGAAGATGAGCAGAGCAGAAATTAAAGGAGGTAAGTTAACCATGAGAAAGGCCACTCAACTGGAATCGATGGCTCAAGCCCTGGTTCCGGCAGGCAAGGGTATCCTGGCTGCCGATGAGAGCTTTCCGACGATTAAAAAGCGCTTTGAGCGCATTGGGGTTCCTTCAACCGAGGAGAATCGGCGCTCCTATCGCGAGATGTTGTTCACCACCCCTGACGTTGAAGCATTTATCAGCGGGGTGATCCTATTTGATGAAACCATCCGCCAGCGATCCCGGGACGGCGTCCTGCTGCCGGACGTGCTGGCCCAAAAAGGGATCATACCCGGCATTAAGGTGGATAACGGCGCTAAGGCCATGGCCAACTTCCCCGGCGAAAAAATCACCGAAGGGCTTGACGGCCTGCGGGATCGCCTGGCTGAGTACCGCGAACTGGGGGCCCGTTTTGCCAAGTGGCGAGCCGTGGTCACGATTGGCGAGGGTCTGCCCAGCCGAACTTGCCTGGCAGCCAATGCCCACATCCTGGCTCGCTATGCCGCCCTGTGCCAGGAGGCCGGGTTGGTCCCTATCATTGAGCCAGAGGTGCTGATGGAGGGCGACCATACCCTGGCACGCTGCGAAGCGATCACCACCGCTGCGCTTGAGTACGTTTTTGCCCAACTGTACGAGTATCGGGTGAACCTGGAGGGGATTCTGCTCAAGCCCAATATGATTTTGCCCGGCAAAGCCTGTCCGCAGCAGGCCAGCGTGAGTGAAGTGGTCGAGGCAACCCTTCGCTGCATGCGCCGGGCCGTGCCCGCAGCCGTGCCCGGTATTGTATTTCTCTCCGGGGGGCAAAGTCCCCGGCAAGCGAGCGAGCATCTCAATGCCATAAATAAGATAGGGGGTCAGCCCTGGGAACTCAGCTTCTCCTATGGTCGGGCTTTGCAAGAACCGGCCCTAGCCGCCTGGCAGGGCCAAGCGGAGAATGTACGGCGGGTGCAAGCGGCCTTCTATCACCGGGCCAAATGCAACGGAGCCGCCCGCTACGGTCAGTATACGGCGGAATATGACCAAGTCAACAACTGTGACTCTTGAAGGTAGACTTAGTGAAACTATCCCCACCTTACCTGTCCCGGGAGTCTACCCGGCGCTGGCGACCCGGCCCCAGGGACTAACTCAGGCTGAAGCCGCAGAGCGCCTGCAACGCTTTGGCCCCAACGTGCTTCGCGAGGTCAAGGGTAAACATCTTTATTTAAAATTCCTGGCCAACTTCACCCACCTGATGGCACTCCTGTTGTGGGTGGGCGGCCTGGTCGGCTTCATCGCCCAGATGCCCCAATTGGGGATTGCCATTTGGTTGGTTAATCTGATCAACGGTGCGTTCAGCTTCTGGCAGGAATACAAGGCCGAGAAGGCCACTGAGGCGCTGCGCCGGCTGCTCCCAACTTACACCCGTGTCCTTCGAGATGGGCAGGAGCAGCGTATACTGGCCGAGGAACTGGCGCCCGGCGATGTTATGCTGCTGGCCGAAGGCGATCATATCTCGGCTGATGGGCGACTGGTGCAAGAAGCCGAACTGCGGGTGGATCAATCAACCCTCAGTGGAGAGTCCCACCCTGTCCGCAAAACCAGCGAAGCGGTGCTGCAAAAGGACCTGGCTCGCACTGAACTCCCCAACCTGGTTTTTGCCGGAACGAGCGTAGCTGCCGGCGCTGGTAGGGCCGTGGTTTTTGCCACCGGCATGCGCAGCGAATTTGGCAAAATTGCGCACCTCACCCAGAGCGTCGGGGAGCAACTGAGTCCGTTACAGCAAGAAATCCAGGTGGTGACCAAAGTGGTCACCGCCGTCGCGGTTACGGTGGGTCTGGTGTTTTTTGGGTTGGCCATCTGGCTGACCGGCATGAACCTGGCCGAGAGTTTCATCTTTGCCATGGGGATGATTGTCGCCTTTGTGCCAGAAGGGCTACTGCCGACGGTGACTCTGGCGCTGGCAATGGGTGTGCAACGGATGGTTAAACGTCATGCTCTGGTCAAACGGCTCTCAGCGGTTGAAACACTGGGCTGCACCAGCGTCATCTGCACCGATAAGACGGGTACGCTTACCCAGAACGAGATGACCGTGCGTGACTTGTGGCTGCCCTCCGCTAACTCCTACCCGCCCAGGAAGGAGCCTGGCCGATGGCTGACGGTGACCGGCGTTGGTTATGCTCCCGCAGGACAAATTCTGTCTGCCGGCCAACTGGTAACCAGCCCCGTAGACAGCAACCTGTGCCAGTTGCTCATCGCCGCCGGGTTGTGCAATGATGCTCGCCTGCTGCCACCAAACGGTGAGTCCACCCGTTGGACCATCTTAGGGGACCCCACCGAGGCCGCCATGCAGGTAGCCGCCCTCAAAGCCGGGTTAGATTTGGAGGCCGAAGCACACCGAAGGCCGCGCCTCCATGAACTCCCTTTTGAGTCACGCCGCAAACGTATGAGTACCATCCACCTTTTAAAGGATGAAGGCGGAGGGATGAAGGATGAAAAAGAAAATCTTCATCCTTCATCCTTCACGCGGAGCGCTCATCCTTCCAGAGTGGCTTACGTCAAGGGCGCTCCCAAAGAGGTCCTGGCGCTGTGTACCCGCATCCAACTGGATAGTCAGGATTGCCCGCTGACCGATGAGTTACGGGCCAGAA
>CAZRYD010000151.1:6163-15097 GCA_964604225.1 uncultured Caldilineaceae bacterium
AATGACGACTACGCCCGCAACGGGTTGCGCGTCCTCGCCGTCGCCCTGCACGCGCTGCCTGATGACCTGACAGAGTACACCCCCGAAACGGTTGAGCGTGACTTAACCTTTCTTGGTCTGGTTGCGATGATGGACCCACCTCGCCCGGAGGTGGCCGAGGCGGTAGAAAAATGTCACCACGCCGGGATTAGAATTGTGATGATCACCGGCGACTACGGCTTGACGGCCGAAACTATTGCCCGGCGTATCGGTATCACCGGAACGGATAGTGTCCAGCCGCGTATTGTTACAGGCGCCGAGTTGGAGACGATGACCGACGAGGCCCTCAAAGAGGCGCTGCGGGACGAGGTCATTTTTGCCCGGGTAGTCCCCGAACACAAACTGCGGGTGGTCAGCGCGCTCCAGGAGTTAGGGCAGGTGGTGGCCGTTACCGGCGATGGGGTGAATGATGCGCCTGCCCTCAAAAAGGCCGACATCGGCGTGGCGATGGGCTTGACCGGCACTGATGTAGCCAAAGAAGCGGCCGACATGATCCTGACCGACGACAACTTTGCCTCCATTGTCAATGCCGTGGAAGAGGGGCGGGCCGTCTATGTTAATATCAAAAAATTCGCCACCTATATTTTTACCAGCAACACCCCCGAAGCGATACCGTTTATCTGCTTCGCTTTTAGTGGGGCGCGTATCCCGCTGGCGCTCAATATAATGCAGATTCTCTCGATCGATCTGGGGACCGACATTGTGCCGGCGTTGGCCCTGGGGACTGAACCGCCTGAGCCAGGGGTGATGGACCGCCCCCCCCGCAACCTGAAAGAGCATATCATTACCCAGTCTTTGCTGCTGCGGGCTTATGGCTGGTTGGGCCTGATTCAGAGTGTGGCTGCCATGGCGGCCTTCTACTTTATGTATTGGACCAACGGTTATTGGGGCCAGTGGTTGGACCTGCCGGCGAGCGGGCCACTTTACCGGGCCGCCACCGCGATGACCCTGGCGGCAGTGGTGACCACTCAAATTGGCAATCTCTTTGCCCAACGCACGGAGCGCATGTCGGTCTTCCGCCTCGGCCTATTCACCAACCGGCTGGTGTGGGTCGGTATCGCCAGCGAACTGGCCCTGATATTTTTAATTGTCTACGTACCCCTGTTCCAGCGGGTGTTTGACACCGCAGCCTTCCCCCTGGAGAACTGGCTATTTCTGTTCGCCTGGGCCCCGGCGTTGTTGTTGGCCGATGAGTTACGAAAGGCCCTGTTACGCCGGACAAAAGATGAAGAACGAGAGTCGAAAGATGGATAACCTTCCCCTAAATCCTTTTGTCATTTGTCTCCGTTTTTCCCCATTGCTTGGAGGTGAGGTATGAAAATTATTGTCATTGGCTGTGGCCGGGTGGGCGCCGGGCTGGCCCAAACACTGAGCCAACGCGGCCATGAGATCTCGGTCGTCGATAACGATCCGGCCGCATTTGAACGCCTGGGTCTTCAGTTCAAAGGCCAGATTGTGGTCGGCGTCGGCTTCGATCAGGAGGTACTGCTCCACGCCGGCATCGAGCGAGCGGATGGTCTGGCCGCAGTCACGACCACAGATGAAGTTAATGTAGTCGTAGCTCGAGTGGCCCGGCAAATTTTCCGGGTACCTCGTGTGGTGGCTCGCCTGTATGACCCGCGCAAAGCCGAAATCTACCGGCGGCTCGGTTTGCAAACCATCAACCCTGCCACCTGGGGCGTCAATCGTCTCACTGAACTTTTGTGTTATTCCCATCTTGATCCAATTATGAGTTTGGGCAGCGGTGAGGTAGACCTGGTCGAAGCAGAGATCCCTCCCCTCCTGGTTGGCCGGACAGTGAATGAGTTAACCCTGCCTAACGAAGTCCACGTCGTTGCCCTTAGCCGGGAGGGCCGAACATTTCTACCCACACGGGGTACCGTCTTCCAGGCAGGCGATCTGGTTCATCTGGTTATGTTGACCACATCCGCCGACCGGCTCAAGAGCTTGTTAGGGTTAAATTAAGGAGGTGAGATGATGACCATGCGGGTGATTATCGTGGGTGGGGGTAAGGTCGGTACGTGGCTGGCCATGTTTCTAGTGGCGGGTGGGTATGAAGTCAAAGTTATCGAGGTGCGATCCGGAGAGATCGTCCGCTTGCAGCATGCGTTATCACCAGAGCAGGTAACGCCAGGCAGCGGCACAGACCCAGCTATCCTAGAAGCCGTCGGTATTCGTCAGGCTAATGTCGTGGCGGCAGTAACCGGTGAGGATGAAGTTAATTTAGTGGTGACAAATCTGGCCCGCTTTGAATTCGGCGTCCCTCGCACCATCGCCCGAGTGAACAACCCGCGCAATGCCTGGATGTTCACCCCGGAAATGGGCGTAGACGTAGCGCTCAATCAGGCCGATTTGCTGGGCCACCTCATCGCCGAAGAAATGTCGTTGGGCGATATGATGACGCTGCTCAAGCTGCGCCAGGGCGAATATTCGCTGATTGAAGAAAAGGTACATCCGACCGCCATAGCCGCCGGCCAGGCCATCCGCGACCTCGATCTCCCCACTGAATGTGTCCTGGCCGCGGTTATCCGCCGGGGGCGACTCATTATCCCTCGCGGCGATACGGTCCTACAGCCGGCCGATGAAGTGCTAGCTGTAGTGCATACTTCCCAACTAACCCAACTCGCTGCCCTCCTCAGAATGCAGGAGGATCACGCTTGAAGTCTAGCAATGCCCGATTCTGCTGCTCAGGAGCTTGGAAGAAAGTGAGGCTATATCAGGAGATTAGCCAGGGATAATGTGATCAACATAATGAGCGACACTACCCATCAGGCCATCAGAGCTTCAAACTGGGGCCGCTCGATGGTTTCGTAAGCCAGCAGTGACTCGGCCAGGGCTTCCAGTTTGTTTCGTTGTGAGACAACAATAGCTTTGGCCCGTTGGTAAGCCGTGTCCAGAATGGACCGAATTTCGTGGTCAATCGCCTGGGCCATCTCCTCACTGTAATCACGGATTTCACCCAGGCTACCCAGGTAAGAATTGCCCTGCTCTTCACCAAAGGTGCGCAGCCCCAGGTTCTGGCCGAAGCCGTAGCGGGTGACCATCGCTCTGGCCAGCTTGGTAGCTCGCTCCAGGTCATTGGCCGCGCCCGTTGTGATCTGGTTAAACACCATCTCCTCGGCGGCCCGCCCGCCCAGCAAGCCCACCAACTCATCTTCAAAAGTTTCGCGGCTGCGCAAATACTTATCCCCTTCCGGAAGCGGCATGGTATAGCCTAAAGCCATCCCTCGGGAAATGATGCTGACCTTATGTACCGGGTCGCAATGCGCCAAATTATGCATCACCACCGCGTGCCCGGCCTCGTGGTAAGCAATCACCCGGCGTTCAGCCTGGCTGAGAAGTTTGGCATGCTCAGGTCCGGCGATGATCCGTTCCATCGCCTCCTGAAATTCCGCCTGCCCGATTATCGCTAAATTACGCCGGGCCGCCAGAATAGCTGCTTCGTTGGCCAGGTTTTCCAGGTCAGCGCCAACAAAGCCGGGGGTCAATCTGGCCAGATCGTCAATGGAAATGTCGGACGCCAGCGGCTTATCCCGCGTGTGCAGGTTGAGAATGGCAGCGCGCTCTTGTACGTCGGGCCGGTCGAGGAAGACTTTGCGGTCAAAACGACCGGGGCGCAGTAGGGCCGGGTCTAAAATGTCGGGCCGGTTGGTCGAGGCCATCACAATCACATGGGTGTCGGTGGCAAAGCCGTCCAGCTCCACCAGAATTTGGTTGAGGGTTTGCTCCCGCTCTTCATTGCCGCCACCACTCAACCCGGTCCCACGCCGCCGGCCTACAGCGTCAATTTCGTCAATAAAAACCACGGCGGGCGACTGCTCTTTCGCCCGTTTGAACAGATCGCGGACGCGGGCCGCGCCCACCCCCACGAACATTTCGACAAACTCGGAGCCGGAGATACTGAAGAAGGGCACTCCGGCCTCACCCGCGACCGCTTTGGCCAGGAGCGTTTTGCCGGTACCGGGCGGGCCGGCCATCAGGACGCCTTTGGGAACATGGGCGCCAAGTTTAGCAAATTTGGCGGGTTCTTTCAGAAATTCTATCACTTCCCGAAGTTCGAGCTTGGCTTGATCCGCGCCGGCCACATCCTCAAAAGTCACCTGGGGAGAAGCGCCTTGGGCTTTGTTATCCTCGGCGGTGGTTCCAGAAATCACCCGAGGGTTGCTGCGCCCCAGGTTGCCAAAATAGCCAGAGCTGTCGCCAACTTGGGCCTGCTGTGAACGGCGAAACAGTAAAAAGGAAAACAGGATGACCATCGTTATCGTAATTAAGACAATAGTGGAGTTAAAAGAATTGGAGTTAAGGTTTTCTTCTTCTGCCACCACAATCGGCAAATTTGCCAACGCTTCCGGCGGAATACCCAGGAGGCGTAAGGTTTCAACGGCGCTGATATTTGCCTCTTTACGAGCGCTGATGTGGGTTCCATCCTTTTTCGTGGCGATCAATAGATTACCTTGGACGGTAAGGGTTTGGACCTCGCCGGCGGCAATGGCCCTAACAATTTGAGGCAATGATGCTACCGGTGGAGCTGAATCTTGGGGGTTGATCGGGTGATTTTTTGGAGATAAAGTACCATATATAAACAAAACTAAGCCCAGCAGAACCACAACTACGATTATCCCCCAGAGAGGGGCTGGCAATCGTTCCTTTTTATCTTTGGAGTGATTATTCGGATTCATCAGACCAGACTCCGTATAACCTACGACTGCCCGGTTGTGGGCTTGCCCAATTCAGTCGCAGCCCATCCGGCCAGGATAATGACCATCAAGCCAACGGCGAGGTCATTCCGTCTGGCTATAGGTGGGGCCGTGTAGCCTGGGATGAACAGGGCTATGACCAACCACAGGCCCAGTAGCGCACTGATCCAATCTAGAGTCCGATAAGTGTTAAGGTCATCGAGGATAACGGCGATCACCCCTAGCCCTAACCATATTTCCCCAATGAGGAGAGCGTTCCACAGAGCCATTGCTGTGTTTGGGTATCCCAGGATGAAAGGAGCTAACACCTCCCATAAGCCAGTTACCACCAGAATTCCACAGACTGTCCTTGCCAATTTCATGAGATAATTCCCATGTCGCTTCAAGGCACTGCGAAGAAGAGGGGGTAGAAGTTGATCCCTCTACCCCCACGGTTACGAGTCTTAACAGGGCCTGGCCTGGCGGCCAGATGACTCATGCCCCTTGATCCTGCAGCCGTGGCTTTACGCTTGGGGAGCCGGCCTGCCGAACACGGTTGCCGCCCAGGCCGTCAGCATGATCACCACAATGCCGACGATGATGTCATTCCACATGGCGACCACCGTCGGCGAGTAAGCCAGGATAAAGGGCGCCACAATCAACCACACCCCCACCACCGCGCCGATCCACTCCAGGTTCTGGTCCAAACGGACATTCTCGCTGAGTGCGGCCCAGACCGCCAGGACGATCAACACCACGCCGACGATGACCGCGTTCCACATAGCTATCGTTGTCGCTGAGTAGCCCAGGATAAAGGGCGCCAGAACCTCCCACAGGCCGGCCACGGCCACCAACCAACTTAAAGACTGGGCAGTTTTCATTGTTCGTCTCCTTTCAAGAGAATGAATAAGCTTGAACATCTAAAAGACCATATACTCTACCCTCACCTTTATTTAAGTGTACTCCTAAATGGTCGGCGTCTCTTTGCGCTAGCGCAAAGAGACAAGATGAGCTTTTTCGAATACCTTTTTGTCAATCCTGCCGAAACCCCTCTGACCGTCCTCAAAACTCTGGCGCCCACCTTGCGCCAGTTGATCCACTTGCCGCCGTCAATCTGGATGGAAATTATCGAGACGATCGAACAAAATTTGGGTCGCCTGGAACTGCTGGCGAACGATATGTTGGAAAGCGCCCGCCTGGAAGGGGGGATGATTGCCCTGTACCAGTCATCATCCTCACCGTCCACGATGCCGAATTGGACAAAGTGCGGGGTCTGGAGTTCGGCGCCGATGACTACATCACCAAACCCTTTGGCCATCTAGAACTGATGGCTCGGATTCACTCGGTCCTCCGCCGGGTGGAGGGGGGAGCCGCGCCGCTGGAGCACCCTTTCAGCAGCGGCGACCTGCGGATTGATTTCAATCGTCGCTGGGTTACCGTCGGAGAGGTGGAGATCAGGCTGACCAGTACGGAGTTCCGGCTGCTGGAAATCCTGGCCCGTAATACCGGGCGCATTATGTCCAATGAGACCCTGTTGAGCCGCATCTGGGGACGGGAGGCACTGGATGAGGTGGATTACCTGAGAGTTTTCATTTACCGCCTGCGCCACAAAATCGAACCTGATCCGGCCCATCCTCGCTATCTGCTTACCGAGCGCAGCACGGGTTACTGGCTGGCCGGGGATGAAGAGGCTTAAGATTTAGAAACAGCGGGCCGTCCAGTCCCAAACAGGATCATCTCGTCGCTGCGCCTGGCACCTACGGGAACGTCTTCGATCCGGTCAGCACGTTCTGGCTAGCCTTCAGTTTAGGGGACCGCTCTTTACTGAGCGGATAACGCCTGGTCCATCGTCTGATCCATCAACTGAACCCCGGCTGTATTCCTCACTTCCAGGCTACTACTTTCCAGTTTGGGGGCAAAATATAGGGGCTTCTTTGCGCTAGCGCAAAGAAGCGGGCTGGAAAAGTGATGTGATAACGAAGTGGCTTTTGACTCCAGAATGTGGAGCGAACACGGCCTGGCCCACTTGATTGAAACCTCAGCAGGCCAGATGCTGTTCGACACCGGCCCAACGGCGCAGGTACTGGCTCATAACCTGGCGGCCAGCGGTTGGATAAGCTATCGGGTATTCGGTGAAACAAGTGGACCTGGAACAGCAGGCCAAACTGGTCTTCCAGGATGAACCTTTCCGAGTGATCGCAGGCGTCAGCGTGATCGGTACGATACCACTTGGGACTGACTTTGAAATCGGCGATGCCCATCTGCTGGTCAAGCGAGGCGAAACACTCGGGCCGGACCTGGTCGTGGATGACCGGACGATGGTTTTGGAGGTCAGGGAGGGTGTGGTGGTGGTATTGGGCTGTTGCCACGCCGGCCTGATTAACACGCTGCGTTATGTGCGGCGTCACTTCGACCGGCCGATTATAGTCGTCCTGGGGGGCAGCCATCTGAAGCCGGCCAGCCGGAGCCTATTGAACAGGTGATTGCCGTGCTCAATCAAGAGTTCTGTGATATCCAACTTACCACCTGAACCACTGCACCGGCTTCCCCGCCCTGGCGGCATTACATATAAGCCGCTTTTGGGGAGAACGTTCAGCCCCTGCTGGCTGGGAAATGTTTAACGTTCGCATAACTTGAAAAGAGTTACCCTTGAAATTCGGATTGGTGCAAGATCTTTCATCTTAACCCTCTTGGGTAGCGTAAGGATTGGCTACCTCCGCTTTCTGCATGCGGCTGGTCAATTCAGCAGTTGTGGGAGTGGTGTAAATCATCACTGTGTTGAGATTGCTGTGGCCTAAAATCGCTGCTAGACCTCGTAAATCATCGGGGTTCGCTGACAAATACCTCGTCGCAAACGTATGCCTGAGCACATGTGGACTGATAAGGCGCTCATCCAGCCTGGCCTGAAAAGCATATTTTTTTGAGCAAATACAACACACTGCCCCGGTCGGTCAACACGCCGCGTTCACCCACCCAGACCGGATCATCGGGTTTCAGCTCCGGTTGAGTCTCCAGGTATTCTCGCACTGCCTTACGAACTACGGACGTCAGCGGCACGGTCCGATACACCCCGCCCTTGCCATAGCGGACGGTCACTTCACCGCTGCGTTCCTCCAGACTCACGTCGCCCACGCGCAAGGCCAGCAGTTCAGAAATCCGTAGACCCGTCCCCAATAACATCTCGATAATAGCCTCATCCCGCTTATTGCCCCTGGCCCTGACCTGGCGGAGTAATTTCCGCACATACTTATCATCTAACGACCTGGGCCGGCGCGCTTCCGGGCGCACGCTATCCACCTCGGTCGTTGGATCGCTGCGAGCATAGCCCTGGGCCACCGCCCATTTGAAAAAGCGAGAGAGCGCCACCAGCCGGACATTAACCGTGGTCGGTTTAGCCTTTTCCACCCTCTGCTGAAAGGCTTTCCAATCGGCCACATCGCGAGGAATGATGGCTGTCGGGTCGAAGGACTGGCCATAACTCTGCTCGGACCAGCGAATAAAGTGGGCCAGGGCGCGCCGGTAATTATCAACTGTGGATTGGCTTTTGCTCTTTTGCTCCAGGTAAGCCAGCCAGGTCGTCACGGTTGGGGGGAGTATTTTGCTCATAAAAACGGCCTCCCAAAATTGTGGGGAATAAGTTTTAGGGGATAACGGCCTGCGAACAGGCTGAAATTGCTCCAAATATACTGCTATTGGTCTCTTTTGGCAACTGGAATTTAACACAATCAAGATTATGCGATAAAATTGTGCTAAATCACTAATCAGACCCTCTTTTGGTTCGTAGGCACTTTCTCTATTCCCTATTGCACATTTACGTACGAAAATTGGAGGTACCCCGAGTCAAAACGTGAACCAGCAGGTCATCAGGCGAGGAAGATGTTCTCCATAACCCTCGGGCCGTCAAGCCAGCAAGGCATCCTTAAGAACGAGATAGGCTGTTTTCCAGCTTCCATAATGACGAAGCTACTTGGGGCAAGTTTGAAAGTCGTTCCGGGTAGGTTAACTTTTGTTTCCCAACGATTCGTTCCTGGTGCAAAGCAGCATCCAACTCATCCACAGATATACTTGTCCCCAGGCAAAATGGTTGATCTTGAGCAGGATTAGTCCTCTTTTATTCTAAGACGAAAATCCGCAAGAATTACTCCCTCAGGAAATTAGCTCTTGTATCACGTCTCGACACGGTCATGAGGGGCCACTGGGTGGCATAACCCGCCCATCG
>CAZRYD010000152.1:0-15057 GCA_964604225.1 uncultured Caldilineaceae bacterium
TGGCCATTGCTTACAGTACTAACATCGCTAGTATATTAAATGGGCTGATTCTAACATTATTTCTTTCTCAAATACTACCAATCAACTGGCGGCGTCTCTTACAGCTTTCAGGCTGGAAGGTATTGGCGGCTGGTCTGGTTATGGTAGCTTTCTGGTTTTTCTTTCGTGAATTTGCCCCTGTTGACGAGGGTCTAACAGGTTGGTTTTATGTGCCGGCCGTCACAGGAGTCTACATAATGACTTGCGCCCTGCTAAAGTTGCCGGAATTCGATATATTGTGGAGACGATTTCGTTTTAACTGGATTTAGGGCGCTGCTAAACGTAAAAGGGAGTAATGGCTATATTACGCGCTACCTTGAATTTAAATCAAATCCCACTTAGACACCCATTCTATTGGTTAAGTTTAGTGCTGGTTGTTACCTTATTGGGACTTGCCAGTGCGTATGCGCCAGCCCTCACCTTGGCGCTTATTCTTATTAGCATGATTCTCTGGGTCTTTTTGCAAAGCTGGCTCAAACGTGACTACTTTAATATTTTTGCCTGGGTATGTTTGGGCTATTTAGGCTTTGCTTTTGGGGGGCTTTACTATGCTACGTCTTCTGGCCCGATATATGAGTATGGATACTATATCAACAGAGATGGGCAAATTCACGATTTGGGATTGCTCGTTTATGCCTCACTCCCGGAAAATCAACCTTACTTGATCCTGGCGCTGTTCATAGCTATTGTTGGCTTACTAAGCTTTGGTATGGGTTATGCTGTTTTGCCTCGTCGACAAGTTAAACCAGGAACCAGGCTTGTTGAACGCCGCCACTCTCGGCGCCGGTTATTTGTAGTTGTCGGTCTTATGACAATTGCTGCATTTATCTTTATCTATCTGTACTTTGAATCATCGGGTGGTTTTTTATATCTAATAACTCATATTTATGGTCGAACGATTTTTCGCAGTTCAGCTTATCTGAATTGGGGGGTGTTACTGCTGCCTGTCGCTAATCTATTATGGTTCAGCTACGATTATCTCAAAACGCGTAAGAATTTGCTATTTTGGATACACCTGATCTTTACCTCACTTGTATTGATAAGTCTGGGTGATCGCTGGGGTATTCTGGGTTTTTGGTTGATGCTGACCATGATCCATTACTACCTCTCCGGTCGTAAAATTAAGATTCAGCACTTAATCATCTTGGGAGCGTTAGTCATTATCGTTTCAATGGCGGTGGGGATTTGGCGTAATTGGGCAACAGCCGGAAGTGCAGCAGCAACCGGTAATTTACAAAATATAGATAAAGCGGCCTTTGATATGTTTCAAACCGTATTAGCTGGCCGTAATTTGACAGACATAGACGTGTTGACCTGGATTATTGGACGCGGTTCTAAAGAGATTGGGTGGTTAGCTGGCAAAACTTTTCTTCAGGTAATCTATGCCCCCATTCCGCGTTCACTCTTTCCTGCTAAACCGGATGATCTGGGGCAGATCGTTTTCTGGAATTATACAGATACAGATATCTTTAACTCCTGGCACCCTTCCTTAATCGGCGAACTCTATCTAAACTTTATGTTTCCAGGCGTAGTTTTTGGCATGTTTTGTTTCGGATGGGTCAGCTCTTGGATTGAGCATTACAGACGCCGCTCACTCCAGCCTGATATCATCCTTTTATATGCAATTTTCACGGCCAAGTTTGTCATACTTTTGGTGACGGTGGATTTCTTAATGTCCTTTCTACAGGCAATTTTTTACATAATTCCGGTAGTAATAGCCAGGTTGTATATTAATCGTATCAATTTTCGCTTACGCAAGTCGCAGTTGCAAATTTCACACACAAGGAAGGCCAATAACCCGGCCTAAATATAAACAATGAGAGTAATAATCGATGCCTTATCTCTCATCCCAGGCGAGTTGGGAGGAGGCGAATCCTATATGGTGGGCCTGGTGAACGGCTTGGCGAGGGCAGACCGCACAAATGACTATACCATAGTGGTCTCCGCTTTGGGTCGTTCATCCTTTAGAGTTGAGGCAGATAACATTCATTATTATGTACTGCCCTTTGATAATCGGTCGCGATTGCTCCGGGTATTATATGAGCAAATTCGTTTTGTAAGTCTGGTGAAAAAATTGGGCGGAGCTGATGTAGTACATTTCCCAGGTAACATGATCAGCTTAAGCATGTCGTCTCATTATCCCACTGTGGTGACCATTCATGATTTGGCGCAACGTTTTTACCTGCGCCACTATCCAGCCCATACATCCCGGCTCAGAGCTTGGCTGCTACTAGCTTTACTTAAATACGCCGCTAAACATGCCGATCTCGTTGTGACGGACTCTGACTTCTCTCAAGCGGAGATCTGCGCTTATACAGGGGTAACACCAGCCCATGTACAAACGGTGCGCCTGGCCAGTCGGCGTATGGTGCGATACACAGAAGATCCAACCCCTATCCTGGCCCGCTACGGTATCACTCCTCCCTATATCTTTGCCGTAGGGCGGTCAAATAAGCATAAAAACTTTGATGGACTGGTTAAGGCTTTTGCTCGTGCTTGCCAGTTAGCCATACTACCTCACTCTTTGGTAATTGGAGGGTTGCCAGGAACAGGACATCAAGATTTACTGGCAGCAATTGCCACAACAGGATTAGAGAACCGGGTACGACTCATAGGCTATATGGACTCCGCTGACTTATCTGTCTTGTATCAGGCGGCCGATATGTTTGCTATGCCTTCGTTTTACGAGGGGTTTGGTGTACCCGCTTTAGAAGCAATGCAATTGGGTGTACCTACTCTTTTGGCTACCCATGGGTCGCTCCCTGAGATTGGTGGACCAGCTAGTATGTACTGTGACCCACATGACTTAGAGAGCATGGCACAGGCTATTAGACAAATGTTGACCGATAACTCGTTAAGGCGCCGCTTAGGCGAGGCAGGTGTGGCTCAAGCAGCTTGCTTTTCCTGGGAGGCGACAGCCCAGACAATGGTTAATATCTATAAACACGTAGCCAATTCCGGACAAAATTCTTCAAGATAGCAAACGATGCGTGTTTTAATTTTATCCCAGTTCTATGATCCTGAACCTGGTTTCAAAACGCATTTGCTGGCTAACGGGTTAGTTTCTCGGGGTCATACTGTTACAGCCATCACCGGCTTCCCTAACTATCCGAGCGGCAAACTTTACCCTGGTCATCAAATTCGTTGGCGGAAATGGGAGCAATGCGACGGGGTACGCCTGTTACGTCTGCCCCTCTACCCTAATCATAGCCATTCTAAAATTAAACGGGGACTAAACTATCTGAGTTTTGCTGCCTCTGCTTCACTCCTGGGACCACTACTTGGTGGCTCTGCCGATGTGATGTGGGTGTACCACCCTCCTCTGACTGTGGGTATCCCGGCTTGGTGGATTGGTTTGCTCCGGCAGGTGCCATTTATCTACAATATTCACGACATGTGGCCGGAAACATTGGCTGCTACTGGGATGATGCCTAGTCCGTTAGTACAGAATACCTTAGGATATTTGGCTAACTGGATATATCGTCAAGCAGCCGCTTTAACAGTAGTAACACCTGGTTTCAAGACTAATCTAATAACAAAAGGTGTGCCAGCCGAGAAAATTCATATCATCCCAAATTGGGCCGATGAGGACATCTATCGACCTGTTCCTAAGAATTCAGTCCTGGCCCAAACAGTTGGAATGAAAGATCATTTCAACGTTGTGTATGCTGGCAACATAGGGTTGGCCCAGGGTCTCAACACTATTCTGGATGCGGCTCAGATGCTCCAAGATATACCAGAGATTCAATTTGTCCTCGTTGGTGGCGGAGTCGATCGTGAACATCTTCTCAGTCAGGCGCGAAAGATACAACTAACTAACATACGTTTTATTGATCAGCAACCTCCAGAACGGATGGCCGATTTCTTGGCCTTGGCCGATGTTCTATATATGCAGTTGAGAGACGAGCCATTATTTAGGATTACGATTCCCTCGAAGTTGTATTCATATCTGGCGTGTGCTCGACCCATAATTGCCGCAGTAGCAGGAGATGCCGCAGAAGCGGTACGAGAGGCGCAGGCTGGACTAGTATGCCCTCCTCAAGACCCGGTGGCGTTGGCAACAGCAGTACGGACCTTGTATGCAATGCCAAAACATGAGCGTGAAGCAATGGGCGAGGCCGGACGACGCACTTTTGAAATGCGGTATACACGCCGGATCTTGATGGACTGCTACGAGGCCTTATTAAAAGAGGTTGCAGGTTGTCCTGAAAGGTAATATAGTTCACTCAATAACTCTTTTTGGGGAATTGATCCATATGAAGATCTTAATATTAGGTGGCACTGGCATGTTAGGCCACAAATTGTGGCAGATTTATCGAGACCGTTTTGACACCTGGGTCACGGTGCGCTCTGGCTATCGCGACTATGCCGGCTACAACCTGTTCGATCCACAACGCACGCTGGACGGGGTCGATGCATTTGACTTTGATACCCTTGTACGCGCCTTGGCTCAGGTACGGCCTCAGGTGGTCGTCAACTGTATCGGCATCATCAAGCAACTACCGACAGCTAAGGACCCAATTGTAAGTCTCAGTATTAACGCTTTGTTTCCTCACCGGCTGGCTAACCTGTGTCAAGCCGCCGGCGCCCGCCTGATCCATATCAGCACCGACTGTGTCTTCTCGGGGCGCAAGGGCATGTACACCGAGGACGACATCTCTGACGCGGAAGACCTGTACGGCCGCAGCAAGTTTTTAGGTGAGGTGAGTGGGCCAGGCTGCCTGACCTTGCGCACCTCCATTATTGGACGCGAATTGAACAGCACGAGCGGCCTGGTGGAGTGGTTTCTGAGCAACAAGGGTGGACACGTTCGAGGCTATAGTCAAGCTATTTATTCCGGTTTTACCACTCACGTCCTAGCTCGTTTAATAGCCGACATAATAGAACATCACCCTACCCTGACCGGCCTCTACCAGGCCTCGGCCGAGCCAATCAATAAGTATGAGCTACTTCAACTTTTGAATAAAGCTTTTGCAGCCCAGATAGAAGTTGAGCCGTTGCCCGATCTAAAAATTGACCGCAGCCTGGACAGCCGCCGCTTCCGGGCAGCGACCGGCTTTGTACCGCTCTCCTGGTCAGACATGATCCAGGAAATGGCCAACGACGCAACCCCCTATGCAGAATGGAGAAACAAACGTGCAATTTGAAGGTAAACATATTCTTGTAACCGGCGGCACCGGCTCTCTCGGGCAAACGGTCGTGCGCCGCCTGCTGACGGGCGAGATGGGCCGGCCCGCCAAAATCACAGTTTTTTCCCGCGACGAGGCCAAGCAGCACTACATGCGCCTCTCCTATCTCAATCGGCAGGCCGCCACCGACGAAATCATCTATCGTAATTTCCAGGCGCTGTTAAGTTTTCGGATTGGCGATGTCCGCGATTACTCCTCGGTTTTGCAGGCGGTGCGCGAAGCCGATGTGGTCATCCATGCCGCTGCCTTGAAGCAGGTGCCGACCTGCGAATACTTCCCTTTTCAGGCCGTCCAAACGAACATCAATGGTCCCCATAACGTCGTGCGAGCCATTCGAGAGAACAATACTCCGGTCAAGCTGGTGATTGGTATCTCCACCGACAAAGCCTGTAAGCCGATCAACGTGATGGGCATGACCAAGGCGCTGCAAGAGCGCCTCTTTATCGAAGCTAATATGGATTGCCCTGATATCCGCTTAGTTTGCGTGCGCTACGGCAACGTCATCGCCTCGCGGGGGTCGGTGGTGCCGCTGTTTCTCGATCAAATCGCCCGCGGCGGTCCGGTCACGGTTACGCTGAAAGAGATGACCCGCTTTTTGCTCAGCCTGGATCAAGCCGTGGATACCGTTTTTGCCGCGGCCCGCAGCGCCTTGGCGGGTGAAACCTACATCCCGCGAGTACCCGCTGCTCGCCTGATTGATCTGGCCGAAGTGTTGATCGATGGGCGTGATATTCCTATCGTCTACACCGGCATCCGGCCCGGCGAAAAAATCCACGAGATTATGGTGTCCGAGGAAGAGTGCTATCGCACCATCGAGCGGGGCGACTACTATGTTATCCGCCCCATGCTGCCCGAATTGCAGCAGGAGCCAGTAGACCGGCCGGCGTTAGCGGAAGAGTATTCTTCAGCCAGAATCACGCTGGATAAAGAGGGGTTGCGCGCCCTCCTCGCTCCCTACTTGCAAGGCCAGCTAGATGGGGTAGACGCATGAAGGTCATGACCCTTTTCGGCACCCGGCCGGAGATTATCCGGTTGAGCCAGGTGATCAAACGCCTGGACCAGTTTTGCGATCAAATTCTGGTCCATACCGGCCAGAATTATGATACCAACTTGAGTGACATCTTTTTCCAGGAGCTTGATCTACGCCAGCCGGATATTCACCTGGGCATCCAGGCCGCCAGCTTCGCCGATCAGGTAGGCCAGATCATCAGTAAAAGCGGCGAGGTTCTGGCTCGGGTCAAACCCGATCGCCTGCTTATCCTGGGCGATACCAATAGCGGATTGGCCGCCGTTGTAGCCGCCCGGATGGGGATCCCGGTTTATCACATGGAAGCCGGCAATCGCTGTTATGACGACCGGGTTCCGGAGGAAATTAACCGGCGAGTTATTGACCACAGCAGCACCGTGCTCATGCCCTACACCCAGCGCAGCAAAGAGAATTTGCTGCGGGAAGGGATCGAACGCCAGCGGATTTTTGTCATTGGCAACCCCATTTACGAAGTGCTTCAGGCTTACGCCGCGCAGATTGAGGCCAGCGAGATTATGGCCCGCCTGGATATTGGGGCGGGAGAATTTTTTCTGGTAACGCTTCACCGGGCGGAGAACGTAGACGATCCAATCCGCTTAGAGCAACTCCTGCGGGGTCTGGCCCTGGTAGCCGATACTTACCAGAAGCCCATGGTAGTTAGCCTGCATCCGCGCACCGCCGATAAACTGGCTCGATTCGGCCTGGACCCCCAATCAGACCGGGTGCGCCTGCTTAAACCCCTCGGCTTCTTCGATTTTGTGAAGCTGGAGCGTTATGCTCACTGTGTCCTCAGCGATAGCGGCACCGTTCAAGAAGAGTGCGCCATCTTTAAAGTGCCCAATGTGACCGTGCGGGATGTCACCGAGCGCGCCGAAACGATTGAAGTGGGCAGCAACATCCTCACCGGGGCGGAACCGGAGACGATTTTGCAAGCGGTTAAAGTAGCGATTGATTCAGGATGCTCCTGGTCGCCGCCAGGCGAGTATCTGGAACCGCACGTTTCGACCGTCGTGGTCAAGGTTGTGTTAGGCTATCAACATCCTTATTAACCTCCAAGGGTACTACCAAATTGTTAAACAGGCTCACTTCGGTTATAATGCGGCAGATTTTAGTTTAGATGGTTTAGGTTTTGGCCAGGACAAGCGTGGTCTAACCCAAAAAAGCCGGTTTGTGATCAATTTATTAGATTATGATGCCTGATTTATATCAAACTTATGGCAAACGATTGCTTGATTTATCTCTCGTCGTTCCAGCCCTGTTCGTTCTCTCGCCAGTTTATGCCCTGGTAACCCTCTTGGTACGCCTGAAATTGGGTTCACCTGTTATTTATAGCCAGCAGCGCCCCGGCCGTTATGGCCAACCTTTTACTTTGCTTAAATTCCGTACCATGACTAATGCCCACGACTCACGGGGCTATCTATTACCTGATGCTCAACGGTTAACTTCGTTTGGGCGCTTCTTGCGCAGTACCAGCTTAGATGAATTACCAGAGTTGATAAACGTGCTTCGGGGTGAAATGAGCCTAGTTGGTCCTCGCCCCCTGCTACCGGAATATTTGCCCCATTACAGTGACGAGACCTACCGCCGCCATGACATTCTACCGGGGTTGACTGGCTGGGCTCAGATTAATGGCCGTAATGCGCTGACATGGGATGATAAGTTCGCTCTTGATGTTTGGTATGTCGAAAATATATCATTCTGGTTAGATTTGAAAATATTAGCCTTGACCTTGTGGAAAATAATCTGTCGTGAAGGAGTCAATCAGCCAGGACAAGCCACGGTTGAAAGATTTCACTAGTCAATTATGCGTGTGCTAATTTTGGGAGCCGGCGATCATGGGCAAGTGATCGCCGATTCTTTATTACAAGGTGTGACTCATCACCAAAATATTGAACCCATCGGCTATTTGGACGATGATCCGAATCTCTTAGGCAAAAAGTATCTCGGCCTGCCGGTGTTGGGAACAATTGCCCAACGAAATGAGGTTACCCATGAGGGGGTAATCGTAGCAATTGGTCAAAATTCTATCCGCGCCCGTATTTTCCGGCAGCTAGAAAAAGAGGGGGAACACTTTATTAATGCTGTTCATCCTTCCGCCATCCTGGCTCCAGAGGTACAATTAGGGGTAGGGGTGGCTATTATGGCCGGCGTCGTCGTGAATACGGGAAGCGTAATCGGTGATAATGTTATTCTCAATACTTGTTGCTCGGTAGATCATCACGGACAGATTGGACATCACGCTCACCTTGCGCCAGGTGTTCATCTTGGAGGGCGGGTGGCTGTAGGTGAGGGAGCTTTGTTAGGTGTTGGCACAGCAGTGATCCCAGGTCAAAGGATTGGGGATTGGAGTATCGTAGGAGCCGGTAGCTGTGTTATTTCAAACATCCCCAATGGTGTAACTGCTGTTGGCGTACCCACTAAAATAATCAAGGAACAATTCTATGCACATTCCAATGTCATCCCCTGATATCGGTCAGACCGAAATTGATGCTGTTAACACCGTATTGCGTTCTTCTTATTTAAGTATTGGCCCCCAGGTAAAAGAGTTTGAGCAGCGAGTCGCCGAGTATATCGGTGTACGTCACGCCATCGCTGTTAGCAACGGAACTGCCGGGCTGCACCTGGCAGTCATAGCCGCAGGCATCAATGCAGGCGACGAAGTTATCACCACCCCTTTTAGTTTTGTTGCCTCGGCCAATTGTATCCTTTATGAAAGGGCTACGCCTGTTTTTGTCGACATTGACCCTCACACCCTCAATATCGACCCGACGCTGATTGAGCAGTCCATTACCCCTCGTACCAAGGCAATTCTTCCGGTGCATGTTTTTGGCCAACCGGCTGATATGGACCCCATTCTCGACATTGCCAGACGTCATCAACTCCATATTCTCGAAGATGCCTGCGAGGCTATTGGAGCCGAATATAAAGGACGCAAAGCCGGTGCCTTGGGCGAGGCGGCCGTTTTTGCTTTTTACCCTAACAAGCAAATGACCACCGGCGAAGGGGGTATCATTATTACCGACAATGATGAGTGGGATGCTCTATTTCGTTCGCTCCGCAACCAAGGCCGTGACATCTTTGATGCCTGGCTCAACCACTCTCGTTTAGGGTATAATTATCGGCTCGATGAGTTAAGCGCGGCCCTGGGTGTGGCCCAAGTTGCTCGCCTGGAAGAACTGCTCCAGAAACGAGAACGAGTAGCCCAGATGTATAATGAACGGCTGCCCTACATACCAGGCGTTTGTATTCCCTATCTGGCCGATACCACCACCCGGACAAGTTGGTTTGTTTATGTCATCCGTTTGGCCAGTCACATAGATCGCCAGCAGGTAATGGCCGACCTGGAGCAACAGGGTATCCCATCTCGCCCCTATTTCTCCTGCATTCACCTGCAACCTTTTTATCAAAAAAAGTACGGCTTTAAATCTGGAGACTTTAAAGTGGCTGAAGATATAGCTCGCTCAACGCTGGCTCTGCCTTTTTACGGCAACATGTCCGAGGTAGAGGTAGCTTATGTCTGCGAGGGATTACAAAGCGCCATGGAAAGGCAACTGGATTGATAGCCAAATTAGATCGCAATCGCTACATTCTTTTGATTGATGCCCTTTTGATTGTTGTAGCCGGGCCTTTAAGTTTTCTCATCCGGCTGGATGCCTCACCGCTCTTTCTTTTTTATCTACCCGTCCTTTTCCTATTCATTGGGGTTGGGCTGGTCATCAAACTTTTTCTCTACTGGGCTTTTGGTCTCTATCGTCACTTTTGGCGCTACGCCAGTACGGATGAGCTACTACTCATCATTACTGCTGTCACCATAAGTTCACTGGTTTTGACAATTATATTTGTAGTGATCAGCTTACCTTATGGTCTAATTTCCGGTTTCCCCCGTTCCGTCTTGGTGATTGATTGGTTACTCCAGTTAATCTTTGTAGGCGGGATCCGCTTCCTGGTCAGAATTTCAGTCGAAAGCTCTGGGGCCAAAGAACCCCTGGCCCAAAAATCCAGGCAAAACCGGGTGCTGATTGCCGGGGCGGGTGACACCGGCAGCATTATTGTCCGAGAAATGCAATATAATCCGCACCTGGGCATTGTACCCGTTGCTTTTGTAGACGACAATGTAAACAAGGTGGGTAAACGCATTCATAATATACCGGTGCTGGGTAGGATTAGTGATATTCCCCGGCTTGTCCCCACGTGGGATATTAACGAAGTAATTATCGCCATGCCGACCGCTCCCGGCAGAGTCATCAGAGAAATTGCCCAAGCTTGTGAAAAAGTAAATGTTCCTTCGAAAACAATGCCCGGCATTTATGAATTAATTAGTGGTCAGGTTGGCGTCAACCGCCTGCGCGAAGTAGAGATTGACGACCTCCTACGCCGCGAGCCGGTGGAGGTAGATGAACCGGGTATCAACTCCTATCTCAGCGATAAACGGGTGTTGATTACCGGAGCCGGCGGCTCCATCGGCTCAGAGTTAACCCGGCAGGTGGCTCGTTATGGCCCGGCCCAACTTATTCTGTTGGGGCACGGCGAAAACAGTATTTATGCCATTAGCCAGGAGATGCAAAACGCCTTTCTTGACCTGGATATTCAACCCTGTATTGCCGATATCCGCGATGCTCAACGGATTGAATATCTGTTCCGCCGTTACCAGCCCCAGGTGGTTTTCCACGCCGCGGCCCATAAACACGTCCCCTTGATGGAAATCAATCCCTGTGAAGCAGTAGCCAACAATATAATCGGCACCCAGGTGATCCTCGAAGCCGCGCGCCAGGCTCAAGTGGAACGCCTGGTGCTCATCTCCTCAGATAAAGCCGTTGATCCAACCAATGTTATGGGCGCTACCAAACGAATAGCGGAGTTGCTGGTGCAGGAAATGGCTCAACGGGTTAGAGATGGAGCCGGTTCGAAACCTGTTCCTACTTATGTGGCCGTTCGCTTTGGCAACGTGTTGGGGAGTCGGGGCAGCGTGGTACCGCTTTTTAAGCAGCAAATTACCCAAGGGGGGCCAATTACCATTACTCACCCTGAGATGGAACGCTTTTTTATGACCATCCCCGAAGCGGTTCACCTGGTCATCCAGGCCGCAGCCCTGGGCCGAGGTGGTGAAATCTTTGTGCTGGATATGGGCCAACCGGTAAAAATTGTTGATTTGGCCCGCGACCTGATTGAATTATCAGGCTTAAAACCTGGCGAAGATATTGACATTGTCTTCACAGGCTTGCGTCCCGGCGAGAAACTGACCGAAGAGCTTTTTTCAAAGCGTGAAATGACCCGCCCCACCACTCACCCCAAAATTACGGCGATTGCCCACGCGGCCGGGGAAGATGACTGTCAGGTCCAAGAAGCGGTAATGGCATTTAAACAGGCAGTCTCCAGGCAAGATGAGGGGCAAATTTACACTATTCTGGCTAATCTTCTGCCAGAAGCTAAACTCCAAGAAATGCCACCCATCACTCACAGGCAGAGTTCATTGAGTCTCTGAGTATGCCCCACCTCATCAGACCGTCCCTCTCCCCTCAATACAAAATCCTGCTGTTACTGGTTGCTTTAACCCTCATCCGAGGGTTAATTTATGCCTCATTAACCCCGCCGTGGTGGCAGGGTCACGATGAAGAATTCCACTTCGCCCAGGTCAGGTTGTTAACTGACTACCTATTTGCCAACCCCCCAACTTTAGCCCAAAACTGGCCCCAGGAAATGATAGCGACGATGGCCGCTTTCCCCAATGGCCGCTGGGCGCCCTGGCCGGAAACGCCGGTTGACCTGGTTAATCTCCCCACTCGATATACAACCCCCGGCCGCTCCTCTTTATCTTACTATCCTTACGCCTGGCTCAATCAATGGCTAACCCGGCAAGACATCTTGGTTCAACTGTCTGTGCTTCGTCTCATCTCAGTTCTAATCACATGCGGCGTCGTTATTTTTGCCTATCTAAGCGCCCGACAGCTTTTTGGCGATTCACCGGTGAGTCAACTATTAGTGGCCTGGCTGCTCATTTTTAACCCGGCCTTTATGGTCACCGGATCTACCGTCAGCGATGCCAACCTGGCTATTCTGCTGACCACGCTTGTTTTTTATCTCCTGGCGCTTGAGGCCACACAAGGCCACAATAGATGGCGCTTACTGCTGGCCCTGGGTATAACCGCCGTCGCTTTTACCACCAAAGCAACCACTTTTTTCTTGCTGCCCATTTGGGGCTTGCTGCTAGTGAGATATACCTGGAGATGGGGACGGAAAGGGTGGCTTTGGCTGGCCTTACTAGGAGGGACGCTACTTGCCGCGCTGCTTTTTGTGCCTTCAAGATTTCAAGAGTGGCTAGGAATACTTCAAGCTACCCTGGGTCAAGGTGGTGGGATCACTCCCCAGGGAATTAGCTACGCCTTATCTGCCACTTTTTTCTGGGATAACTTTACTTTTTTTTGGATCATTCTGGGCTGGTCGGTTTACCGGCTGGCCCAAATTTGGTATGTGATTCTCTTTATTTTTTGCTCACTCGGCCTGCTGGGATTGTTGCGCTATGCCTGGCGCCATTTCAAAAACAAGGGGCTTTATTGGCAGGGTGAACAAAAAGCTTTACTGCTGGCCCTGTTGTTCGTTGGAGTTTCCGTGGCTATCCTGGTTGCGATTGGAATTATCAGGTATGAGGAGCGAGACGGGCGTTCGGCGCGTTATATCTTTCCGGTCATTGTGCCTTTGGCCATCTTGCTGGTCACCGGTTGGCGTGAATGGCTGCCGGCCACGTGGAAAGAGGCAGGTATGGCAGCGCTGGCCGCAGGCTTGTTTCTGTTTGAGACCATGGTCTGGCTAAACTACGCCTTTCCCTGGTATTACCCTTTTTGGCCCCACTGAGATGACCAAAAAAGCCGTAGTTCTTACCTTCATCAGCCTTCTGCTTCTGGCCGGTCTGCCCTTAATTTTTATAAATGGGCTAGACCAGTTGGGGTGTGAAGGCAATCTGGTTAATCACTACAATCTACCTATGCCCGCTGTCCTGGAAATCAAAGGGGATTTCACCCTCGGCCAAACTTTTACGGCTCCGCGGAATGGGTTGCAAGAAATTGACGTAGCTCTGCGCACCTATGACCGCCACAACACTCACAACGTAACCTTTTATCTCAAACAATCACCCGACTCACCTCAAGTCATCTACCAGGAAACCTTCAATGCCGGTGAAGCCAGAGATTATCCCTGGCGCGCGTTTAAATTTACTCCCATTCCTGATTCGGTCGGCAAAACCTACTATTTCTACTTCACCTCGCCAGACTCCGTAACTGGCAATGCCATCAGCACTGGCGGCGCGCAGGGCGATTTTTATAACGGCGGCACTGCTTATTTCGGCCCCCTACCCACTGAAGCTGATTTAGCTTTTTGCACTTATTATGGCCTGTCTATTACGGAGAAATTATCAATCCTGGGCCAACGTATCGTCGAGAATAAACCATCAATTTGGAGCAATCTCCATTTTTATGGACTACTCTTGGCTTTATATGTACTTATTTTGCTGAGAGTCTTCGTGGAGATAATCAGGCTCATTCAAATGAAGAGGTGATTCCAATCGTGCTTCACAAGCATCCCCCACCTGCGAGTAAGTATCCACCACCCTGCCAGCAAGCCAAAGGTTGCTAACAGAATCGGGCTGAACAGTCGGCAAAATCTGAACCAGAGTCGCATCAGGTGCTAGTTTTCCCTTCGACAGTTTATCTTCTCGTCAACCCCCCAGCCTCAACTTACTACTTCATAATGAGGGGAAGGTATAGTTGATATGACCCTTCCAGACACCCCCCGACTTGCGAGTAGGTATCTACGATCGTCCCATCAACGGCAATGAATTGATAAGTGATGGCTGTTTGGTTAGCTACGACGAGCATCGCCCCATATTTAGTATTATAGCGAACCTGGCTGCCTGGCACCGGTGTTGGTTGAAACGTATACTTGCTTTGTCCCCCCAAGCCGTTCACAAAATAGGGAAAACCATCCAGCACAACTCGCTCATAATCGTGGTCATGTCCCGACAAGACCGCATCCGCACCCCAGGCTGGGTAAGGTAATTGCATCCGCTGCTTAGACCCATGGGGACCGGACGAATACGGCGAGTGGTGAAAATAAACCAGGTTCCAGCACGAGTTTGAGGCGGCCAGACCACTTTGCAGCCATGTCATCTGCAGAGAACTTTTCGAAGTGCCATCCGGTTCGTGCGTGTCGCTGTCAAGGGCAAAGAAATGGACCGGCCCCCAGATAAAATCATAGTAGCGCTCGTTGCCCGGCAAGGCAAAATAGTGCAGGTAGGGCAGCGCCCCCGTAGTTACCCAATCGTGGTTACCCAGTGATGGAAAAAAGCGGTTGGTAGTAGAGCCACTCCCGTAAGCGCCCTGGTAAGGATAAATGAAATCGTGAAAAAATTGACCAATGTTTCGGTCAATCGTTGAAGTTGCGCCATTGGGGTAATTGTTATCTCCCGTCGTAATAATAAAATCCGGATTCCAGCTTTTAACCAGATCAGCCACCGCCGCTTCATCAGAATTGCCCGACCCATAATCACCGATCACCGCAAAACGAATTTCATCAGCCTGATTATTCGCTTGCCGCAGGGGTATATTATTCGGGACCTGGTAGTACGCGAGTCTTGGAAGCATGGGGACAAATTTTCCCCTTGACGAGGAGGGGGCTTCAACCACTCCGAACCAGGCTGGCCAAGCTATACTTAATAGCCAGCAAAATATAAGATATCGCATGAAGGTTGCCCTTTATTATTGATTATCTCTAACATCAATAATATGGGACGAAAGGGGGCAAAAGTCAAAC
>CAZRYD010000153.1:0-13787 GCA_964604225.1 uncultured Caldilineaceae bacterium
CTACGGTCGCTCAAAATGACATACAAGCGAAAGCCCTAATGTTTTATCTTTCACGTCTCAGGCTGTTGTCGTAATGCTGCCAAATAAGCTATGCCAAAACAAGCGACCAAACTCCAACAACAAATCAACTGGTATTTAAGTCTGCTGGTGCTGACTCTCTTGGTACTGGTCCCGCCGATGTTGTGCGGCCTGTTTTATCTCTCCCAGGTACCGGAGGTGATGTGGCAGCGCGACGACAGCCTGACTTACGACCGCATCTGGATGTACCGCGAACGCCGCCCGCTAGGGATTGCCTATCAAACGCAGCGAGTCATCCAAGCGTACAGCCCAACTGAGGTTTGCGTGCAGAGCGAACTGCATTTTTTTCTGTGGGGAAGTTCTCAATTGGCCAAACCTGCCACTTCCAGCCACCGCATAATTTTGGTGGATAACCAGTGGCAGTCAACCGGCGAAGCCTGTAAATGATCAGAGACGAACCACCTCAAGGTTTTCGACTTGAACAGCAGGCCTGGGCCTCCTAATTTCCAGGTTCACCAGAGGCCGGAATCGGGACCGATTCGCCGCTGGCGGCGGCAATCCAGGGATTGAGCAGGTTTTGGACTGCCACTGCCGGAATCGCAAAAGCAATCCCCTCGGCCACGCCGCGGCTCTCGCTTTCACGGATGATGAAGGTGTTAATGCCAATCACCTCACCTTTGTTGTTAACCAAGGGACCGCCCGAACTACCGCGATTGATGGCTGCATCGGTTTGAATCAGGCCGTCAATCACATGGTCATTGATCTCCAAAGCTCGATTCAAGCCGCTGATGATGACAAAACTGACCGAACTGTGAAAATCGCCCAGCGGGCTGCCAATGGCATAGACCCCCTGTCCCGGTCGAACCGCCGTCGAATCGCCCCAGATAATGGCGGGTAAATCAGTCACATTGACTTTCAAAACGGCTAAGTCCTGGGTTGGGTCAGATGTAATCAATTGGGCCTCAACCGTCTGACCGTTAGCCAGGATGACACTCAAAGCGCCGGCATTTTCAATAACGTGATGGTTGGTCGCAATAAATCCCCGGCTATCCACAATCACCCCGGAGCCGACAATCCGCCCATCTTCAGGTTTGAGCGAATAAGTTTGCGGCTGCTGATTAATTACCGTCACCACCGACGGGATAATTTGGGCAATAACATCTTCGGTCGAAGCCGTAGGCTGCGGCACTGGAGTCGGCGTGGGCGTCAGCGTGGCCACCGGCATGGGCGTCGGCGTGGGCAGCGGGGTTGGTGTGGCCGGATTGCTCCAGAAGGCTAGGGCTTGGGAGTCATTGGCCCACAGAATTAGCCCGCCGCCCATCAGCCCGCCCAGAATACCGCCTAACACAAACGCCAGGCCCAACAAAGACAACAGCAGGCAGCCACTGCTGCCACCCAGGGGTAGGTGGCCGATGATGGGCATGGCCGAGCCGGATTTAGCCGAACCGGTTTGGCTCTTCATCACCGTAGAGATTTGACGAGTTTTTTCAATGGCGGAAGGGCCGTGGGCGCTGGCGTGACGGGCCCGGGCCATATTGATGGGGTTGACGACGTGGGCGTCGCTGTCGTTGGGCCGTGGCGGCTCTTTGCCGCTGGGGTTTCCGGTGGAAGAATCAGTCATTTAACCTAAAACCTCGATACCGCTGCCGGCGGCAACCTGCCCGACCACCCAGGCCGGTTGCTCGCGCTCGGCGCAAATGTGCTGAAAATCGGCCAATCGCTCGGCCGGAATCGCCATGAGCAAGCCCCCCGACGTTTGCGGGTCCCACAGCAACCACTGCCGGTCATCGGGGATGGTAGGGGCAAACGTGACCTCTTTTTCAAAAAAGGTTTTGTTGTTGGCCATGCCGCCTGGAAAAATAAATTGGGCCGCATACGTGACCGCCCCGTCGAGCAGCGGCAGTTGGTTTAGCTCAAACACAAATTTGCAGCCCGACGCCTGAACCATCTCCATAGCGTGGCCCAGCAGGCCGAAGCCGGTGATATCGGTGGCCGCTTTGATGCCGCCTACCGCCTGCCCGGCCTGGGCCGCTCCACGATTGAGCTGCTTCATCGAGGCGACCATGCCGGCCACGTGAACCGGATCGGCCAGGTCGCGCTTGAGGGCCGTGCTGATCGTGCCGGTGCCGAGCGGCTTGGTTAGTACCAGCACATCACTCGGTTTTGCGCCGCCTTTAGTGAAGAATCGCTCCGGGTGCACCAGGCCAACGACCGCCAGGCCATATTTCGGCTCGTCGTCAGTGACGGTATGGCCGCCGGCAATGACTGCCCCGGCCTCGATCACCTTCTCCGCCCCACCACGCAAAATCTCGGCGATGATGGCTGGGTCCATATTGGCCGGAAACGCGCCGACGTTTAAGGCAAAGGTGACTTCCCCGCCCATGGCATAGACATCGCTCATCGAGTTGACCGCGGCAATCGCCCCGTAGTCGTAGGGATCATCCACCACCGGGGTGAAAAAGTCAATAGTGTTGATGATGGCTTGCTGGTCATTCAGCTTGTAGATGGCCGCATCGTCGGCCCCGCCCAGGCCGACCAGCAGATTGGCCGGACCGTTGCCGTTAAATAGATTGTGTAAAGGACGCAGCACCTGCGTCAAAGCCTCGGGGGCCATTTTGCTGGCTCAGCCAGCGCATTTGGCCAGAGCGGTCAATTTGATTTTCTCGCTGGTCAAAGCCATCACCCCCTTTCTAATAGTCAATGGTGAATGGTCAATTGTTAATTGATTGTTGATTAACAATTAGGACATGTCCATTTTACTCTATTCCAGAGGTTATGCAAACGTGTTAAAAATTTAGAACCTCACCGTGCCGTCTCCACCCACAACTGCTCTCCATCGGTGCTGAACTCAACCGTGCCCTGCTCGTCGGTGCGGAACACGGTCAGGCCGCGCTCGGCGTAACGCTCCAACACCTCCGGCGAGGGATGGCCGAAATCATTGTCCTTGCCCACGGAAATGACCACAATTTGGGGATTGACCGTGTCCAGAAAGGCCTCGCTGGAGGAGGTTTTGCTGCCGTGGTGGGGACTTTTCAATACAGTGGCAGCCAGCGGGACCTGCTGCAAAACCAGGTTGCGCTCGACGGGTTCTTCGATGTCCCCTGGCAGTAAAAAACTAATCCGACCCATTTGCAGCCGGATGACCACGGAATGATTATTGGGCTCATCTTCGCGGGCAGCGGCCGGGCCAGGGTTCAACAGGGTGGCGGTGATGCCGTGGCCCAGGCTGAGTTCCATCCCGGCTTGGCCGATGGTTGGAGTGAGGTTGGCTCCGGCCAGTTGAGCTTCCCATTCGCGGTACAGGCTACTGGTGCTGCCCACGTCGGGGACGAGAGCCTGATCGACCTGATAGCGCTCCAGCAGCGGGACCAGCCCGGTCAGGTGGTCGGCGTCGGGGTGGGTGTTGACCACCACATCCAAGGAGTGATCCCAAAAGGGCAGCTCCTGGCCCAGTCGCCAGGCCAGATCGGTGGCGGTGGGGCCGCCGTCGATGAGGATTTGGCGGCCATCGGGCGTGGTGATGAGGATGGCATCGCCCTGGCCGACATCCATAAAAGCCACGTGGAGGCGGCCATCGGGCAGAGACAGCACTGCCAGCCAGACCAGTAGTGCACCCACGGCCGTCCCGCCAAGCCACAGGCGGGTGGTCGCCGAGCCGATCTCGGGCAGGTGGAAGCGGGGTTGGGTTTCCACTTCCGCTCGCGGACGATTGGCCGACCAGATGCCTGCGCCAATCGCGGCGTACAGCAGCAGCATGAGCCACCAAGGAAAAGCGCCCAGATCGAGCGAGGCGTAAGGCAGGCGGCTGGTTAACTCGACCATCCAGGCGGTCCAGGCCAGGGGTAGCCAAACCAGCCAGCCCAGGACTAGTCCCAACGGCAGCCAGAGCATGCCGGCCAGGGTAGCCAGTCCGCCGACCAGCATAATCGGCGGTTGGACGGGCAGGATCAGCAGGTTGGTCAGCAGCGAGACAAGAGACAGCCGGCCAAAGTGGTAGACGATGAGCGGTCCGGTGATAATCTGCGCGGCCAGGGTGACGATGAGCAGCTCATTGAGCAGGGCCATGGCCAGGCCGAGTTGTTCGGTTTTCAGCAGGCGCTGGAGCAGGCCAAACATGAAGCGCTCCAGGGGCGGGACGAGTAGGATCAGGCCGAGGGTCGCTATGAAGCTGAGTTGAAAGCCGACATCCCACAGGATGAGCGGGTTGAGCAGGGTCAAGGCAAAGCCGGAGAAAACAAGTGAATTGAGCGCCAAGCCGGGCCGCCCCACCCAGATCGCCAGCACCCAGACCAAGCCCATGACCGCGGCCCGGCTGACGGCGGCGTCTGCGCCGACCAGGAAGGTGTAGACCAGGATGCCGGCAATGGCCAGCGGCGGCGCGTAGCGCTTGCCAAAAATTTTCTGGCCCAGCAATAAAAAAATCCCGGCAACCAGGGAAATATTGCTGCCCGAAATGACGATGATATGGGAGGTGCCGGTCAGGTTGAAAGCCTCGTACAAGCCCTTGGGGATGCCGGTTTCGATGCCCAGCAGGATGCCGTTCAGCAGAGAGGCATAGGGTTCGGCCAGAATACGGTTGATAGTTTGGGAGGCGCGGGTTTTGAAGGTCAGCATGGCCGCCCAGACCGGATAGCCCTGGTTGCTTTCGACGAGTTCAAGGCGGGGCCGGCGCATCAGAGAATGGATGCCGAAGCGGGCCAGATAATCTTTATAGGAGAAATTCTCAAAAACGGGGGGCGTTTCTAATTGGCCGGTGACCGTCAGGCGGTCGCCGTAGGAACGCTCTGGATAGCGGGGAGCGCGGACAAGGAGCAAGCCGGCGACAGAACGGGCAGCCCCTTTGATTTGCAGCGTCTCGGCTTTGAGGCGGAGATTGATGTAGGTGTCGCGTACGTCCGGCTCGTCAACCACGATGCCGGTAACTTTGACTGGGGTGGGGGAGTCGTTATAGAAAGCCAGGCTGTTTTCATCAAAGACAGGTTGAAAGAAGAGAAAACGAAAAGCACCGGCCAATAGGGCGATGGCCATGAGGACCCATAATCGGGCGTGAGCGTTTTGCCCATAGAGCCACAACGCGCCAAGCGCCGGCAGGGCCGCCAAAACAACGAGCTGCCAGGGGAAGTTAAGCCAACTGGCCAGCACAATGCCGGCCAGCCAGGCCAGGCCAAAGCGAATTAAAGGAGTCATCTGGTCTCTCCCATGGTTCAACACGGAAGGTCTTGAACTTGTAGATTATTCAGGTCGACCTTGGCCTCAAAAGCCAAGGGGCCGGGTCAAGCCAGAAGTTACCGGATTTCAAAAATGCCGGTTGCGACGACGGAATCGTTGACGTAAAGTTCTAACTTGTACAACCCTGTGCCGGGCGGGTTGAGGTAGCTATAAAATTGAGCTTTACTGCCCCAGCGCCATTTTTGCTCGTCGCGCCACAACTCGGTCCCGTTCTGATACCACACGGCGGCAAAATCCAGGCCATCCACCATGCCGCTGTACGGGTAAACCGCGTAGACCGCTTTAGTAGCCTGAGGGAAGAAATCGCCGGGATTGATGGCTTCAATATTAGGCGTAATGTTGGCGGCAAATTGAATCGGTCCCATCCTGGCGCCGGGTGGGGCCGGGGTCCGGGGAGCCGCTGTGGGAATTTGAGCCGCCTCAGCCGCCGATGTTGGCGTGGCGGTGGGCGGGATTAGGGTAGGGGTTTCGGCGGGGCTGGCCGTTGGTGGCACCGCAGTTGCCGTGGGTAGTAGTGTGGCTGTCGGCGGAACGGGCGTTAGAGCCGGAGGTTCTGTGGGGGCCACCGTAGCCGGGACTGCGGCCGGGACAACTGCTTCAGCGGTGGCCACGGCCGGCAGCGTGGCGGGTGGAAGCGGTGCAGAAGTTGGTACTTCTTGAACTTGTTGAGGTTGCGTTGGAGGTGCGGCTACAAGCGGCGGCTCGACGATGGCTGTCGGTGTTTCGGTGGCAAAGGCGACTGCCGCAGGTTCAGCCGGCTGGGGATTCTCGGCCACCGCCGGGAGTCCAGCCACGGGAATAAGGCGCAGTGTAGCCAGCCAGCCACCCAAAAATAGAGCCGTCAAAGCGCTTAATAGAAAAGCAGCGATGCGCGCACGTTGGGCGCGCATTGTTTCTTCTTCACGCACGATGGGGAAGATGGCGCTGCGGGCCTCGCGAGCCGAGCGCAAAGCGACAATCGCGGCGATAACCGTCGCGCCGATGGTGATACCGGCCAAAATCAGCAGAATAGTCGGTAAAGAAACCACGTCAATAATTACTCCACAATCTCAATCTGGTCGGGATGATCTACCACAATTTCCGGGGCATTTTGATACATTTTGATTTGTCCCGTCACCCGCACCGTCTTGTCGCGATAGTAGACTTCGGGTGGGGCTGGAAACAGCGACCAGGCGTCGGCGAAAATAGCTACTTTGAAGGTGGTGCGATAATCTTTATCAAAGTTCAAGAGCACAACCTTATCCGAATTGTAGGTATCTACGACTCGCCCTTCGACCGTCACAGTTTGACCGTCGTAGGCGGCGGCATCAGCCCAGGAAATAACGCCCCCTTCCACCGTAGGCGCAACTGCTTCAGTCGGCTCAACCGTAACCAGGGCTTTGGCCGGAGGGGTTTGTTCCGCCAGTAGGGCGGGAGTAGCTGTAGGCGGTTGTAGCGCCTGGGCCGATTGGCAATCACAATTGCTGACCACAGGTTGGCCCAGGGTGAGGGCGACTTCAATTTGCCAGGGGTCTTTGATGATAATTTCGGGGGTTCCCTGGTATTCTTCGATGAGGCCTTCTATTCTGACCAGCTTGCCGTAAAATAGATTTTCGGGCGGGGCCGGAAACTTGGGCCAGTCATCGGAAAAAATTACGGCGGTAAAAACTTTGTTGATCTCCGGCGAGAAGTTGAGAAAAACAACGCTGCCGGAGTTATAAGTCCGCATCACCGTGCCTTCGACCGTAATTTTCTCACCCATGAAGTCGGCGGCATCTTCAACCGGAATTACGTCGTCACGCGGGCCGCTGGGCCAGACCAATTTATCGATCTCATCAGAAGGCAGCGCACTCCGAGCCGGAGGCGGGGTGTATGTTGGGTAAGGCGTATAAGTTGGGTAGGGCGTATAAGTTGGGTAGGGTGTAGGCGGCGGCTCAGATTGACAGGCTACCGAGAACCAGGGCAGAAAGATTAAAACACCAGTTATTAAGTTGAGCCGCATGACAGACCCCCTTCTAAAACTCATAGGGAAGTTGAAAATAAAGGGCACAAGGCTGAGAATTATAGGTCGTAAATAGATGGTAAGGGTCGGTTGTTTAGAAGAATTCTCTCAAATACGTTTCACCATAACCAGGTAGTATACTTCTGTTAAAATCTTGAGTCAATCGGACGTCAGAAATATGGACACGTTTTATCCTGAGGACAAACTTTAAGAAGACCTGACAGGTTTTGAAAACCTGTCAGGTCTGGGTTAGCTGTTAAAGAGTTTACGGAGGCGTTGCTTCCGTAGTTGTCTCTGGGGTTGGCTGGGTTATAGCGGTAGCCGGACTGGTAGGCGTTTCGGTGACAGTAGGCGTCAACGTGGGCGTCTCGGTTGGGGTAGGGGTTTCGGTGGGTGTTTCGGTTGCTGTAGGTATCTCGGTAGGCGTCTCGGTTGGAGTAGAGGTGGCCGACACCTCGGTGGGTGTAGCTGTGGCGGTGGAGGTCTGGGTCGGCACTAAGGTGTTGGTGGGCGTGGCCGTTGGGAGGGCAGTATTGGTGGGGGTTGGTGTGGCGGTCGGCGGCAAAGGCGTGGGTGTTTTGGATGCCACCACGGTTGGAAATGATTGGGTTGGAGTCGGTTCCAGGGTAGCCGTAGGCGAGCCGACCACACGCGTGGCAGTAGGAGTAGGCGGGCCGCCTATTGTGGGCGATGGCGTTTGGCCCGTTAGCGGTACGGTAGGGCTAGGTAAGGTTATGATTAAGGGGGTCAGGGTGGGGGTTTCAATGGGGGGAGCGGAGCTTAAGGTGGCCAACCCCAGGCAATAACATGGTATGGTTAAAAGAATTACACCGAGCAGGACCAGATAAATGGTTCGCTTTTCGGCGGGCAGGTTGTCTAGCCATTGAACCTTCAATAAGGACTCCAAAAGCGGCCTGATGATGACAGAAAATCAGGCAGGCTAAGCATGCGGGCATGATAAAGTCATCAAGATAAGTTGTCAAAAGCGTGGATTTAATCTTGAGTGGCCTGACCTAGCGGCAAGATGAGGTGAAATTTGCTGCCAGGGCATCGCTCAGGGTCATAGCCTTCGCTCTCCACCCACAGCGAGCCGCCATGCGCCTCGGCTACACCGCGGGCAATGGCCAGGCCCAGCCCCGCTCCACCGCCCATAAACTCGGTTTTGCTGGTGCTGTGCCGCTCTATATCCCGAACCTCATAGAAGTTTTCAAAAATGCGTTCCTGATCTTCCAGAGCAACCCCTACGCCGGTATCGCTGACGCTAACTTTTACAAATTGATTTTGAGACGGTATGTCTACGGAGAAACTTTGACTGCTACCCAACACTTCCGCGCTAATCTCGATGATGCCGCCATCAGGGGAGTATTTGACCGCGTTGCTAACCAGATTGCGCAAAATTTGGGTAATGCGCTCGCCATCGGCCCACATCGTGGGGACGTGACTGGCGTCGGCCACAATTAAGGTTTGCTGACGTTTGGCCACTACCCCCTTGAAGTCTTTTTTGATTTTTTCCAGAATCAGTGAGAGGCCAATGGGAGCGTGTCTGAGTTGGAGCGTGCCGGCTTCGATGCGGGTCACATCCAGCATATCTTGCACAATCCCGCGCAAACGGTCTACGCCGGTGACCACGCCTTCGATAACTTGCAGAGTCTTTTCGTCGGCGTGGGCCATCACCGGGCTGTCTGAGGCGGTGAGCAGGCTGAGGTAGCCGTGGACTGCTGCCAGGGGGGTCCGGAGTTCATGCGCGGCCAGATTGATAAAACGAGATTTCATGACATCGGTGTGAGAGAGAGCCTCATTGGCCTGGGTAAGCTCCTGTACCTTTTTTTCCAGGCGATCAACCAGGCGCTCGTTGTACTCGCGCAGATAGGCGCTTTCCTGTTCGATGGTGATGCTCTCGCGCAGTCCGCCCAGAAATTTGGAAACCTGGCGGGGCAAGGCGTCAATATCAATGGGCTTGGCAATGTAGCCATCACAACCGGCCGCCAGAGCGCGTTCGCGGTCGCCGGCCAGCACTTTGGCCGTCAGGGCAATGATCGGAATATCGCCCAAGCCCGGCAGGCTTTTGATGCGTGTAGCCGCCTCGTAGCCGTCCATACCGGGGATGTTAATATCCATCAAAATCAAATCGGGGTGGATTTCCTGGGCCAGTTTGATCCCACTCAAGCCATCGGTCGCTTCGACAATACTATAGCCGACGCCTTCCAAAACCTGCCGCACCAGCATGCGATTGGCGGTATTATCTTCAACGTAGAGAATGGTTTTGCTCATTAACTTGAACTCAACTCAATCTGAGCTAGGGCTTTGTCAATATTAAAATGATGTGTAGGGGCATGGCCTTGCGCCTGCCCCAGCGGGGCGACCGCAAGGGTGCGCCCCTACATCACCCCATCAATTTAACATTGACGGACTACTAGATATTACGGCTCATGAGTGAGGCCGGCGGTTGGACCGGAACGGTGAAAGAAAAGGTGCTGCCTTGCCCCACCTGGCTCTCTACCCAAAGTTCTCCGCCGTGTAGCATGACCAAACGGTAGCTAATTGGCATGCCCAGGCCGGTGCCTTCGGCCCGCCGGGCCACGGTGCTATCAATCTGCCGAAAGGCTTCAAAGACCTTATCCATATCTTTAGGAGCAATGCCAATGCCGGTGTCTGTGACCGAAAAGCAGACGAAATCCCGCTTATTTTTGGTAAGTTTATAGACCCGCATGGTAATGCTGCCGGCATCGGTAAACTTGGCCGCGTTAGACAGGATATTGATAACCACCTGCCGGATGCGGCCGCGATCCACAAATATGTTGGGTAAATTGGGCTCAATTTCGTCCCTTAATTCAATCGGTTTATCCTCGATCAAAATGATGGTTGAAGCCATCACGCCGACAATGATCTCCTCCACCGAAACCCATTCGGGATCAAGCCGAATTTTGCCGGCTTCAATTTTGGATAGGTCTAAAATATCGTTGACCAGGCTCAATAAATGCTGGGCGCTGTCATAAATAACCGAGATGTCGGTTTGTTGAATGGCGTTCAGCGGGCCAATTTTTTGCTTGAGCAACAACTTGGCAAAACCGATGATTGAATTTAAGGGCGTGCGCAATTCATGGCTCACCGTGGCGATGAACTCGCTTTTGAGTGTATCGGCCTCGTGCAAAGATTTTTTGGCTTTGGCCAACTCACGTTTGGTTTGAGCCAATTCTTCTTCCAGCTCGGCGATGCGCTGCTGGGCCGCAGCCAGAGTGGTTAAGGAGCGCGGTCTGGTTGGAACCGAGCCGTCAGTTGGCAATAATTCTGTGCTCATGGTTTGCCTTGCTTTTTAAAGAGCTTGAGCCATTCGTCAACTTCATCCGCCGAGAGTTTAACCTCGGTTTGGCTGCCGCGGTCAGCCTCTACGGCAGCGGGCGATTCCTGTAAAAGTTGTTGGGCAAACTCCCGCGCCGTCATGACCCGTACCCGGGCTTGCCGCGCCGCCTGCTGCACTTCCCGATCCGACGAGACGACAATGACTTCTTGTGGATTTTTCACCCGGCGGATATGCCGGGCAATGACTTGGTCAGCCGTTTGGCCTGGTGACGCAAATTGAACGGTCACCCCTCCCGATTTTTTGATTTCGGCCGGGCGATAACCCTGCCCGGCGTCGAAAACAACTGTCACCCGGTGGCCGGTTCGAGCGCGATAGCTCCGCAGATATTCTACCAATTTGGTCTCATCATTAGGGTCATCTAGCCGCAGGTTTGGCATCTGCCCGATGAGATTGTGTCCATCAATGAGCCATTGCATGCCTAATTATAACATAGGTAATGGGTCAAACCAATGGGAAAAGTGGGGGAGAATGTTAAGGGCAGCAGTGAAACTGAAAGAACGATGAGGAATAAGGGTATTGAGAAGCTCCATAGTTGGTTCGATTTTTTCAGTTCCCTTCAAGCCGCCATTCTTCTTTGTGTCCAAATCCCTGTGAATTATCGATCAAACGTAACCAGGTGGGGGTGATTTGGTAAAATGTAACCTTCTGGAGCATCCCGGCTAAAATGGCAACCCCGGCGATAAAGGGGTATTTGGATAGGTAAACCGCTCGCGCTGCCTCTGCCGCCTGGCCGGATAGAGCCGTACAAATTCCCTCTAATTGCAGGCCGCGAATGGTTTGCCACTGCTGCCCATCGGCGTAGATGGTGGCGGCCACCCGGCTGTTGCGGGCGACATTTTGACTGTGGCGCACCTTCTGCTCCGAAATAAAAATCAGCGACAGGTCAGCCATTTCGGCATAAAAGAGTGGGGCGGCCTGGGGACGGCCATCCTCGGCCAGAGTAGCCAGGGTAAGGGTGGTGTGGGCGGCCAGAAATTGTTTAAGGCGGACTTGGCTTAATTCTGAGTTCATCTTTCTTGGGGCTGCCACAACCATTGATGATTCTTGACCGGGTCGCCGTCGTCGTGAGCGGTCTCCGTGGTTGAAAAAGGTCGGCGCGGCAAACCGTCAACTCTGGCTTCCACCTCGTAACGAATGTAGTTGGTCGGGAGGCCAGGGTATGAATGTGCCTCTTGCAGCAACTGTTTCGGTTCCGGGGTCCAGGATAGAATCTTAACCCGGCTGGGGCTGACCTCCATTTCTTCCTCAAGGCAGCGGATGGCTGCTTGAACCGGACCCTCGCCCGGCTTGAGTTTTTCCGAGGGCGGCATGCCCCGGTAGCGATATTGGTTCTCGCCGAATTCCTGGCCTGCTTCCACCAGGAGGCGATTACCAGCACGGATCAGGACGTTGACAATCTGCACCAGGCGCAGCGGCGGCTCATCCTGAAGCTGCGATTCCCCTTCGGCTAACTCGGACCACAGATTCTCCACCGACTTGGCCCCACCGCTGCCCCAGCAGGTGGTATCGATACCTTTGGCAGTTAACCAATCATTTAACTGGTCAATAGTTTCAAATTTGAGCATAAGCGACACTCAAGCACAAATAACTGTTAGCTCAGTCAAAGATGTTTTCAGATCAAGACAGCCAGCAAGGTCGCCACAAAAATGGTGACGGCAATGTAGCCGTTGACATTAAAAAAAGCAAAGCCCAGTTTCGACAGGTCTTTGGGGGAAACTAGCGAATGTTCATAAATCAACAAGCCCGCTACAGCCAGAACTCCGACCCAGTAGGGCCAGCCCAGGCCCATCAGCCAGCCGGAGGCGGCCAGGGCCACCACGGTGAGCAGGTGCATGGCCTGGGCCAGACGCAGCCCGGCGGCCAGACCAAAGCGGGCCGGGAAGGAGTGGACGCCATAGGTTCGGTCAAACTCGATGTCCTGGCAGGCGTAGATAAGATCAAACCCGGCAATCCAGACCGTGACCGCCAGCCACAGGGTCCAGGCCGGCGGGTCAATCGAGCCGGTCACAGCAATCCAGCCCCCGGCGGCGGCCAGGCCATCGGTGGCCCCCAGAATCCAGTGACACAGCCAGGTGAAGCGCTTGGTGTAGCTGTAACCGACCAGAAAAAGCATGGCCGGCAGGGCCAAAATGAAGCATAAAGGATTGAGCATCCAGGCGGCCAGCAGCAGCACCGCCAGCGAGAGCAAGGCGTAAACCAGCACCACGTTGGCGCTGATGCGCCCGCTGGGGATGTCGCGACTGGCCGTGCGCGGATTGTGGGCGTCCAACTGCCGGTCAATGTAGCGATTGAAGCTCATGGCCGCGGTGCGGGCCGCCGCCATAGCCAGCGTAATCCAAAAAAGCTGGCTCCAGGTGGGCCAGCCGCTCTCGGCGGGCGGCCAGCCCCGCGCACCCATCAGCATGCCCAAATAGGCAAACGGCAGGGCGAAGACGGTGTGCTCAAACCTGACCATGTTGAAAAAGATACGTAATGATTTCATTCCTGTAAATCTTAATTTTCCCGCCACGGCGCGAGCCGCTTGTCCAGGGCGTCAATCACAAAATAGAGCAGCAGCCCCAGCAGACTCATGGCCAGCACGCCGGCGTACATTTGAGCATAGCGCAGCGCGCCCCAACTTTCAACCAGAATATAGTAGCCCAGGCCGGAAGTAGTGGCAAAACTCTCGGCAAAAAAGAGCACGGCGATGGCCGTGCCGACGCTGATGCGCAGCGCGGTCAGCACCGCCGGGATGGTGGCCGGGAAGTAGACAAAGCGGAACAGCGCCCGCCGGCCCGCGCCGATGGAGCGCACCGACATAATCAATTCCGGGCGCAGCTCGGCGGCCTCATCCCGAACCACGACCAGGATTTGGAAGAAGAGGATGATGCCGATGATAAAAATCTTACTGGCATCGCCCGCGCCAAAAAGGATCAGGATGATAGGCAGAAAGACGATTTTGGGGATGGGATGGGCAATATAAATGAGCGGCGAAAACAGCCGGTTGAGCAGCGGGGTTTGGCCCAGCCCCAGGCCAATCGGCACGGCCAGAACGACCGATAGAGCAATCGCCGCCACAACCCGCCAGGCCGACACCAAGCAATGGCGGCCCAAATCGCCCAGGATGTTTTGGAAAAAGACTACCAACACCTGGGTGGGTGGGGGAAAAACCGAGCGGTTGAGCAGCAGGGCCAGGAGCTGCCAGATGATAAGGGTTGC
>CAZRYD010000153.1:13887-14983 GCA_964604225.1 uncultured Caldilineaceae bacterium
CCCAGCATCTCCCGCAGCTTATTGCACTGCTCAAAAAACTCCGGTTGTTGGCGGTAGCCGGGTGTACCGGCCTGCGGGTTGGCGACGATGACCGGCTGGCGCGTGGGCGGCTGGGTCAGGACCATGATCTGCTGGCCCATAAAGACGGCCTCGTCAATATTGTGGGTGACGATGAGGGTGGTCAGGTGGCGCTCCGCCCCCAATTCCAGGGTGAGGCGCTGCAAATCCTCGCGAGTCAAGGCGTCGAGTGCGCCAAACGGCTCGTCCATCAGCAGCAAATCGGGGTTGAGGACCAGGGTGCGGGCAATGGCTGCGCGTTGGCGCTGGCCGCCCGAAATCCGGTTGGGGTACTGCCGGGCCACATGCCGGATGCCCAAGCGCTCCAGCCAGTAATCGACCCGCTGCTGCCGGTCGTCAAAGGACTCATCCAGCGGGGTATGCTTACCATCCGGCCCGTAAAAGCGGCGAATATCCAGCCCCAGGGCGGCATTATCCCAGACCGTGGCCCAGGGGAGCAAGCCGTAATCCTGCAAAATCAGGCCGGTCTGCGGGCGGGGCCGGCTGATAGGCTACTGGTCGACCAGGAGGTCGCCGCTGCTGGGCTGGCGCAGCCCGGCGATGAGGTAGAGCAGGGTGCTTTTGCCGCAGCCGCTCGGCCCGATGATGGCCCACATCTCGCCCCGCCGGACCTGCCAGGAGAAATCCTGAAAGATAACCGCCCCGCCAGGGTAGACGAAGGACATGTGGCTGAAATTGACAATAGTTTCGGCTGGATTAGCCATGCTGCTTGAGGTTAAATGTTCCCACTTTCAATATGCCAATATCATATATGAGAGTGCACGGCGGGGCAAAAGTCTGTGGAAAAGTTGCGTGTATTGGGGTTGGGAGACGAATTTTGGGCCAAATCGCCCCGAAATGAATTTCCTGGCTATTCAACCAAGCCGATGATTCGAGCCAACCCAAAGGCAAGGTTGGCCCCAACCTGCCGCAGTTCTTAGAGCAGCCAGCCCGTAAGCTGGCGATTTTTGGGGGGTTGTCAATGGCGCAAAAGGTATGATAGAATGGGGTGTAAAATTAGACAGGCTTTGGTGGGCGA
>CAZRYD010000154.1:0-14919 GCA_964604225.1 uncultured Caldilineaceae bacterium
CTTTGCCCCAAAACCGAATACCCCGGCCGGACTCCGGCCTGAGCTTAAATGAATTTCGGGCCTGGTTCAAGTCAGACACTTCTTATCACGTAAAACGTAAAGCGTAATGAATTTACCTGGGTCAGCCTTAAGTTTTACGTTTTACGCTTCAATGATATCGATCATTTTGGTTAATTAAAATCTTGGTCTTACCTGGGAGCCTGCGGCAATTACAAAATCGTACCTGCCAGCTTGTCCGCGGTCCTGGCGGCTAGGCGCCGAGCACCTCGCGCACTTTAGAGGCCAGCTTGCTCGGCGAAAAAGGTTTGGGCAGAAACTCAGTCTCGGCTGTCAGCAACCCATGCCGAACCACCGCATCATCGGTGTAACCGGACATGAAGAGCACTTTCATCTGGGGATAAAGCGCCTTTAGCTGCTCGGCTAACTCTCGGCCGCTCATCTGGGGCATAACCACATCTGTCAACAGCAAGTCAATCTCCCCCTGATGCTGCCCGGCCAGAGATAAGGCCTCGCTGCCAGAACAAGCCTCCAGGGTGGTGTAACCTTCGGCTTGCAGCGCACGTTGTACCAGGCTGCGCACCGGCTCATCATCCTCGACCAGCAGGACAGTTCCGGCGCCATGGTGGGTTACCGGCTGAGTTTGAGGCGCAGGCAGCGAGGTAACCGAGGTTTCAGTGGCGGGCAAATAGATCTTAAAGGTTGTCCCCTGGTCAGGTTCACTGTAGACCGTGATGTGGCCTCCGCTTTGCTTAACAATACCGTAGACGGTGGCCAACCCCAGGCCGGTGCCTTTGCCTTGCCCTTTAGTGGTAAAAAATGGCTCAAAAATACGGACCTGGGTCGCCTTATCCATGCCATGGCCGGTGTCGGTTACCGCCAGCATGACGCAGGGGCCAATGGGGACTTCAAAGTAGGTTTGGGCATAATTTTCGTCAAGATAAACATTGTCGGTTTCAATGGTTATTTTGCCGCCGGTCGGCATAGCATCGCGGGCGTTGATCACCAGGTTCATGATGACCTGCTCAATCTGGCCGGGATCGGCGGTGATGGACCACAACCCCGGCTGGAGGACGGTCGAAAGGCTGATATCCTCACCGATCAGTCGCCCCAGCATCTTGTGAAGATTAGCCACAAGGTCGTTCAAATCGAGGACGGTCGGAGTTAGAATTTGCTGGCGGCTGAAGGCCAGCAGTTGCCGAATCAAGGCGGCGGCGCGCTCTCCGGCCCGTCGAATCTGCGCCAGGTCCTCAAGCCACGGCTCCTCGGCGCTCATCTTGTCTTGCATCAGATCAGCATATCCTCGAATCACGGTGAGCAGGTTATTAAAATCATGAGCCACGCCGCTGGCCAGCCGGCCAATGCTCTCCATTTTTTGGGACTGGCGCAACTGCTCCTCCAGCTTCGCCCGAGTTTCTTCCGCCTGCTTGTGCTCGGTAATGTCCTCTTTAACGGCCAGAAAGTGCGTAATAACGCCATCCACGTTTTTGATCGGCGAAATAGAAGCCGATTCCCAATAAAGCTCGCCGTTCTTTTTCCTATTATGAAACTCACCGCGCCATTCTTTGCCGGCGTTGATCGTCTCCCATAACTGTTGGTATTCTTCGGGAGACGTGAGGCCCGATTTCAGGATACGGGTGTGTTGCCCAAGCGATTCTGCCAGGCTATAGCCGGTGGTTTCGGTGAACCTGGGATTGGCATACTCGATATAGCCCCGGGTATCGGTAATAATGATGGTGCTGGCGCTCTGCTCCACAGCGCGAGATAGTTTGCGCAATTCCTCTTCAACCCGCCGGCGCTCGCGCCAGTTCTCTCCTTCGTGTAAGGCTCGTTTGATCGCCGGGACGAGACGTGACAGCTTTTGCTTAAGCACATAATCTGTTGCGCCTTCAGTCAACCCTTCGATTGCCGCGTCCTCGCCCATCGTACCGGAGACGAAGATAAACGGCACCTCAGGGCGTAGTTCTTGGGCTAGCCGCAGCGCCGACACGCCATCATATATGGGCAGCCGGAAATCCGCCAGGATAACATCATATCCCCCCTGTTGCAGCGCTTCGCTAAATTCATCGCGAGTTTGGACGCAGATTATCCGGCAGGTCAGGCCCGCTTCCTCAAGCCTGGCCTGAATGAGTTCCGCGTCGGCCGGATCATCTTCCAGGTGTAGGATGTGGATTAATGGGTCCATCTTGGATTGTTCCTTTCACCGAGAAACGTGCGCCGGGTTCAGTGTATCTTTACACTATCCAGTGGCGGTTCGTTGAGCAGCGCCCAAAAGACGCCGATTTGCTTGACGGCTTCGACAAATTCGGCGAAGCGAACCGGCTTCACCACATAGGCGTTGACGCCCAGCCGGTAGCACTCTTCCAGGTCGCCAGACTCACGTGAAGAGGTCAGGATGACGACTGGCACCGGATGCATCTGTTCATCCGCTTTGAGTTGCCGCAACACCTCGATGCCGTTCAGCCGGGGCATCTTGAGATCGAGCAGGACCACCACCGGGTTTCCGGCGGGACGCTGGGCGAAGACCCCCCGGCGGTACAGATAATCCAGCGCCTCCACTCCGTCGCGGGCGATCACAATTTCGTTAGCCAGGTTGTATTCGGCCAGTGCAGTGAGGGTCAGCTCGATATCTTGTGGATCATCTTCGACCAGAAGAATACGCTTGAGTGTTTCCATAGTTACACCTCCTGAATGGCTTGAGGCAGCGAAAAGTAAAAGGTGGCCCCCTGGTTGATTTTTCCTTCGGCCCAGGTGCGGCCGCCATGCCGGTGGATAATCCGGCGCACATTGGCCAATCCAATCCCGGTGCCTTCAAATTCATCGACCCGGTGTAACCGTTGAAAGACGCCAAAGAGTTTATCGGCATAATTCATATCAAAGCCCACGCCGTTATCGCGGATGAAGACGATAGTCTCTGTGCTCCGGTCCGGCAGCCAGCCGATTTCAATTTCCGCTTGCGCCCGTCCTCGCGTGAATTTCAAAGCATTGGCGAGGAGATTGACCAGCACCAGGCGCAACATCGCTCGATCTGCGGTGACGATGGGCAGGGAAGTGACGCGCCAGCGGATGGATCGGCCTCGCATCTCCGGCGCAAATTCCCGGATGACCTCCTGCACCAGAACGCCCAGGTCAACCGGCGTTCTGGACAGTTCATAACGTCCCATCCGGGAGAAGGCGAGCAGGTCGTCAATCAACACACCCATTCGTTTGGCCGAGTCGGAGATAGTAACCATATAGTGCTGGCTGCGTTCGTCGAGCGCCCCCGCCGTTCTCTTTTGAAGTAGTTCCAAAAAACCATCAATATGGCGCAGCGGTGCGCGCAGGTCGTGTGAGACAGAATGGGCAAACGCCTCCAATTCTTTGTTCGCTGCTTCCAGTTGGGCGGTGCGTTCGGCGACCCGTTGTTCGAGTTCCTGGTTCAACTTGTGAATTACCTCTTCAGCCTGTTTGCGCTCGGTAATGTCTCGAACCAGGGAGACCCCAAACCGGCGCTCGCCTTCCCAGAACGAGCGGGTACGGACCTCAACCGGAAACACGCTCCCATCTTTCCGGCGGTGCCGGGTGTCGAACGTCGTCATCTTCCCGGCAGCGAGCCGCGCATGGAGCTGTTCGATAAAGGAGTAATCAACACCCACGTCGAAGTCAAGCGGTTTCAGCCCGATCAGTTCCTCGCGGCTGTAGCCCAAGCTCTCGCAGGCCTGGCGATTCACATCCAGGATGGTCCCCCGGTCGTCGTGCAGGAAGAAGGCGTCGGCCGCATGGTCTACAAAAGTGCGGAAGCGGGCCTCGCTGGCGCGGAGTTCCTGTTCTGCCTGCCGAAGCTCGGTGATGTCTTGCATAATGCCGAACATGCGCCGGGGCCGGCCTGATTCATCCCAGGTCACATCCCCCTGGCTGCGAACAATACGCACCTCGCCGCTGGGCCGGACCACCCGGTATTCCACGTCGTAGCGCGGGCCACCCCGCAGCGCCTCCACGACTGCCTGGGCCGTTCTCGGCCGGTCCTCCGGGTGGATGAGTTCCTGCCACCGCTCATGCCATGGGGTCAGGTCGAAGACGCTTTCTTGCGACGACAGCCCAAAGATGCGGCGAGCCTCGTCTGAAAGGGCGACGCTAGCGGCATCAAGGTCACGGTCCCACCAACCGACATGGGCCATGCGCTGCGCTTCTTCCAGCCTGCGCTCGCTTTCTCGCAGGGCTTCCTCCGCCCGCTTGCGCTCGGTAATGTCCACCATCACGGCGATGTTACCGGTGATCCGACCTCCGGCGTCACGTAGCGGCGAGGCATAGATGCTGTAATCAATGGGGCTGCCGTCACGCCTCTGCCGGTGTACTTCCACGCCATCCAGGGTTAGGCCACGGCGTATCATTTCTCGAAAGCGCCTGAATTCCACCTGGTTCTCCACCGGCACGCTAGGCAGTGGGCGGCCCATAACCTCCTGGACGCTCCAACCGAGCATCTTCTCGGCCGCCGGATTCCACACCATTTGCACGTTTCCATCCAGATCCAGACCAATGATGGCTGTTGGCGCGGCCTCGATGATGGCCCGAAGCAGGTCATTGGACTGCTGCAATTCCCCCTCGACCTGTTTCTGTTCGGTGATGTCACGGGCGACCCCGATAATCCGATAAATGCTGCCAGCGGCATTGCGCACCGGGATAAGCACCGTGTGGAAATCTCGGCGCCCGACCGGCAGATTGAGTTCCTCATCGTAGTTGATTATCGTCCCCGTCTCTACGCAGCGGCGATAGTTGGCAGTGACCTGTTGGGCAAGTTCGGCGGGGATGGCCTCTTCGATAAATTTGCCGGACACCTCCGCATTTGAAAACCCTACTACTTTCTCCTCGGCCGGGTTGAACCCGGCGAACTTGAAACGACCGTCTGTGGTCACATCCAGCAGGAAAATACATTCTGAGCTGTGGTCAAACACCTCCCGGTAGCGAAGCTCGCTTTCTTGTAGATGGCGGTACGCCAACAGGCTGGTCAGGACGTCGGACAGCCGCCAGCCAATCTCCTGGAAAAGTCTTTCCTCCTCCGGCGTCCAGACTCGCGGGTAAGAGCACTGGTGCAGTCCAAACGACCAGGGCTTACCTATCTTTGGATAAAAAGCCATCGCGATGAAGGATTGGACCCTAAAAATTTGAGTCAGCACTTCTGGCACCTGATACTGGGACCCCGGCCCAAATATGACGGGACCATTGATGTCTCTCAATATTCGAAACACTTCAGCGCCAAGCGGCTCCAAAGGCAGTTCAACCCCTATCGGGAGAACACCGGGATATTCCGGCCGGGTGCGTTCCATCGGTACTTGCCACGTAGCAGACTCCGGGTCGCAGGGATAGACCAGCCAGGCTCGGTCGCAATTGAAGATCAAAAGCAGCGTGTCGAGCACAGCGCGCATCATCTGCTCCAGATTATTCGTCCCCTGGATAGCCCGGTTGACTTGATCCATACTTTCAAAGAAGCGCAGATGGGCCAGATGCTCCTTCTCTGCCTGCTTGCGCTCGCTGATGTCGCGGACCAAGGCCAGGTTGTAGCCCCGGCCGTCATACTCGAAATAATTGGCATTGATCTCGACGGGGAAAATACGGCCATCCTTGTCCTTATGGCGGCCTTCGAAAATGAGCGAATGCTGCGTTTTGAGGTCGTTCCAATGGTCAGACCAGCGCTCCAATGGAAAGTCGGGGTCGATATCGGCCACACTCAGGCCGAGTAGTTCAGCGCGGGTATATCCCAGGACGTGGCAGGCCTCTTCGTTGAGGTAATAGAAACGTGCGTTTTCGTCAATCAAAAGGGCAGCCTCGTGTACATTATCCAGAGCGAAGTTCATCAGGGTGATGTTTTGCTCTACCCGCTTGCGCTCGGTAATGTCGCGTACCATCCCTAGTAAGCTGCCGTCCGAAAGCATCCGCGCGCTGATTTCCACCGGCAGCAAGCGGCCATCTTTAGTGCGCAACCGGCGTTCCTTGAGCGCGGTTTTACCGGCCCGCAAGTCATCCAGGTACAGCGGATCGTGCGCCAGGTCTTCGGCTGGGATCAAGTCCGCCATGGAGAGGTCTAACATTTCCTCACGGGTGTAGCCCAGCATCTCGCAGCCGCACCGGTTAACTTCAACATAGCACCCTTGAGCATCGGCGATAAAGATGCCATCGACAGCCTGTTCAAGGAGGGCTTGATACAATTCCTCCGCAGCACGATAAGGGATGGTTGCTGCAGGTTGTTTCTTTGATCTACGGCTGCTCATAGCAACTCCAGGTCTCTGTTTTTGGTACAGCCTGCCACGAGTCCTATCCGCCTCCGGTAATAACTACGGACAACGAAGTAAATTATAAAGGGCAGACAGATAAAGTTAACTGCATTATACATACCACGAGGGGATACCAAAAATAAAGGTGGCATGTTCGCCCCAAACTTCAGTCGCAGCCAAGCCCGGTATCCCGCTGAATCGCCTTTTTTACAGCGTCCCTGCCGGACTCCGGCCCAAGCTCAAATTAATTTCGATAACTTTTGAGGCGGTTCTGCACAAAATCTGCACAATTGTCGGGTATACTTGATTGTTGACACACAAGAGACATAGGCATGCCGGACAAACCACTTCCGACCGATTATCGAAAAACGCGCCGTCTTGAAGAGAGAAGGCTGGTTCTGCTGGTGATAGTGGCCCTGGTCGGTATTGGCACCGGCTTGATTGGCCTGATTTGGGGCGGCAGCGCGGCCCTGTTCGGTGGGGTGTGCCTGGTAGGTGGCGCGGTCCTCATCGGCGGGTTATGGTTTTTGCTGGGCCTGCTTCAAAAGTTGGTTGATGAGTAAAGCCGGTTTGAAAGTTTGCTTGGATGATTTACACAGTGCCTGGTATACCGCAAGGGTATCCTTTAGGACAGGTAAATCTTGGAACTGCTTTATAAGATCAGCAGGAATGGAAAATTATAGGGTACAAATATGTCAAAGATGTGGAAATTTGTGATAGGCCTCGTCATTGTCGGAGTCGTGGTCGTTGTGGTTGGGCTGGGCTGGTTTATCGCTGGCCGCAACTGGACGCCCAGAGCGTTCAGCCAGAGACCGGGGGTGGCGCGTCAATTGGAAGTCCGCTTGATAGATGATAATAAGGATGGCGTGCCAGACCGGGGCATGGTTGATCTGCCAGCCGGGACAGCCTTTGAGCGCAACTTTGAACGAGGCAAAAGAGCCGGAGCTGAGGCCGGCCAGTTGACAGTCCGCCTGCTAGACGATAACGGGGACGGTATACCCGACCGGGGCGTGCTGGATCACCCAACCCTTAACTCAAGCTTTGGGCCATTGGCAAGCCGGCCTTTTAATCAGCGTTTTGAGCCGGAGCGTGGTCGCCCCTTTGGGCTGCTTATTACGCCCTTCTTCCTTATCGGCGGTCTGATCAGAGGTTTGCTTGGCTTGGCGCTCCTGGCTTTAATGTTTAGCCTGACCATCTTCTTGTATCGCCGCTGGCAGCCAACTCGGCCGGTAGCTGTGCCGGTCGATGCGCCCCCGGCTCCAGCCGACGCCCCGTCAACTCCGGCCAACATTCAGTTGGATAACGACTCTAGCAATGCAGGTTAAGTTTATGACGACAAACGGTCAAACTGTACCGCTCATTCACATTGACGAGATGACTAAAGTTTACCAGATGGGCGGCATCCAGGTGCATGCCCTGCGAGGTGTCTCACTGGAGGTGCAAGCGGGCGAGTATGTGGCTGTTATGGGGGCCAGTGGGTCGGGCAAAAGCACCCTGATGCATATGATCGGCCTGCTCGACCGGCCCACCAGCGGCAGTTACAAAGTTCGGGGGGCCGAGTCCAGCACACTGAGCAAGAACCAACTGGCCGACCTGCGCAACCGCGAGATCGGCTTTGTCTTTCAGCAATTCAATTTGTTGGCTCGGGTCAACGCGCGTCGCCAGGTAGAGCTGCCCCTCTTCTACGCCGGTACCCCTGGACGACAGCGGCGAGAGCAAGCCATGACCGCGCTAGAGCGCGTCGGGCTGGCCGACCGGGCCAATCACCGCCCGGATGAGCTGTCCGGCGGGCAGCAGCAGCGGGTCGCCATTGCCCGCGCCCTGGTCAATCACCCCAGTTTGCTGCTGGCCGACGAGCCGACCGGGGCGCTTGATACCAAAACCGGAGCCGAGGTAATGGACCTCTTTGATGAGTTGCACGGCCAAGGGTTGACCGTCATTATGGTGACCCACGATCCCCGTGTGGCCCAACGCGCCGAACGAACCGTGATTTTGAGTGACGGGCTGATCGTTACAGATAAACGCAATGGTCATCAATTGGTAGAACCGATGCTGGAGGCTGCCTATGAAAGCCATTAAATATTTTCAAGTTGCCGTCGAAAGTATTGTGGCCCACAAAATGCGGGCTATTCTCACCATGCTGGGTATTATTATTGGCGTTGCCGCCGTCTTGACCACGATGGGCATCGGGCGGGGCGCCGCCGCCAATATCACCGCCCGGATTGAGAGCCAGGGGACTAACTTGCTGACTATCAATCCTGGCGCCAGCAACACGGGTGGATTGGGGGGCGGAGCCGGCTCCGCCCAAACCCTCACCCTGGGCGATGCCAATGCCCTGCTTGACCGTGAATTGCACCCGAGTTTAGCCCTGGTTGCTCCAGATTATTCTGCCAACGCCCGCCTGGTCTCTGGTCATACCAATAATCAATATACGGTTGTAGGCATTACCGCCGATTATCCTACGGTGCGCAACCTGGAAATTGCCTCCGGTCGCTTACTGACTCAAGCTGAAATTACCAACCAAAGTCAGGTCACGGTGCTGGGTTCAGAAGTAGTCAGTGAGCTATTCGGGGCTGAAGACCCGGTCGGCCTGACCGTGCGGATTAATGGCCAGCCGTTTCAGGTGGTGGGTATTTTGAAAGAAATTGGCGGTTTTGGCCGCAACAGACCCGATGAGCAGGCTTTTGTCCCTATCGGTGTAGCTCAGGGCTTGCTGTTTAACGCCCCCCGCTACCGGGGCGAGTACACCATATCTAACATTAACATCCAGGTGGTCAGCGCGGATCAGATCGATGCAGCCCAACGACAAATCGAAACCACCTTACGACTGCAGCACAACCTCAAAGTCGATGCAACCAATGATTTTAACATTTTTAACCAGGCCAGTTTGTTGGAAACCGCCTCCGATATTTCCCAAACCTTGACCATCTTCCTGGGGGCCATTGGGGCCATCAGCCTCTTGGTCGGTGGGATTGGCATTATGAATATCATGCTGGTTTCGGTAACGGAGCGCACGCGTGAAATCGGCCTGCGCAAGGCTATCGGAGCGCACGATAACGACATTCTCTTGCAATTCTTAATTGAAGCTCTGGTGCTTTGTTTTTTTGGCGGCCTGATTGGGGTCGGCCTGGCTTACGGCTTAGCCGCACTTTTAGCCAGCATACCTTCCTTTACCTTTCAGGTGCTAATTCAACCCGACTCCCTGGCCCTGGCGCTTGGCTTTAGCCTGCTGGCCGGCCTGATCTTTGGCATTTACCCGGCCCTGCGAGCCACCCAGCTTGACCCTATCGAAGCCTTGCGTTCTGAATAATTTAAATTGCAAACTATAAGTTTTCCCATACTTGCCCGGAGATAACACTCATGAAGAATAAAAATTTATGGATTTTACTGGCCGTAATCGTGGTCGTGCTGGGAGTCGGGTTCTATTTCCGTACGCAACTGGCCTCCTTAATCGGCTGGCCCCCTACCGCCCAGGCTCGCACCACCGCCGCCACCGATACCGTTGCCATTCGGCCCGCCGCCGATATTAACCAAGTTAGTGCTGCGGGTAACATTGCTCTGGTTAGCCAGTTATCAGCGGTCCTACAAGTCAACGGTATTATCAACCAGATCGCTGTTGCCCCCGGCGACAACGTTAAACCCGGCGATTTGCTGCTCTCCCTCGATACCACTGATTTGGAACGAGCGGTGCAGCAGGCCCAGTTGAATGTGGCCAGCAGCCAGGCGGCTCTAGACAAGTTGGTCCAACCGGCCAAGCCGGAAGACATTGCTGCTGCTCAAGCCGGCCTGGTTTCAGTCCAGGCAAGCCGGGCCGAGTTGCAAGCCGGGCCAGATGCGACCAAATTAGCCGCGGCCAAAACGGCGCTGGCCGCAGCCCAGGCCAAGTACCAGGAGCTGTTAGCCGGGCCCGATGAGGCGCAAAAGACGCAGTTGGCTGCCGCCTTCCATAAAGCCGCCATTACCCTGCAAAATGCCCAGGAAGCTTATAATAAGATCGCTTTTCAAAGTAATATCGGCTCAACCCAACAGGCCATCGATTTGCAAAACGCCACCATCGATTACGATACGGCCAAAGCAGCCTACGAGGAGGCCACCAAGCCAGCCATCCAATCCGACTTGCAAAACGCGCTGAACGCTATCAAAACGGCGCAATCTCAGTTTGATGATTTACAACCGACCAAAGCTCAACTGGCCGATGCGGAAGCTCAAGTAGCCAGCGCTAAAGCCACCTTGGCCGCTCTGGTCAACGGCCCCACCGAGGCCGAGCGGCGCGAGGCTGAATTGGCGCTGGAACAGGCTAAACTCTCGCTGGAAGAAGCCCAAACCAACCTGGACCGAAGCCAACTCAAGTCGCCCATCAGCGGAACCATTTTAGCCGTCAATGTGGGGGTAGGACAGCAGGCAACTAGCGGCCTCGATGCGGTGAACCTGGCCGACTTAACCGCTCTGGAATTGACCGTGAACGTGGCCGAAGTCGACATCCGCAAGGTGCATGTGGGGCAAGCGGCTAAAATCACCATTGATGCTATGCCGGACCAGGAGTTTAGTGGGGCGGTTAGCCGGATTACCCCGGCCAGCGCCTCTGAAAGTGGAGTGGTCAACTATCCCGTCACCATTCGGCTCAACAACCTTAACCTGGATGGAGTTCGGCCCGGCATGACGGCGGTAACCACGCTGGTGGGCGACTCCTCCCAAACGCAATGGTTGGTGCCAAGCAATAGCCTGGTCGAGTTTGAAGGTGAAAAAACTGTGGCCGTCGTCCGAGGTGATCAGCGGGTGCGGGTCAAGGTTACTCCCGGCACCTCCCAGGGAGAGTGGACCGTGGTCCAATCGGATGAACTGCAAGCCGGTGATAAGGTAGTTGGCAGTGTTGCTTCAAATCTCAACGCTCAGAATAATTCTAATCAACCTAGAGGATTTTTTGGTGGTGGTGGCGGCGGTCGTCCACCACAATAACATTCTAACTGATTAAAGCATCGAATCCGACTAAGACCTGACAGGTTTCAGAAACCTGTCAGGTCTCTCTAATGACATTGAGGATATAGTAGTGATGAGTAAATTGATAAATTTGCCAACCGTAAAAACAGCCAGGGTCTACTTGCCAATCCTGTTGCTGCTGGTCAGCGGGATCGTCTTTGTCCCCAGTGCGGCCGCTCAAGGTAATGATGGCACAATCTTAACGGTGGTCGCAGCAACACTCAACGTGCGCAGCGGCCCCGGCTTAACCTATCCCGCCTTTGCCAAGTTGAGCGCAGGCGATACCCTGGCTGTCGTCAGCAATGACCCTGCCAGCGGCTGGTGGCAGGTCCAACTGCTCAACGGCCAGACCGGTTGGGTCAGCGGCGGGCCGGCTTACGTCTCGATCACGCCGGGATTCTCGACCGCCGTTCCCCTTACCCCGGCAGCGTCAACCGCTCCCACCTCCCAGTTCACTCCGGCTAATCCTCAAGCGTCAGGAACACTGGTCTTTCAGACCACCAGCGGCGGGCCGATTTACGCTATCCAGCCTGACGGCAGCAATTTACGCTACCTGACCACTGGCCTGGATCCGGCTCTCTCGCCCGCCGGGCAGTGGCTGGCCTACACCCGTTGGGATAACCCTCAAATCGGGGCGCTGGGCAGCCTGTGGGTAATTAATGTGGATGGCAGCGGTGAGCGCAAGGTCGCCGAAAATATCTACCAGCCCAAATCACCCACCTGGTCACCTGATGGAACCCAAATTATCCTGAGCATGACCTATGGCGAGCACCTGAGGACCGAACGCAAATGCAGCGGCCAGCGGCCGCCCCGGGGGGCAACAGATATTACCATCAAGCGAGAAGGCAAGGCTGATATCGTCTATTGTTATACCCTTTTACCCAATCCTAATTGGGGCATGCGAGAGATCAATGTGGCCACCGGACAGTCTCAAGATTTAAATTATGATACCCACTCGATCTCACCGGCCTGGGATCCACTCAACCCAGGGCGAATTGTCTATCATGGGCTGTGGGGTCTGGTTAGTCTAGACCTGCACCAGGGTGTCACCTCAGCCCTGACCACCGACGTGCAGCAGCGCTCCCCCATCTTCTCACCCGATGGGAGCAAGCTGGCCGTCAGCTACCGGCAGGATGACCATTGGGAAGTGCACGTACTCAATGCCGACGGCAGCGGGGATGTCCGCCTGACCCAAACCTCTTATCTGACCTGGATGCAGCAGGAACTCAGCGGCCAAAAGGCCCACTCTTACAACAATGCCGCGCCCACCTGGTCGCCCGATGGCCGCCAGATCGCTTTTTTAACCGACCGGACCGGCCAGTGGGAAATCTGGGTGATGAACGCCGACGGCAGCAATCAGCGGCCGCTATTCCCCCCGGAGCAGTTGGCCGGGATACCTTTGCAATACCAGGGCGTGGACGAGCGGATGCTATCGTGGCGCTAATTAACGAAAGACAGTGGCTTTATTAGAAATAAAGAGTTAAACTCAGCCTGAGGTTTATCTCTGTGCGGAGAAGATCATGCCATCACCAACAAACGTTCAACAAATCCTGGTCGTCGATGACGACAAGGACCTGGTACGGGTGGTCCGGGCATATCTGGAGAAAGCCGGCTTTCAAGTGCTGACCGCGTACGATGGCGAGACAGCGCTGCGGGTGCTGCGGCACGACCGCCCGATCCTGGTGGTACTTGATTTGATGCTGCCGGATCAGGATGGTTGGGACATCACCAAACTGGTCCGAGCTGACCCGATTCTGGCCGCTACACCCATCATCATGTTGACCGCTCGCACCGACGACACCGAGAAAATTATCGGCCTGGAACTGGGGGCCGATGACTACATCACCAAACCCTTCAATCCCCGCGAAGTGGTGGCCCGGGTTCGCTCGGTTCTGCGCCGCAGTCAAGGGGGCACTAACCCCAAACAACATCAGGTTTTGCAACTGGCTGATTTGATGATGGATTTGGATCGGCGCGAGGTGATGATGCAGGGCCGGCCGGTTGACCTGACCGCTACGGAATATAACCTGCTTAAAACCCTGTTGGAAAATCCTGGCTATGTTTTTACCCGCAGCGAGTTGATCGAGCAGGCCATTGGCTATGAATACGAAGGCTCGGAGCGAACGCTGGACAGCCACATGCGGAACCTGCGCCAAAAGATTGAACCCAACCCCAAACAAGCCGGCTACATTCAAACTGTCTATGGGGTTGGTTATCGCCTGGTGGGTCCGCCATAGCAGAGACATAAAACGATGAACAAATTATGGGTCCGTTTGAGCTTAGCTTTTACCGGCATGGTCTTGGTAGCAGTCTTAATTGTGGTCACCACCAGCCTCGTTTTAGAACAAGCCGATGATCCTCACAGCTTCACCACCCGGTTTTTACAGCAGCCCGGTGGCCTGGTTGAGCAACTGGCTAACTACTATCAGGCGCATCAAAGCTGGGCCGGAGTCGAGCCGATGCTGCAAGCGGCCCAGGCGGTTTATCGTCGGCCTGAAATGGCTTTCTCCCTGGCCGACAGCCAAGACAACGTGTTCTATCACGTCCAGCCGGAGAAGGTGGGCCAGCCGCTCAGCCAGACAAATCCCGCTTTAATTTTGCCCATTCAGGTCGACCAACAAACGGTCGGTTATCTGGGTTTGGCTCCGCTGCCAGAGGCAACCATACTTGATCGCCGCCGCTCGGCTTTTGAGAAAATTTTGGTTGACGCCCTACTGTCGATAGCGGCTGTGGGCGGATTAAGCGGCATTGTTTTTGGGGTGGTCATGAGTCGCTACTTAACCGCCCCGCTCAGAAAGCTGGCCGAAGCCGCCAAAGCGATCGGCGCGCGTAACCTCAGTCAACGGGTCGAAGAAAAAGGCAGCGACGAAGTGATCGCCGTCTCCCGGGCCTTTAACGAGATGGCCGCCGATTTGGAGCAAGCCGAACAATTACGCCGTAACTTGCTGGCTGATGTGGCCCACGAATTACGCACCCCCCTCGCCGTGTTGCAGGCCAACTTGCGCGCCATCCTGGACGAAGTCTATCCGTTGGATCAGACGGAAATAGCCAATCTGTATGAGCACACCCGCTTTCTGAACCGCCTGGTCAATGACCTACACGAACTAGCCCAGGCTGAGGCCAGACAGCTCCCGCTTGATCTGCAAAATACCGATTTGACCCAACTTGTCAGGACTACGGTGGAAAGCTTCCGGCCCGGCGCTGAGGAAAAGGGCGTGACCCTGAACACCAATCTACCGCCGAATTCAGTCTCATTGCAAGTTGACCAGGCCCGTTTAAACCAGGTGTTGCAGAATCTATTAGCCAATGCCTTACGCCATACCCCGGCCGGGGGGCAGATTACCATCGGCCTTGAGACCAAACCTGAAACCCTGCACCTGGCCGTGTCTGATACCGGCGATGGCATTCCAACGGAACATCTGCCCCACGTTTTTGACCGCTTCTATCGCACCGACCCGGCGCGCAGCCGCGACCGGGGTGGGGCCGGCCTGGGATTGGCTATCGCCCGGGCCATTGTGGAGGCTCACGGCGGTCAAATCAAGGCAACGAGCCAGGGCACGCCGGGACAAGGCAGCACCTTTACCATCCAACTTCCTCCGCCGCACGCATTGTAAGTACTTGTCCAAAAATAAAGACCCTAAAGGTCTCAGAGGCCTTTAGGGTCTTGGAAAAAGTTAATTACGGACGACTCTTTAGT
>CAZRYD010000155.1:0-14916 GCA_964604225.1 uncultured Caldilineaceae bacterium
GAAACGCTATTTTAGCTCATCCCCCCCTTTCCTAAAATTTGGGACAGGCCCTTTGCCAGCAGTAGCCAGCAGTCAATAGCAGATCTTAGCTTTTTCTGGCTATTGACTTCTGGCTACTTCTTAACTGTTTTGCACAAAATAGCGTAGGGATTGCGTAGGCTAAATCGCGTACTAAGAGTTGCCAAGCCGTAAGCCATCATGCTATAATCGCCTTAGTAGCTAGCAATTCTGGCTTGCTCTGGGAACAATGAGCAACTAAACATTTGGAGGAAGGTTAAGATGACCGCAACAACACAACGACGACAGGCTGAATTTGTCTCGTCGCCACGTCGCCGGCGCACCCTCAGAAGAAATCAGCAGCCCGGCTCAACCGTTTCATCCAGCCTAAAAGCAGGCTTGATTGGCGGGTTTGGTATTTTACTTTTGATGTTGATTAGCCTGGTGCCTTTTGAGTTCCTGGCCTGTCTGGTCATTCCCGGTTTTCTCGTCGTTTGGCTGACCACGGGTTTGTTGGTCGGTATTTTTGCCGGCGATAATGTTCAAAACAGTCACCAAGGCGGCAAAGTCGGCTGGATGGCCGGGTTTTGGGCCGGGGTTATTGGCGGGATTGTAGCTATGGCCATGGCCGCTTTTGGCGTGCTTATGGTGAATTTCGGCCAGAACGTGGCTGCCCAATTTCCCCCCGATCAATTAGGCAGCCTGGTGAACTACGGCTTCACCCCTCAGGTGATCGCCCTGGCCGGGCGCGTCTCTGGGGCGCTGCTGGTGTACGGGGTTATCGGCTCGCTGGTTTCCGGCCTGTTCAGTTCCATTGGCGGGATGATTTACCCCAAGTTGGGCAATTAACTCAATCAAAAATTGCTCACCCTAAAAGCTCCCGGGTCTCGGGAGCTTTTTTGTTTTCCCGGTTACAAAAATTGACAATTAATCATTGACCCTTAATAATTGCCCCCATGACTTTCAACTCTTCCGCCGAAAAACACCACTACGTCAACACCATGTTTGCCCGCATTGCCCATCGCTACGATACGATGAACCGGCTGATGACCGGCGGGCAGGATAAACGCTGGCGCAAGTTATTGATTCAACAAGCTCAACTACCACCGGGTGGCAAGCTGCTGGACATCGCCACCGGCACCGGCGACATTGCTTTTGAAGCGCTGCACCAGCAGCCCGGCTTGAGCCAGGTGATCGGCGCGGATTTTACTTTGCCGATGCTGCGAGAGGCCCGGCGGAGAGCGGCAGGGGAGCAGGGGAGCAGAGGGGCGGAGGAGCGACGGAGCCCAAAATCCAGTCCTTTCAGTCAAATGGTCCACAATCTAAACTGGAGCGGAGCAGACACCCTACATCTGCCCTTTCCCGATAATACCTTTGACGCGGTCGCCAGCGGTTTTTTGCTGCGTAACGTTACCAGCGTCCCCTTAGCCCTGGCCGAGCAGCGGCGAGTCTGTAAGCCGGGAGGGCGGGTACTGATTTTGGAAATCCCGCGCCCAGCGGATACTTTGTTCGGCCGCCTGTTCCGTCTTTACTTTCACCGGGTGGTGCCGCTTATCGGCGGTCTGGTCAGCGGCCAGCGCGAAGCCTATAGTTACTTGCCAGCCTCCGCCGAAGTTTTTCTGCGCCCAGAGGAACTCAAAGCCGAAATGGAAAAGGCCGGCCTGCATGACATCCGCTATACGATGTTGATGTTCAGCACAGTAGCGTTGCATGTGGGGGTCAAATAAACAGGTGACCAGAGAAATCGAAATGACCACTGCCCAAACCTACAACAAAGCCGACGAGCGCGGCGTGCCCAGCCTGGTTTGGCGGGCAGGACAAGACCGGCGACTGGCGATGATTCGAGCAGTGGCCGGGGAGCGGCTGGCGGCGGAGAGCCGAGTGCTGGTGGATGGCTGCGGCGTGGGCCTGTATGTCCGGGCCTTGCGGCAATTTACGCCCTACGTAGTCGGGCTGGATATCGAGCCGGAGCGGGTTGGCGACAGCTACGCTTATTCGCCCCTGGTCAACGTCGCCGCCGGAGAATATTTGCCTTATCCTTCCGGCTATTTTGATCTCATCCTCAGCCATGAGGTCATCGAGCATGTACAAAATGATGCCCTGGCGATGGCCGAGATGGTCCGCGTGCTAAAAAAAGCCGGGCGAGCCATTATCTTCTGCCCCAATCGGCTTTATCCTTTTGAAACTCACGGCCATTACTGGCGGGGGAGCTATCATTTTGGCAATACACCGCTCATCAACTACCTGCCCGATTCACTTCGTAATAAGCTGGCCCCGCATGTGCGGGCCTATACAGTAGCAGATTTACGCAAGTTGATTGTCCACCTACCCGTCGCCGTGATTAGGCACACCCAAATCTATCCCGGCTATGATAACCTCGTCGCTCGCCGCCCGGCGCTGGGCCGGCTACTGCGACAAATGACTTATGCCCTGGAACAAACTCCGCTGCGATATTTTGGCCTGTCTCATTTGCTGGTTATTGAGAAAATCTAACGCCAGCGGCCAGAACATTGTCCAGGCGACGGTTGAGCGTTGCTTATTTTTCATTTCAAAATCATTTTAATCAGCTAAAAGAAAAAGACCGCAGAGAGCTTGGCTAAGGACACCTCTGCGGTCTTAGAACCTGTTTCTTAAATGAGAAACCCGGTTTTTTGGCAATAGTTTAACGCCGTTTTAGGCAAAAAGGCACCCATCTTAAGGCTTAAAAACCGGGTTTCTGCCTCTAAAATGGTGAGCAAAACGATTTAAGAAACACGCTCTTATCATTGTGCCGGCTCAGTCACTACTCCGGCGCGTCATCACGCAGTCTGATCGCTCGCCTGGATAACACGGCCGAGCCAACTTCCAAATACCGGTCAATAATATCGGTTAAATCTTCGGGCAGCACCGTTTTTATCAGATAATCGTCGGCCCCGGCCTGGATGGCTTCATCGATGAGGGCCTGTTCTTGATAAGCCGACAGCATCAAAATAGGAATATCTTTGGTTACTTTTAATTTTCGCAGCCGCTTGACGGCCTCTACGCCGCTCATCCGTGGCATCATCATATCCATCAAAATCAAAGCAGGCCGCCAGGCTTTGGCTTTCTGAATACCTTGAAATCCATCATCGGCGGTGATGACCTCATAGCCAGCTTGAGTTAGCAGAAAACTCAACATTCGCTGCGTATCGGGATTGTCTTCCACACAAAGGATTTTAAATTTCGACATTCAGGCCTCCGCTAACGTTATTTATTCTACCACATCGAAAACAGGGTGTAAACTCAGCCGCCGAATATTCTGTTAAATTTTTAACAATAGTGAGAGCTCCAGGCTGGCCAAGTTAATAAAAACCTCCAAACGCATCGACTTGCCCAACCTCTCCCTTTCTGCTAACATGACGCTTCGTTATAAGAAGGAGCAGGATGTAACCTTATGCAAACCAGTCGCAAAGTGATGATTACCCGCCGCCGCCGCCGCCGACTGTGGGAACAAAAACCGAAAATTCTGCTGTATTTTCTCAATTTTTTAATTGCTGTGGCGGCTGTTGCAGTGGCCGCCATTGTGGGGGTTATTCTCACCGGCGTCGGTTCAGCCTATGCCGTTTATGATAGTTTTGCCCGGCAACTACCGGACCCGACCGCTATAGAAACTCAACAGGAAGATTTTGAAACAACCAAAATTTACGAGCGTACCGGCAAAACCCTGCTTTATGAAATTTTCGACCCGCTGCGGGGCGACCGCAGCTACGTTAAACTGAGTGAAATTCCCGAATTTTGTCGCGAGTCTACCATAATATTGGAGGATAAAAACTTCTACAATAACCCCGGCTTCGACCCGGAAGGTATTGCTCGCGCCTTTGTGCAAAATCTGCGGGGGGAACGGATTCAAGGGGGCAGTTCGATTACCCAACAGCTCATCAAAAACATTTTGATTGACGAAGAAGAACGCACCCAACTTTCTTACACCCGCAAGGTTAAAGAAGTCATTTTGGCCTCCGAGATTACGCGTCGGTTTAGTAAAGATCAGATTCTGGAATGGTATTTTAATACAAACGGCTACTTTAACCTGGCTTATGGGATCGATGCGGCGGCCCGGGTTTATTTCGATAAACCGGCCAGCGCCCTCTCCAAAGCAGAATGTGCCATGCTGGCAGCAATTCCGCAAAACCCTTATTACAACCCCATTGATAACCCGGATATAGCCAAAAATCGCCAGCGTATTACACTGAACCGGATGGTCGAGGAAGGCGCGATTACGGCTGCAGAAGCCGAACAAATTGCTAATGAATCGATCAAAATTAGAGATAAAACTGAAGATCGCTTCGATATCATTGCCCCGCACTTTGCCGTGTATGTGCGTAAAGAACTTGAGCGCTCGCCCCAACGCTACAACATCACCGACCCGGAAATGATTTACCGGGGGGGGCTAAAAGTTTATACCACCCTCGACCTGGACCTGAATAACAAAGCCCAAGAAATTGCCGCCGCTCACGTGAAAGAGCTTAAAGATGAGGAGCATAACGCCAGCAACGCCTGTGTGGTTTCCATTCGCCCCAAAACCGGCGAAATCCTGGCTATGGTCGGCAGTGTGGATTATTGGGATGAAGAGAACGACGGTAATGTCAACGTTTGCACGGCCGATCCGGGCCGTCAACCCGGTTCGTCATTTAAACCCTTCAACTACATGACCCTTTTCTCACAAGGCGTTTACAATGCCGCCACAATGGTAATGGATGTCCGCCAATCCTTCCCTGACGATCCGAATCCGCCCTACGTACCGGAAAATTACGATCCGACCGGCCAGGGTAAATATCACGGCCCGGTGCGTGTGCGTACGGCCCTGGCCAGCAGCTACAACATCCCGGCGGTCTGGGCCTTGAGCAAGGCAGGTGTTAAGAATGTCATCGCTACCGCCCACCGTATGGGTATTACGACCCTTAATCAGGATTACTACGGCCTGGCGCTTACTTTGGGCGGCGGCGAAGTTAAACCCCTGGATATGGCTTATGCCTATAGTGTTTTGGCTAATCTGGGAACCATGGCCGGTCAGTCAGTGCCAGAAGTTGACCGCCGTCCCGGCCACCGCACGCTCGACCCGGTCTCAATCCTGCGGATTGAAGACAAAGCAGGCAATGTCATTTACGAGTACAAACAACCCACCACCGAGCCGATTGTTGACCCAGCCCTGGCCTATTTGATGGTCGACATTTTATCCGACAACAACGCCCGTACCCCTGGCTTTGGGGCCAACAGCGTCTTGAAAAAAGATTTTGAAGACCGCCCCATCGCTGCCAAAACCGGCACTACCAATAACTTTAGAGATAACTGGACGGTCGGCTTTACGCCGCAACTGGCTACAACCGTCTGGGTAGGCAATAACAACAACGAGGAAATGAAAGACGTCACCGGCCTCTCCGGCGCAGCTCCCATCTGGCACGATGTGATGCTCTATTACCTCAAAGATAAGCCGGTGGAAACCTGGCAGCGCCCACCCGGCCTGGTGGATGTGCGGGTGGACTCGGTTTCCGGCCTCTTGCCCTCTGAAAACACCCCCGGCACCGTCAACGAGCTTTTTCTGGAAGGCACCGAACCAACCCAGAAAGATAATGTCCATCAGGTCTTCCGCATCAATCGTGAAAACGGCAAGTTAGCCACCGTTTACACCCCGCCGGAAAAGGTTGAAGAGCGCGTGTATGAAGTCTATCCCCCCGTCGCCGCCGATTGGGTGCGCGAGAATGGTATTCCTCAACCACCGACGGAGTACGACGACAGCACCGGCCCGGCGGTCAATGTGGGACCGGTCGCCATTATCAACCCGCGCCCCTACGAGTACATCAAAGGCAGCCAGGTTATTACCGGCAATGCCAAAGCCGACAGTTTCCAACTGTACCGGCTGGAGGTGGGCAAAGGTTTAAACCCAACCGAATGGCGGCAGTTGGGCCAGGATTACTCCAATCAGGTCGAGAATGGCCCGCTGGAGTACTGGGATACAGCCGCCGAAGAAGAAGGGCTGTACACCCTGCAACTAACGGTGGTCAAGGGCGATCAGGGGATCGAGCGTAAAGCTGTCCAGGTTACGGTAGATAATACCCTCCCCACCGTAGAGTTGCTAAACCCGGAACCGGATAAAGTTTACGTCAAAGAAGACGACCTGTGGGTCAACATTCAGGCCGACGCCACCGATAATTTCTCGATGAATCGGGTGGAATTTTTCCTGGACGACCAAAAGATTGGCGAAAGCACCGTCGCACCCTATACCTTACGCTGGAACATCGTGATGACCGACACGCCGATTACTCGTTTAGAAGCGCCGATCACCCAAACCATCACCATAACTCAACCGGATGGCACGCTTGTGCCAAGCGGCTATATCACCCTGACCGAAGTAGTCTCGGTGACCCAAACCATCACCGATCCGGTCGAGTTGGCCAACTGGCCCGTCGGCTACGCCCCGGAGAAATTAATCGGCTATCAAAAAGTCTACTCCGGCGGCTTCAGCATTATCAGCACTACCCTGGGCTACACCGAAACCCACCTGATCCATGTGGTAGCCTATGACTCAGCCGGCAACGAAACCAAAACCGAACCAATCCGTATCCTCGTCCAGCATAAAGAAGAGGAAAAGGAAGATGAAGAAGAGGCAGCCGATGAGAGTCAGGGCTATCTTTTGCCGCCCATTTACCGGCAAAGAGCGCCCTTTGCCTGGCAGCGTCGATTAACTTATCCTGGTTGATGCGGGTAATCTTATGATGAACTTGCCACTTTTTGAAGCGCCAAAACAAATTGAGAATTGCTTTAATAAAGATGCTGACTTAATCCTCTATCACGGTGATGTAAGAGAGTTTATTGCTACAATACCCGATAACTCCGTTAGACTCATCATCACTTCGCCTCCTTATAATTTGGGCAAAAACTACGAAGACCGCGTTTCGATTAAAAAGTACCTAGAAACACAGGTTGAAGTGATTATTGAACTCTATCGAGTGCTTAGGGAGGATGGTAGCATCTGTTGGCAAGTGGGCAACTTTGTAGAAGATGGCGAAGTCTATCCCCTAGATATTCTTTACTACGACATCTTTAAAAGCCTTAATCTTTTCTTGCGAAATAGGATCATCTGGCACTTTGGGCACGGATTACACGCTTCAAAGCGGTTTTCAGGCCGATACGAGACAATTCTATGGTTTACTAAAAGTGACAACTACATTTTCAATCTTGACTCAGTTCGGGTGCCTTCAAAGTACCCTGGTAAGCGCCATTATAAAGGTCCCAACAAAGGCAAGCCATCTGGCAATCCAATGGGGAAGAATCCCTCGGATGTGTGGGAGGTGTTAGCCAAAGATTGGGAAGAATGTCTTTGGGATATTCCTAACGTAAAATCAAATCACCCAGAAAAGACAACTCATCCTTGCCAATATCCTGTCGAACTTGTAGAAAGATGTGTCCTGGCCCTAACAAATGAAGGTGATTGGGTTTTTGACCCGTACACCGGGGTAGGGACTTCATTAATTGCTGCTACCATGCATAACCGTCGAGCGATGGGTAGCGAAAAAGAGGCTGAGTATATTGAAATTGCCCGTGATCGACTTCAAGCTTACTTCAACGGTACACTCCATACCAGACCTATAGGCAAACCTGTACATGTACCCACCGGGAGTGAAAAGGTAGCCCAAATCCCTACCGAGTGGCGAGAGTTTCCCCAACCAAGGCTCCTGGAAAAGAAAGAGGATTACGAATGATTATCGCCGGCGTCTATTCTTTCAAAGGCGGCAAAGAAATCATGGAGGCAAAATTCAACTCCGAACTTCAAGAAATAGAACAAGCCATCGCCGCAGTGGATAGTACAGTACACAAAACCAAACTTAGCAAAGAAAAGACTATGCCCGGAAAGGTGTTATACAAACCCGGGTCTTTAAACAAAGCTTTCAAAAAAGAATTTGAAGCTCGGCATTGGCAGAAATGTAAAATCTATTGTGAATATCCCACTGAATATTACACTCTTGACTACAACCCCACCGCTACCACAAAGGGCGCTTTCCGAGAAATAGATTTTGTAAAGAACCGCCTGGGAGTAGAAATCCAGTTCGGCAAATATGCCTTTATGGTTTACAACGTATGCGCCAAGATGACGATTTTCCACAAAATGAATGTGATTGATGTGGGAGTTGAAATTGTACCTGTCAAAGATTTTGCCGACGACATGTCAACCGGAGTTTCTTACTTCGAGCAGTTTGTGTGGGATTTGGAACATCGGGGTGTTGCAGATATTGATATCCCAGTCCTCATTCTCGGAATAACGATGTAAGAGAAGAAAATCATGCTCATCCTCATCACCAATGACGACGGTATCAATGCTCCGGCCCTGTTCCCACTCAAAAAAGCGCTGGATACAGTCGCCGAAACACTTGTTTTTGCTCCCGACCACAACTGGTCCGCTTCCGGGCATCCCAAAACCATGCACAAACCCCTGCGGGCCGATCCACTGACTCTACCCGATGGCAGTCGTGCTTTTGTCTCCACGGCCCCGCCCCCCGACTGTGTGGCCCTGGCTCTGCTCGGCGTAATCGACCGCCGGCCTGATTTGGTGGTCTCCGGCGTCAATCACGGCGCCAACCTGGGCTTTGATGTCTTTTACTCCGGCACCGTCGCCGCAGCCGTTGAAGCGACCATTGAAGGGCTGCCCGCCATCGCCATCTCTCGTGATTTTGAAGAAAAAGAAATGGACCGGGCCCTCTCTCGCGGCTTTAGCGACGAGGCCCTGCGCATGGAGCGAGCCGAAATTGATTATACGCCGATCACCGCCTTTTGCGCCCGCTTGGCCCAAAAGGTGTTGGAGCGCGGCTTGCCGGCTAAAACCTTGCTCAATGTCAACATCCCCAGCGCTCCCTGGGAGCAGATCAAAGGGATTGAACTGACCCGGCTGGGCCAGCGCCTTTATCGGGATGAGTTGGTTGCCCGCCAGGACCCGCGAGGTCGCCCCTATTATTGGATTGGCGGCTTGCCTCCCCACGGTGTCCCTGACCACGGCACCGACATCTGGGCCCTGGCCAACAACCTGATCTCCATCACGCCGATCAATCTGGATATAACGGCCTACCGCTTCACCGAAGAATTGAAACGCTGGAAGTTGGAGGATTTATGAAACAAGGAGACGCGAGACGACGTGTCCACCAAAGTTCAATTGGCCGCCGATCGCCGGCCTGCCCTGCCCATAGGGGGCTTTTAGCTCAGCCTATCGAATGGGGCGGTGGCCGGTTGTCATTATGAATTTTCAACCCTATCCTACCCGCAGTGGTTTTGTTTCGTTGGGCCTCGTGCTGGCCGCCTGCGCTGCCGCGGTGATACTCATTAATTTACTACCCAACCAAGACAACCTATCAAACATTTTCAAACTGGGGGTTGGAGTCCTGTTTGTTTTGGGCCTAATGGGGCTGGCCCTGTATTGGACGCTTGTTGCTTTTAGACTGCATTACCACCTCAACCGCAATGGCCTGGCCATTCAATGGGGTTTGGCTCAAGTCCTCATCCCCCTTGAAAGCATTCAACAGATTGTACCCGGCAAAACCCTGTCAACTTCCCCTAAATTCAGAGGGCTGAATCTGGCCGGTTTGCGCTTTGGCTGGGGCGAATTGGCCGAATACGGCCAGCTCAAATTTCTGGCAACGGCTGCGTTGGCTGAAAGTCTATTGGTCGTCACACCCCAGCAAACCTACGTCATTTCACCCCAACACCCCGATCACTTCCTCCAAGCCTGGCAGGCTCGCCAGGCGCTTGGCCCTACCCAGCAGTGGACCAGCGGACTGCGCCGCAGTTGGCCCTTTAACTATCCCCTGCTGGCCGACCCGCTGACCTGGTGGCTTATTGGCCTGGGCGCGTTAGCTTGTCTGGCTTTACTGGGGTATCTTGCTCTGATTTTTTCCGAGTTGCCTCGCTCGCTCCCCATCCATTTCAACGCCTTTGGCCTGGCCGACCGTATCGCCGACAAATCAGCCTTGTTTACCTTGCCCTTTGCCGGGGCAGCGGTGCTCCTGGTCAATACAGTTTTGGGCGGTCTGGTTTATCGTTGGGAAAAAGTGGCTGCTTATTTGCTGTGGGGCAGCGCCATTGCCATGCAAATTTACTTGTGGATCGCTCTGCTCACCCTGACGCCTTAACCTAACGCCGCCAGCATAAACAAATCAATCCATCGCTGTGGATAAGGAACTTCTTAAAATTATGGACAATCAAAAACGCAATCGGCTGCTGGCGGTTCTCTTTGTCGGCGTGCTGATGGCAGCCCTGGATATTGCCATTGTTGGCCCAGCCTTACCAACCATTCGCGACTACTTTGGCGTAGATGACCGAACGGTCACCTGGTTGTTTACGATCTATGTCTTCTTCAATCTGATCGGGACTCCGCTGATGGCCAAGCTCTCGGATATCTGGGGGCGGCGCTCGGTGTACCTGGCTGATATTATTTTGTTTGCTGTGGGTTCTTTGATGGTGGCCATAGCCCCTTCTTTTACCATTGTCCTGGTGGGCCGAGCCATTCAAGGCTTAGGCTCCGGGGGGATTTTTCCGGTGGCTTCCGCCGTCATTGGCGACACCTTCCCGCCCGAAAAGCGAGGCAGCGCCCTGGGACTCATCGGCGCGGTTTTTGGCCTGGCCTTTATTATTGGGCCAATTGTGGGGGGGGTGTTGCTGCTGGCCCACTGGCGCTGGCTTTTTGCTATCAATCTGCCGATTGCCCTGGCAGTGCTCTTGGTCGCCCCCTCGCTCTTGCCCAGCGCTCCGGCCAAAACCCATCGCCCCTTTGACTGGGCGGGCATGCTCATTTTAGCCTTAATGTTGAGTTTCCTCACCTATGGCTTGACCCAAATTGATACCAAGCACTTCTGGGCCAGCGTCACCGGGCTGCGGGTCTGGCCTTCGCTTACGTTGGCCCTCATTCTGTTGCCCCTATTTATCCTGTTTGAGCGCCAAGCCGCCGACCCGGTTCTCCATCTGCGCTTGTTTGGCTCGCGGCAATTGGCCCTGGCCAGTTTGCTCTCTTTTGGCGCCGGCCTGGGCGAGTCAGGCGTTGTTTTTATTCCGGCCCTGGCTATAGCCGCTTTTACCGTGAGCGACTCAACCGCCAGCTTTTTATTGATTCCAGTCGTCCTGGCGCTGGCGGTCGGCGCGCCGGTTTCTGGGCGCATGTTGGATCAATCAGGCTCCAAAATAGTCATCATCACCGGCACCAGCCTGCTCGCCCTGGGGATATTCTTATTGAGCTTTTTTCCGCAGAGCTGGACCATCTTTTTTGTGGCCGGCGTGGTCATTGGGCTGGGCTTGTCCGCGCTGCTGGGCGCCCCGATCCGCTACATTATGCTCAACGAAGCGCCAACTGCAGACCGGGCCGCGGCACAAGCGGTTATCACCATTTTTACCGGCGTTGGCCAGTTGACCAGTGGGGCACTGGTAGGCGCCGTCGCCGCCAGTTTCGGCGGGGGTGTAGCCGGATACAGTTCCGCCTACGGCGTCATTGGCCTGGCAGCGATTCTAATGATTCTTCTGACCCTGGGACTCAAGAGCCGGGCTGCCGAATTAGCGACAATCGCCCAAAATGGGTCTGCAACGGCAGCCGGACCGCGCAGCGATACCATGACCGAGTTGGCTAGTCCTTAAATTTGGGGTAAATTGTAATTGCCCGCTGCCCGTGTTATAATTTTTCTACGCTGATCTGCATCCATTCCCCCTTCTTTTAATCTAAGGCGACGTCTAGCCCAGCCTGACCTGGGACTAACCTGACCCATTTCCTTGAGGTAGATACCGTTGAGCGAAACCAAACTGAAACGATACCTCAAAATCCTCCAAAAAGATTTGAATATTCTGCGGGAGCGCGAGGCCAAATTTGGCGGCAACGCCCCGGTTGACCTGCTCAACCAGATTGAGGATCACCAGACCGCCCTGGCGCTGGTTGAGTCACGCTTAGCCGGCGATATCGCGGATGAGCAGCTTTTTGAGCAACTGGCCCCCCTGAATGTCAGTCATGATTACAGCCGAGCCAATACCATCCCCATCCCGACGCTGCCTTTGGTTCTGGTCGCCGTCAGCGTTCTCGGTTTGCTCAGCTTCATCTCCTATCGGCTGGTCGCGCCCACCCCCACCCCGACGCCAGCGCCCACCCCCACGCCCTCACAAATGAGCGGCGATTTCAACATTGCCGTAGCCGAAATTGGCCAACAAGATGCCGACGGACAATTACACTCCTCCCCAGATGGACAGCAACTCGGTCAATGGATTTTCACCGAATTGCAAAATGAATATAAAAACTTGCCCCAAGAGTTTGACGTGCAGGTCTGGCACGACGGCCCGGAGTTGGTGGCTAAAAATGTCAAAATCGGCCTAATTGCCAATGATGAAGAGGCGGCTCAACTGACTGAGCGGGTTAAAGCGAACCTGGTAATTTACGGCAATCTCCTGGGCGACCAAAATCCCGCCAATTTTACGCCAACTTTCTATATTAAGCCGCTGCCGGGTGAAGCCGGCGAGCTTGATGAGTTGAAAGGTCCGTTTCAACTGGGTGCGCCTATCGAAGTCCCCATCCCTCTTAACCCCGACGATCCAGTGTTGATTGCCTCGCTCAAGCCGGAGGTCAGTCTGCGGGCCAGGGCGCTGCGCTGGTTTACCATCGGCTTCATCTGGGACCTGGCCGGTCAAACCACCCGGGCCCTGCAAACCTTTCAACAGGCCGAGCCGGAATTAAAAGATTGGGGCGAGAAAAGACAGGGCAAAGAAATTTTGTATTATTTTATGGGTCGCGAAGCCCTGCTGTTGAGCCGCAACGAACCAGAGGCGCAAAAGATGTTTGACTCGGCGGAGGCAGCCCGCGCAATGGCCGAAACTTACTTCAAAAAGGCGCTGGACAGCAATCCCGATTATGCCAGAGCCTTTATGGGCTTGGGTGGAGTCTATTTTCAGCGAGCCCAGCGCCAGTCACCTCAAGAGCGGCTGGCCGGGGCAGAATTAGATCAAGCCATCAGCTATTACCAGCAAGCCGTAGCCAATGCTCCTAAACTACCCGGCGATCAGGTGGAGCTTGAGGCCCGTTTTGGTCTGGCCGTGGCCTATCAGCTCAAAGGCGACGCCTACTTTCAGCTCAAGGCTTACGACGAGGCCAACACCTATTTTGCCTGGACTATCCGCGAGATGGAAGCCATCCTACCGCCCCTGACCGAGGCCAGGCAGCAGCGTTCGCTGGGGCATATCTACCTGGCTCTTGGTGTAGCTTACAATCAGCAAGCCATCATCCGCCAAAACCAGGGCGATAAACCAGGCAGCAGCGCCTTATATCAAAAAGCTCAAGCTGCTTACACCAACTGCATCGCCCAGGGTGATAGCCGGCAAGGCGGCAACCCCGCCGATAAACTCCTGAGAAATGTCATTGAAACCTACTGCCAACCCTATCACGACAAGGCGGATCAAGCTCGCCGTACTTTGGAGGGAGAACAATGATTAACAAACGCCTGACTCATGTCACAGCTGGCCTGGTTGGGCTGGTTATAGGTCTGGCTGCCTGTACGCCGGCCGCAACCCCTACGCCAGACCTAGTTGCCACGCGAGTAGCGGTCGAAAAAGCCGCCGCTGCCACCCTCACCGCCGAAGCTGTGACCGCGCCACAGACTGCCACGCCGACGCCTACACCCCTAGCTGAATCAAGCCCCGTCGCCAGCCTGCCAACCGATACCCCCGCGCCAGTCGCTACGCCGGCCGAGAACATACCTCAACCAACTCCTACCGATATGCCTATCGCGGCTGAAGCTATTTGTACCGTGGTCGCGGCCTCGCTGAATCTGCGCAGCGGGCCGGGGGTGGCTTATGAACCGCCGCTTGCCGCCATTGGACAAGGAACGACCCTTAACCCGATAGGCTTTAGCGCCGTCGGCTACCCCGGCGGGCAGTGGATCCAGGTCCAAACGCCAGATAATCAGACTGGCTGGGTCAGCGCCGACCCCCAATTTGTGACCTGTAACGTCGACCCGACCACGCTCCCACCCATCACTGTGCCTCCCCCGCCAACCCCCACCAACACGCCAACGTTGGCTCCTGCCCAGCCGACACCCACCCCTTCACCAACCCCTGAGCAATTTGTCATTTTAGAACCACCGGGCGGTGGGAATAAAAACATCGATGGTTATGTCGTTTTCTCCGGCTACACTCAGGGCCAGTTAAACCCCAACGATGTTGTCTTCCGCAATCGGATGGTTTTTCGGGTGCTTGTCTACGATATTCGCCAGGGGCTAACAGATGGGGCTGGCATAGCCAATGTGCACTTCAAGATCATCAACAGCCAGGGGATCATTGTTCACGAGCACACCGAGCAAACCGCCGGTTACTGTGTTTTTGGCGGCGGTGAACCCAATTGCAATGTCTGGAATTTTGCCGAGCGCAACTACCGCTGGCCGGAGCCGCACAACGACCAACTGATTGAGAACGACAATTACACCGCCCAAATCACCATCCAACCCAAAGAAGGCGACCCGGCTAATTGGAACTTTGATTTCAGGATTGAGGGAGCGCTGGCAAGCCAACCCTCAACCATAACTGCTCAGGTTGTTCAGACTGGCCCCCACTCAGACGCAGATGTAATCAGCGATGCTCTGGTGTTTCAAGTCTTTGCTTCTACCGACGGCGTCAATGATGGGGCAGGTATCGACCGCGTGGATATGCGTATCATTGGCCCCAATGGCGAAGTCCACCAGCGGACAGAACAAACCGCGGCCTATTGTGCCTTCGGCGGCGGCGAGCCGGATTGCAGCATCTGGAACTTTGCCGAGCATGGCAACGAGTGGCCCAACGGCGACCCGATTGAGCCGGGGGATTATATCTTGCGTGCCACTGTATATGCGAAAGATGGCAGCACTGCGATGGTGGAAAAGGGTATCCAGATTCAGTGATCTGTAGATGTCATTCTCAGCGACC
>CAZRYD010000156.1:0-14716 GCA_964604225.1 uncultured Caldilineaceae bacterium
AGCGGCGAACGGATATAGCCAACCGGATAAAGAGAATATTCAGGCTGTGACATAAGGCAACCTCGGTAAGGGAAGGCAGAAGGCGCTATCGTAAAAATTAACCGCCGGCCAGCGCCCCGACAATCAAAAAAGGCTCTGTGCCCTTCGCAACGGCTTCCGGCAGCAGAGCATCCGGCGACTCATGGGACCAATCCTCGCCACAGGCAAAAAAGCGGATAAACGGACGTCGTTCCTGAGTAGTGTGGTCACGAATGGTCCCTCGCAGCATTGGATATTTCGCTTCCAGGGCGTCCAACACCGAGCGTTGGGTCAGCGGTTCCTCAACTTCAAGTTCAATCTTGCCTTTAATACGCGCCAGGGTGCGCAGATGGGTTGGCAGCACCACCCGGATCACGGCAACACCTGAACCTCAACAGACATCACGGACGGCAGATCACGCACAATGGGTGTCCAGGTGTCGCCGCTGTTGGTCGAGGCATAGACTTGCCCGCCGCTGGTACCAAAATAGATGCCGCACGAATCGAGTGTATCAACTGCCATCGCGCTGCGCAGTACGTTAACATAACAGTGGCTTTGCGGTAGCCCGTCGGTGAGCGCTTCCCACTCATGCCCCCCCGTCCGGCTGCGATAGACGCGCAGTTTCCCCTCAGGCGGATAGTGCTCTGAGTCGCTCTTGATGGGCACAACATAGATAGTCTCCGGCTCGTGGGCATGCACGGCAATCGGGAAGCCAAAGTCGCTGGGCAAGTTACCGCTGACCTTAACCCACGACTCGCCAGCGTTGTCGCTGCGCATAACGTCCCAGTGTTTCTGCATGAACAACACATTCGGGCGAGATCGGTGCATGGCGATATTGTGAACGCAGTGGCCGACCTCGGCGTTGGGATCGGGCAGTTCGTACCCGGACTTTAGCCCCTGGTTGATTGGCCGCCAGGTCTCGCCGCCATCGTCGGTGCGGAAAGCGCCGGCAGCCGAGATGGCCACAATAATCCGGTTGGGGTTGCTTGGATCCAGCAGGATGGTGTGCAGACACATTCCCCCGGCGCCCGGCTGCCAGAGATGGCCCTTGACACTGCGCAGCCCGGCAAGTTCCTGCCAGGTCTTCCCCCCATCGCTTGAGCGGAACAGGGCGGCATCTTCCACGCCGGCATAGACGGTATCCGGATCGGTCGGCGAGGGTTCGAGATACCAGACCCGCTTGAATTCCCAGGGATGCTGGGTGCCGTCATACCACTGGTGGGTACCGGGGACGCCTTCGTAGCCAAATTCGTTACCCACCGGCTCCCAGGTTTGGCCGCCATCGTCGGAACGCTGGATTAACTGCCCAAACCAACCGCTGGATTGCGAGGCATACAACCGGTTCGGGTCAGCGGGTGATCCCTTAAGGTGGTAAAGTTCCCAGCCTCCAAAATGAGGTCCGTTGACGTCCCACTTTTCGCGCTTCTCATCCGAGGTCAGAATAAACGCGCCTTTGCGGGTTCCTACCAATACACGTACTTTAGCCATAATTTTCTCCTGTTTGTGCTTTATGTTCGTCCTTGTTGCTTCTAAAAGACGAACGAGATTATATCTGGAACCACCAAGCGGCGGCTCGATAACATCTTTGCCCGGAGATGAGGTTCACTTTTGATTGTCTGATGCGTTAGGAGTTATTAGGTGTTAGCAGATACCAGTCCATGACCCCCACCGGTTCTGTTACGACAGTATAGTCAAAACGTGCGATTAATGGTTTGCCGCGAGCGATGGCCTGCTGCACGGCGGGCAGCGAGAGCGACGCCCGGTGGCTTTGTTCGCTGTCCCAGACTTCAGTAATCCAGATTGCATCCACGTCAGCCGTATCCTTGGCGACGACATAACTTAGACAGCCTGGCATCACTGTTAGGCCCTCGTCTTCAAGCAAGATTGAGATAAGCGCGTCACGCTGATCCGACACAGCGATCATCTTTCCGATTAATCCATACATCTCTTCTACCCCCTTTTCCCGGAATTTGAATGTTGTTGATTATAGAACTTTTGTTCTTATTTGTCAATACTGATTTGAAGTATAAATACGCTGAAATTTGGCTGGTGTGATGCGCCACAAAGGGGCCTGCGGCTCTGAAACGTGATGCGTAAGGGTTTTAGGCATAAAATCATCACGCATCACGTTTCACGAGATGGGGATAGTTATTTTTTGGAACCGCGTTAGTTGCGCAAATACGCGCTCGTGAGCGAACGCTCTGCGCTGAGAAGTTGCTTGGGTGTGCCCTCAAACATCACTTTTCCGCCCTTACTGCCCCTTCGGGACCCGGTGGTTGGCTCGTCCATGACGTAGATACTGCCTTTTTTGTGCAGTTCGCTGGCCAGTTTGATGCGTTGACATTCACCACCCGACAAGGTGCTTAGGGGTTGGCCCAGGGTCAAATAATCCAGTCCCACATCGCTCATAGCTTGCAGTTTGCAGATAACTTCTTTGAGGTCAAAATAGTCGAGTCACATTTTTGAGATTATTTTCGTGGGCGCCGCGAATTTCTATATATTCTTGGGACACATTCCCTCCATTTGATGAATATTTTGATACCCCAGATCAGGCTTGGAAGAACGCCTGATCCGGGGTGTAACGTCAAGGCCGGGTGGGGCGTTCCTGCACCACCCAACCGTTGCCGTCGGGATCGCTGAAGAAGATGAACGAATTCCAGTCACCCCCGCGACCATCAACCAGAACGGCGCCTTCGTAGTGCTGGATCGCGCTGACCTCCACGCCCCGCTCGGCCAATTCAGCCCGGGCGGCCTCGATGTTGGATACAACGAGTTGCAAGCCCTTCACCGACCCCGGCAACATATCGACGATGCCCGTACCCACGACGATTGAGCAGGCCGAACCGGGCGGTGTCAGTTGCACGATGCGCATTTCATCATTGACCTGGGTATCGTGGTCAACGACGAAACCGACCTGCTGGCTGTAGAAGCGCTTCGCCCGTTCCACGTCCGTGACGGGAACAACCACCACTTCAAGCTTCCAATCCATTGTTCATGCTCCTTTCCTGGTTACTTTACAACCCGGAACTTCAGATGAGTGACAACAGAGGACTCAATCACTCTGGTCCTTTCCAGTTCAATGCGCTCAACACCTAGATGGTCGAATAAGCGGATACCTTAAGAAACTCTTTTTCTACCGTTTTGTTTCGTAGTGCAGGGCAAGCACACCGGAGCCAAATGTTTTTGTGCTTAATAATTTAAGATCAGACCGGTTTTTGAAGTCCTTAAATACGGGCATACCCTGGCCCAGGATAACAGGATTGACGGTCAGGCGATATTCATCAATTAAATCCAACGCCATAAAAGTGTGGGTCAAGCCGGGGCTACCGAAGATCACCAGGTCCTTGCCGGGTTGTTGTTTGAGTTTCGAGACTTCTTCAGGGATATTGTCTTTGATCAGCCGGGTATTGTTCCATTCAACCTTTTCCAGCGTTTTTGAAAAAACAATTTTGGGTATATTCTCGACCCATTGCGCATGCTCCATATTATGCTTCGTGCTGGCCGGGTTCGTTAGTACAGTGGGCCAATAACTTTCCATCATTTGATAAGTCGCCCGGCCATATAACGGAACGCCTACCGTACTGACCACTCCCTCAGCATATTTCTCCAATTCTTGGTCATATGAAATCCAATCCAACTCGCCATTGGGTCCTGCCGCAAAGCCATCCAGTGAAATGTGCATGAATAAAACTACTTTTCTCATTTTATTACCCCCCATTCTTTTATATGTTTCAGGCTTTCGCTAGAAGTTCAGCGAAACGATCCCAGGTTTCGACCGCCCCTTCTTCCATCCCCGACTGGAGCATCCCGTCGCGATCCTCAACCGTCTGGAAGACAGATGTGACCGTCACCTTTGTCTTGCCGTCGTGCTCTTCAAACCTTACCGTTTCAAGTAAGACATGACCCGGCATAGGCTCAAACTCAAAGGTATAGATAAGCCGCTCGGGTGCCAGGCTCTCGTGATAAACACCGTGGAAGCCATACTCATTGCCGTCTGCATCGCGTTGGACAAATCGCCAAACACCCCCCAGTCTTACGTCCATCTTATCAACAGTGGTCGTAAGACTACTCGGGCCCCACCACTTAGGTATAAGATTTGGATCTGTGTACGCTTTGAATACAAGTTCGCGCGGCGCGTCGAAGACCCGCATCATGACGATCTCTTGTTTTCCTGGTTCAGCGATAAGATTAGTCTTTTTCATGAAATTTCTCCTTAGTTTTCTTTTTTTATTGGCTAACGATTATTCACTGCTGGTTGGGCAAAAAGCTCAAACCTCGCTAGTTCTCCGCCGAAGCGGTCCAAGCTTGGGTTTGTGCCGGTTAACCTCGCCAAGGAATGAGCGCGCGCAGCCGGTCATCACGCAACCATAGCCCACCCCAAATCAATGCGCCGATAATGACCGGGAAGATGAGCGAAAACAGCTCCGAGCCGGCCCGCACCTGGGTAGCAACCGCGCCACCAAGATAGCCAGTCAGCAGGATTGCGCCAAGAATCGAGGTTTGCGGAATCAGGTAGACGGCCAGGCAGACGAGTTCAATCAGCCCGATACCTATAACAAGACCGGCAGGATAGCCGAGTTGCATAGTTGGTTCCACGGCCTCAGGATGCTGAATTACTTTGATGACGCCGTCGAAGATCAGGAACAATATAGCCAGGGCACTGATGATGCGTCCGGCCCAGAGCATTTTTTTTGAAACGGGAACAGTTTGCGTAAGCGATTGCATTAAATTCCCCCCTTTACATGTCTTGCAATCAAAAATCAACAAATGGCTGAAACGGTTTCCGGTGAAGCACGGAAGTGGCAGCGGCTTCCCTGGCTCACCGAGACAACTCAGCCATACGCTAGATACTCCTCAAGACGATCAAGGGTCTCGGTCAGGCCCTCGACCATGCCCATGGCCAGGGTCGCCTCCTTGTCCGCCACCGACGCAAATTCCGCCCGGTTGGTCAGCTTCGTCTTGCCGTTGTGCTCGGCGAATGTCAGCGTGATCAGCATCTCCGGCATTCCCTCAAGCACATTACCATCTGCATCCGCGAACGCATCGGTGTAGACGATCCGCTCCGGCTCGACAATCTCGCGGTAGGTGGCCTTGCCGCAGCCTTCCTCGCCCGCAGGCCCGCGCATACAGTAGAGCCAGACGCCGCCCGGCCGGAAGTCCATCTGGCAGACCGGCAGGGTCCAGCCTTTCGGTCCCCACCAGCGGGCCACCCGCTCGCACGCGGAGAACGCCTGGAACACCAACTCGCACGGCGCGTCGAAGATGCGCTCCATGACGAACTCCCGTTCCGCTAATTCGGTAACAAATTCATTTTTCTTACTCATTTTTTTCTCCTTTGGTTTGTAACTCATTTAAGTAATCGGCCAGGCGATCGAAGCGCTCGTTCCAGAGCTGCTCAAATGGCTTGACCCAATCGTGGACGGGCTTGAGGCCCCCACTATTTAGTTTGTAAAACCGCTGCTGCCCTGCTTCACGCACGCTGACCAGACCAACTTCTCGCAACACCCGCAAGTGCTTGGAAACTTGCGGTTGCTTGAGACCAAGCGCTTCAACAATATCATTCACCGAATACTCACCCTGGGCCAGCAGGTTGAGTATTTCCCGTCGCTGCGGTTCGGCGATGGCGTTGAAGACATCTGAAGTTGTTGCCATACGTGCCATAGTGGTATTATATTCCTATATCGGAATATTGTCAAGCGCAAAAAGCACAAATGTTCGATATTTTAATAATCAATTGTCCTCAACCATTCGCTCTTCGATTTCCCAGACATGATCGAGTACATGCCAGGCCACCCGGCGGACAAAGTAGCGTGGCAGCCAAATAACGCCCCCCCGCGGCCCCCGCTCAGGCACCTCACCCCGGACGGCTGCCGACAGGGCTGCCAGGATCGCTTGACGCGTACGGCCTAACTCCTCGTTTCGATCTGCGGTTTCATTCCACTTAAACCGCTGCCCCAACTGGGCCAGATAGGCCGCATCCGCGCCAAGTACATGCTCGATGATGCCATCAAGGTCACGCCCACCGCCGCGCGGCCCTTTGCGCAGCTCTTTACCCGTAGCTGCAATCACCGCTGCGTCAAAAGCTTGCCAGTATGCTGCCAGTAAAGTCTGATACCACTGTAACTCGGTATCATTGATCGCCCGCTTGTCGGCAGATGGGGTAACATCGGGGGCGCCGAAGTCGGTGGTGGTGGTGCCGGTCAGCCGTTCAACCACCCTTAAGGCAGACAGATCGCCAGGCGTTTGGAAAGTGATCTGCGCGTCGTAGAGAATCTTAGCATAGCGCGGCCCGCAATCAAGCAGGGCTTGCAGAGCCGACGGCTCATCCCGTCCCACGCGGCACCACCCCGGCCAGTCAAGCGCACCCGCAAACGTTCGCTTTTTGCCGATCTCCAAGTAAACTTCAACTTGGGTCATAGAATAGTATTTGCTGCTTCATAGTGATTCCTCGTAGCCGCTATTGTCCCGCGTCTGCATGTTGGTAGCGGAGATAAACGACTCCGGAACCGAATGTGCGTGTTTCAACAAGCCGCAGGTTGATCTTGTCGCCCAACGCCGGGAACATTGGTGTGCCACTCCCCAGGACGACCGGCTGGATGAAGAGCCGGTATTCATCAATCAAGCCGAACCGCATAAAGGTTGAGGCGAGATTGGGGCCGCCGAGATCCATGTTCTTGCCGGGTTGCTGTTTCAGTTTCGTAATCTCTGCGGTGATGTTATCCCTGATCAGCCTGGCGTTCCCTGGGACCTGTTCAAGGGTCTTCGAAAACACGATTTTGGGCATCTTTTTCCAGATGCGGGCGAATTCAAGCTCATACTCTGGGGCTGATGGGTTCATATCCGCCGTTTCCCAGTACGTCATCACCTCATACAGACGCCGTCCGTACAGGTAGGTATCGAACTCACTCTGCTGATTATTGATGAACGTGTGCAGTTCCTCGTCAATGATGTGCCAATCTAGTTCTCGGTTCGGCCCTTCGATGAAGCCATCGAGCGAGACCAGCATTGAGTAGATGACTTTTCTCACTTTTTTCTCCTAACGCCCTTCATATGCCTGGTTTAACTTCGCGATATCGAGCTTCTTCATCGGTAGGAACGCTTGGGTGAGACGATCAATCTGCTCCTGTGTGCCCTTGCTCATCATTTCATCCATTGCTGTAGGAACAATCTGCCAGGAGATACCCAATTTATCTTTCAGCCAGCCGCACTGCTCGGCTTCGGGGACTGCTGACAGTTTTTCCCAGTAGTCATCAATTTCTTTCTGGGTATCGCAGGATACCATAAAGGAGATGGCTTCGTTGAAGGCAAAGTTGTGTTCATGGGCACTGTCCATTGCGGCAAACCAATAATTCTCAAGCATGAAGTCGGCAAACATGACGGTGCCCTCTTTGTCCGGTTCTTGATGGGGACCATGGCGATTGACCACGCCCAGTTTCGAATTTTTAAATACCGAGAGGTAAAAATTGATGGCCGCTTCCGCACGGCCGGCCTTGTCGCCGACAAACATCAGCGACGGCAATATCGGGGGCCGTGGATCACCTTCAGGATTGGTCAGGATCAACTGCCACGACAAACCATACTTATCCTGAATCCAGCCATACCGCTCGCTAAAAGGGTACTTATCAAGTGGCATGAGTGCTGTGCCGCCTTCAGCCAACTTTTCCCAAACCCTATCTATTTTTTCTCTCGCCTCTTTTTCTGGTGATGAGGAACGGTCGAATAATAACGGGTCGAAATTGACCATAAATGACACGGACGGATTGAACTTGAAGAAAGGGCCAGCGCTAATGGCCATAAATTTCTGTCCCCACAGCTCAAACGAGACAATATCGGAGTCACCCGATGGTGTATTGTGGAGGGTTGTTATGTTCGTAACTTTGGAATCTGGAAAGATAGAAGCGTAAAACTCGGTCGCTTCTTTGGCTTCTTGGTCAAACCATAAATGTGGGGTTATTTTTTGTACGTGCGTTTTCATGGTGTTTTCACCTCCATCAGATAACTGATTAACTTCTTGATCTTTTCATTCTGCATTTCAAACACGTCGCCAAAGACCAGGTTGAGAACTTCTCCCGAGGGAACGGTGCCTTTTCCACTTTGAGCTATTTCTCGGCCAGTTCTTTTAGCTTTTGCAGTGCTTTGGGCCAGGTATTTAGGAACATCTCCTTGTACTCGTCTACTGTATCCATATCCACTAACACCTCGGTTGCGCCGTTTGCCTCTTTGAATGTGTAATTTTCACGCGCTCCGGCCCAGGCCTGCACCGCTTCGCTTGAAGTGTCTTCTTTTCCTTCTTCCACAATCCCCAAGTGTTCAATAGAGACGTACTCATACTGCCGGTTTTCTTTTATCCGACCGACCATGCCGCCCATCTTGCCCGACTCTCCGGGGGCAAGGAAGAGAATTTTACTCCCTTTATTCCAGTCGCCGACGTAGTGAGAACCGGGCATAAATATCTCCGTCCATACCCGATAGGTATCCTCGTTGAGCATTGTGTCCCAAACCTTTTCCTTGGGCGCCTTGATAACGATTGAAAAATGCAGTTTGTCCATCATGATCATTTCTCCTTAATTTTTGCTTATTTTTACCGATTTTTAAGGTGAGTCCGTTCTACTCCTGTCAAAAATTCTCCCTGGTCGTCAGTAAATTGGCATCGCGGGCAATTCGCCAGCGCCCGTCGGATTCTTTGCGTAGGATGGTGAGCGTACAGCCGGACCGGTGTACAGGCGTAGGGCTGTTGGGCATGGTCATGGTTATCTCGATATAATTACGAAGATAGGCCCAATCGCCAAGCACCTGAAGTTCCCGGATAGAAACCCAGCCCAGCCCGGCTTTGCCAAGTCGTAACCGCTTATCTCTGCTGGTTATAGGCGTAACTGACCATCCACGGAATGCCAAACTTATCGGTCAGCATGCCAAAGTAATCCCCCCAGAAAGCCTTATCCAGAGGCATGGTTACTTGCCCGCCCGCTGAAAGCCCATCGAATAACCGCTTTGCTTCTGCTTCGCTGGTGGTGCTGATGGAAATATGAATATTTTTGCCAAAGGGGTCAGGCTGCATGCTGGCCGGCGCATCGCTGCCCATCAGCATGGTGTCCCCTCCGATGGGTAAGGCGATATGCATGATCTTTTCACTGTCACTGGCGCTCATTTGATACTCGGCTGGCACATCTTTGAAGCGCATGACCATCGCAAAATCGCCGCCAAAAACCGATCTGTAAAATTTAAAGGCTTCCTCACAATTACCGTCAAAGTTCAAATAAGGGTTTACGATTGTCATTTTTTATTTCCTTTCATTTTGTTAAGTGTTTTTGTTTCAAAACTGTGATGATAGACTGGCCCCGGTCAATCAACATAGTAAACGTCAGGTTGGGTGGGTAACGGAGAGGGGAGAGCCGAGTGTTTCGGTTCCGTTTGATTTGCTGCCCCGTCGTCGTGGCCGATGTGCCGCAGCCAGACCACCGTCAGGATGGCGAGGCCAATCATAACCACCGCGCCGATGACAGAGGTTATCTGCAATCCCTGGATAAACGCTTCGTGAGCCGTACGGAGCAGCGCCGCGCCGAGCGAATCGGGGAGTTGGCCGGCCATCGTCACCGCGCCGCTGAGCGTTTCCTCAGCCGCTGTGGCCGCTTCGGCAGGGATACCGGCGGGCAGGTCGGCGGCCACGCCGCTGCGATAGATGGCAGTTCCGAGGGTGCCCAAAACGGCGATGCCGAGCGCCCCGCCGAACTCGGCCCCGGTTTCCGAAAGCGCCGAGGCGGCTCCAGCCCGTTCCGCTGGGGCAGTCCCGACCACCAGATCGGCGGTCAGGGTAAATGTCGCCCCGAAGCCGAGGGACATAATCCCCCAGCCCAGCACGACCAACGCGAGGGAGTCTGGGCCAATCTGGGTCAGCAGCCCAAAGCCGACCGCACCAAGCACCAGGCCGCCAGCGATGATAAAGGCTGGACGAATGCGGTGCACCAGCACCGGCGCTATATTGGAGCCAATAATCGAGGTGATAGCCCCCGGCACCGACCACAGACCTGCCTGCAAGGGTGATAATCCCAACACAAGCTGTAAATATTGAGCGATAAAGAGAAAAACGCCAAACGCCACAAAAACGCCAAGAGTGTAGGTGACAAGCGACATGCTGAAAGCCGGCAGCCGAAAGAGACCCAAGTCAATCAGCGGATCAGCCAACTTTCGCTGCCGTTGCACAAACACGATTCCGATAATAAGTCCAACCACGATGAACAGGATCGGCTGCCAGCCTGGACCCTCCTGGGCAATATGCTTGAGGCCATAAATCACCGCCAGCACTGCCCCCAAGGAGAGGGCGGCGCTGAACAGATCTAACCGGCCCGCCTGGGGATCACGGAATTCCGGCAGCAGGATGGGACCCAGCCCGAGCAGCAGCGCCATCACCGGCACACCCAGCAAAAAGACCGAGCCCCACCAGAAATGCTCCAACATGAACCCACCGACCAACGGGCCGATGGCGCTGCCCACCGAGAAACCGGAGACCCAAATCCCGATAGCCACAGTACGCTCCCTTTCGTCGAGGAACATATTGCGGATCAAGGACATGGTGGAGGGCATCAAGGTTGCCCCGGCTATGCCGAGCAGGGCGCGAGCCGCAATCAACATCTCAGCGCTGGTCGAGAAGGCGGCCAGCATCGAGGCGACGCCAAACGCAGCGGCCCCGATCAGCAACAGTTTGCGGCGGCCAATCCGGTCGCCCAGCGTACCCATGGTCACCAGCGAGCCGGCGATCATAAAACCGTAGATGTCTACGATCCAGAGGAGTTGAGTGCTGCTGGGTTGCAGGTCCGCGCTTAAGTGCGGGACGGCCAGGTGCAGCACGGTCAGGTCCATCACAATCAGCAGGGTCGGCAGCATCAGGACAGCCAGCCCAATCCACTCCCGCCTTCCGGCTTTGGGCGGGACAACGGCGTTTATACGAGTCTCTTTCTCTTTGGTAATAGTCATAACTTCCCCCTAAAAAATTGTCAGTGTTGTAGGGCGTGGTACACATTTCATATTCATTTTTTACTACGCACCACGCATTACGCATTTGAAGGATTTACACAGTGCCTGGTACAGGTAAATCTTGGAACTGCCTAAAAGTGTTCAGGCTATTTGCTGCGCGGCGATGGGTTTGACCGTCCAGCGCATGTAAGCCACGAACGTGCATAGAACAAACAGGACAGCCGTCATGATCGCGCTCCCTATTTCACCCCTGGACAGATGAAGAACAGTGGCGCTCCCCACCACAATCATCAGACCCGCCGCAGCCAAAGGGGTCGACCAGGGCAGAATGCGCGTTAGGCCAGGCAAGATGAGACCAGCCGCGCCGAGCCATTCAGCCACCCCCAGGAAAATACGGAACCAAGGTGCAAACTCAGCGTTCATGATGTCAACCAGATCTGCGGGTGGGAACAAGAAAATCCAACCATGAAACACAAACTGAGTCGCCAGTAACACTTGGAGTATCCAGAGCACAATATTCACAAGTTATTCTCCTTTACCCTACCTTGTCCGTTGGTAATTCAGCAGCACCACGCCGCTTTTGAATACTTTTGAGCCGGTGAGCCGCAAATCCAGTTTCTGTTTGATGTTTTTGAAGACCGACGTACCGTCAGGAATCGCCACCGGGTCAATCATAAACTGATACTCGTCAATAAGGCCATGATCGGCAAACAGGCTGATGATGGCACCGCTCCCAAGTATCGTCATATCCTTGCCGGGCGATTTTTTGATTTCTCGTATCTTTTCCACGATATCGCCGCTTATGACCTGCGTATTCTCCCACTCCGGCTCAAACGGTGACTCTGAGAAAACAATCTTTTCCGCCTTGTTCATTCCTTCGGCAACTTTGGGGAGCAGTTCTTTTGCTTGAGGGGTCGGCCAGAAACTAGCCATCATCTCATATGTTTTTCGGCCAAAGAGCAGGATGTTACTATCCTGCGCGAGCGCTTCCTCCGAATACTCTGCCTCTTCCTCGCCGTGCGTATGCCAGCTAGTGTCTTCATTTGATCCTTTGAAGAAGCCGTTTAAGGTTAAAAAATTGTATACGGTGAGTTTTCTCATAGTGTTTCTCCTTTATTTCTTAATTTCCTGATGAATGCGCGTTTTCACAATTTTGGCGCAAGCTCAGCACAAATGTTCTGGTATTATAGAACTATTACTTCAAAAAGTCAAGTGCCTATTTCAATATTTAAGGTACAAGATATTAAATTTGAATTTTTATCAGTTTTTTGTATACTTTGAAGTATGAAAGATAAAAGTTACAACCAGTACTGTGGGCTGGCCTATGCCCTGGATATTGTCGGTGAACGCTGGACCTTGCTCATCATCCGCGAATTGATGGCCGGCCCCCGCCGATTTAAGGATCTTATCAATGGGCTCCCGGACATCAGCACCAATTTGCTGGCGGAGCGCCTCAAGCATTTGGAGCAGCAAGGCCTGCTCTGCCGTCGAGTCCTACCACCGCCCGCGGGGTCAACCGTGTACCAGCTAACCTCATTGGGGCAGGCGTTAGAAAAAACGCTGCTTGAACTTGGGAAATGGGGCAGCCAATTTGTGCCGCCGTCGCCGGAAGACGCCGCCGTGCTGCCGGTGGGTTCGTATGCACTGACCCTCAAAACCTTTTTTCGGCCGGAGCAGGCCCAGGGGATCAATGAAACTTATGAGCTGCACATTGACAATGAGCTCCTACAGGTGCAGATTAAACAAGGTGAGATTCACGTTCAGCAGGGCGAGACTTTAAAAGCTGATGTGATTTTCCATACCGATATATTGTGTTATCTGGGATTATTGCAGCGACAGATACAGCCGGATGAGGCAATTTCCAGGAGACTCATTCGGATCGAGGGGGACCCCGGCGCTTTGAGTCGGTTCCTGAATTTATGCGGTCTGCCCGCTCCGTCTTAACGGTTTTGCCTTAAACATTTGAAATCATCTCCATTGATAGGTTGATCAAAACGAAGGAAAAAAGCCATGGGGCAAATTCCGAAGCTTTACGCAAAACTGGCCGCCTGGTGGCCCCTCCTCTCGACCCCGGCTGATTATGCCGAGGAAGCCGCCTTTTTTCACCAGGTCTTTAGCCAGACCGGTCAAAACCCCCTCCACACCCTGCTGGAACTGGGTAGCGGCGGCGGCAACAACGCCTCCCATCTCAAGGACCATTACCAAATGACCCTGGTTGACCAATCGCCGGAAATGCTGGCCGTCAGTCGTGTCCTCAACCCGGAGTGCGAACACCTCGTTGGCGATATGCGTACGGTCCGGCTGGGACGGTTGTTTGATGCTGTCTTTATCCACGACGCCATTATGTATATGACCACCGAGGCTGATCTACGAGCCGCTCTGGCCACAGCCTACCTTCACTGCCGCCCCGGGGGAGTCGCGCTATTTGTCCCGGATCACGTCCGCGAGACCTTCACCGCCAGTACCGAGCACGGCGGGCATGATGGAGAGCAGCGCGCCTTGCGCTACCTGGAGTGGTCCTATGATCCTGATGAACAGGATACAACCTATGTGACGGATTATGTTTATGTGCTGCGTGAAGGAGCAGATAAGGTCTGGGTGGAACACGACCGGCACAGCGAAGGCTTGTTTGGTCGGGCCGATTGGCTCAAGTGGTTAGGAGAAACAGGCTTTGAGACACGGGTCGTCGTTGATCCGTATGAGCGCGAGTTGTTTGTCGGGGTCAAGCCGGGGTAGAAAATATTTCGGCAATATTATGATAAGCCGGACTCACGGCCACGTTATAGATGACCAATTGATCTGTCTCTTTCATCAACACCTGCACCCCGGCGGGTTGATCGCCGAGGCACAGCAGCCAGACTAGGTCATCGGTACTCCCATAAACTTCTTAGGGTATATTTTCACCGGGCGGGTCAAAAGCCCAATCGTTTCCATCACCAACAGGTCAGCGAATCCAGAAAAAGCTGCTTGAGGTCTTCAGCACTGGCCGGGCGAGGCGACAACTTGGTCACGCGATGCTGAGGCAGTGTCCCGGCCACCAACTGCGCTACATCCTCTGGCCCAAAACCGACCGCGCTCAGTCCATTGGGCATCGCGGTCCGGCGCATCAAATCAATCACCGCCCCGGCCAGCAAGTCACCCGCATCGGCTGGGTCGGCCTTGGCCAGGTCTACCCCCATTAACCTGGCTGCGTCCAGATGGCGCTGCGGGTTGGCCGGCGCGGTAAACCTGAAGACTGCCGGCGCATTCAAGATAACCGACATCCCGTGCGGAATAATCGGATGATCGGACGTGTATCCTTCAGGTTTGAAATCACGCACCATCCCGGAGACCGGGTAAGACATGCCGTGCGGCAGATGCACGCCGGCATTCCCAAAGCCAACCCCGGCAAAAGCCGCCGCCAGGAGCATCTGCCCTCGCGCCTCATTATCTTCAGGATCGTCAATGGCCCGGATCAGGTTCTGGGCGACGATTTCGATGGCCCGCGTGGCCCAGACATCGCTGATAGGATTGGAGCCCTGATAGGCCGGGCGCAGGCTGAGTTGTTCGGGCGCGGCTCGCTGGTCATACGGGAGTGCGGTCATTGACTCCAGAGCGTGGCTGAGCACGTCCAGCCCACTGCACGCGGCGACCATTTTGGGCAAGGTACGGGTGTTGTCGGGATCAATGATGCCCATCACCGGGCGGAGAGCGCGATGGGCAATCCCGGTTTTGGCGTGCATTTCCA
>CAZRYD010000157.1:0-14712 GCA_964604225.1 uncultured Caldilineaceae bacterium
GGATTAAAAATTTGGCCAGGCAATCAGCAGTTATCGGACAATTTTAGCGAGGAGGCACGATGAACCGAACGCAACAGGGCAGTTTAATTGAAGCATTACAATCACGGGGGATGCGGGTCACGCCGCAGCGAGCCATAATCTTTGAAGCCATCGAAAATTTGGAAGGCCACATCACCGCCGAAGAGATATTTGAGCAGGTCCAACGAGTCAATCCTTATGTTAGCCTGGCCACCGTTTATCGCACCCTTGAATTGCTATTGGAACTAAACCTGATCAACCAAACCAATTTTGGCCGGAGCCAAACACATTTTGCTCTCAAAGATCATGGGCCGCATCATCACCTGGTTTGCAGCGAGTGTGGGTATATTGAACAGTTTTCAGACGAAATTTTTAATCCGGTTCGCACGGAGTTGGAACAGCAATATGGCTTCCAGGCTCATACCGATCATTTGAGCATCTTTGGACTATGCAAAAAGTGTCGGGAAAAATCGGCGGGAGGTTAGAAATGAAATCAGGGCTTTCGCCTGGATGTCATGCGTCTCATCTGTAACAAAAAGCGGGCTCAAGAGCATTCTTGAGCCCGCTTTTTCAAGCTTGAAAGATTATTCTTCCGTAGGTTGTTTGGGGATTCTGTAGACGCAATTAGAAGCGCCATTGGCAATGCAGGCCACTTCTTCCACTTTGTAAAACTTACCGGTCGTCCAGGCCATAGCTTCCATCAAGACGCCCATGGTGGTAAAACAACAGGGTTTATCGTGGGCTGGACGCCAGGCGCAGGGGCATTTGTCGACTACAAAATAAAAGGCATCATCCTCGTCGATTAAGGTGGTGGGCTGATTCACCCGTTCGACCGCTGCATTGGCCATGCGCTCCAGGATAAGCTTCATGCGTGTTTTTTCCGGCAGGGCTTTTAAAGCCACCCCGACCAGGCCCAAAATGGCCGGCTGGTCACGCAGGCCAAAATGAAATGTCGCCCGGCCGATGCGCAAAAGCATGGCTCGCGCGCCGCGGGGGCCATAAAACTCTTCAACGGCTTGCTGCACCGCGCCATACTCGGCAAAGGTGGCGTTCATTTCCAGGTCTTTGGGGGGGTAGTTGTTAATATACTTGCTCAAACCCCCGGCATTTAAAACCGCTTTGGTGCCATTTTCCCCCATGACTTCTTCAATAGCATCTAACAAAACGCGTAAGGCCGCATTGGGCATGGGACGTTCTTCTGGCATTGGCTGACCTCCCTGAGGTTTCTTGATGGTACTGTGGGTTCATTATACACAATCTTGTAGAATCGGGCTAATCCATTTTAACACTGCCGCAGGTGGGAGAACGCCTGCCTCGTAGAAATATCAAGTGTGGGGATTGGCTTGGTAAGGTCAACCGGGGATAAGTTTTAAGGCTGGTACAAAGAGAGGAAAGAGAAGCGGTCAACGGGTTCGGCGTCGCCACTCCTCTTTTAGTTCCAGAGCGGATAAATCGGTATCGATATCTAAAAAATCTTTGAGGAGGCGATGAAACTTGGCAGCCTCATCGAGCATGGGGAAATGTTTTGAGTCCGACAAACCGATCTGACGAATATTCTGCCAGCTACCGTTGAGATCACGGGTGGGGTTCGGATCGATCACATCGTCCTTTTCACCATAAACGGCCAACAACATAGAATTCTCTCGTTGGCTCAGATTCTCAATATGGCTTTTGACATCAACTTTGGCCACGGATTGGATGCTGAGATTAATGGCGCCCTCACCAACTTTTTCAGCCTCTTTTTGCACTTCTTTGTAGGTGATTTGCCGCCACCACATCATTTTGGCAATCACCGAATTGTTGGCAAAATCAATGAGTTTACGATTGATGCAATCCGGGTTCATCGGCAGGCTGACGGTCATCACCTTTTTGACGTTATCAGCGTGGAGAACGGCATATTCCAGAGCTACACTAGCCCCCAGGGCGTGGCCAATGATCGGGGCGTCGCGAATGCCCATATTGTTGACAAACTCATAGACGAGCGACACGTAGTCGGACACAGTATAACGTGGTTTGGATTTATCGGAGTCACCAAAGCCCCACAAATCCAGGGCATAGGTGCGGTGCCGGTCTGAGACAGCCTCCATGGTTGGCATCCAATAGCGCCATGAGCCAAGCCAACCATGCAAAAATAGGACAGGTCGCCCCCGTCCAAAGGCTTCGTAATGTACCAAACCCCCATCTATGACTACTGCACTCATGAATTAACCCGTATGGCCTAGCAGAGTTATTTCCAAAGTGAATTACGAGTTAAAAGTTTACTATCTTTTGTTACTCAAATCAAGTCAAGCAAGTTTATTTCTACAGCTTACCAAACTTGGTTAAAACTTTGTTGACCCGCTTGATCAGGTCATCGGGCGCAAAAGGCTTGAGGAAATATTCCTCGGCCCCTAAATCAAGTCCTGTATTTATTTCAGCTTCCTGTCCTTTGGCCGAAAGGAAAATAACCGGAATATCTTTGGTTTTATCCTGTTGTTTCAAGGCTTTACAGGCTTCAAATCCGGTCATTTTGGGCATGCGCACGTCCATTAAAATGAGATCAGGATTTATTTCCAGCGCTTTTTTGACCGCTTCTTCGCCGTTAGGCACTTCGACCACCTTAAAGCCGGCAATCTGTAAAGTGAAAACGATGAGTTCCCGGATATCTCTTTCGTCTTCAGCTATCAAAATCAAAGGATCACTCATGCGTTCTGTTAACTCCTACTTCAGGGCGGCTACCAGACCCCCTGAAGATTGTGCCCCTCTAAGCCTTGACCGTTTCTTTAGCCTCGCCGCCAAATCGGATAATTTCAGCTACTAAAGCATCTGTCACAAATGGATGTTTCAATTTGGTCCAATTTTCTCGTCCCAGCATTTTGACCCGATTATTTTCTTCCGCTGGCAAGGATCGATCGACAATAACGATTATAGGCAGACTCTTTGGGGCCGCAACCTGGCGGAGTTGCGAAATCACACTGGCTCCATCTACATCGGGCATTTTGAGATCAATGAGCACCAGGTCGGGTTTGTCGCCGGCAGCGAGGTCAAGTGCCTGCCGGCTGTTAAAGGCTCGTTGAACTTTGTACCCGCCGCCGTCCAGGGTATCTTTGAGCCATTTGACTGTGGCCTGATTATCGTCTACCACCAGGATTTGGTATCGCCCGTTCCTTGAGGAAGAACGTAGCGCAGCCGCCGGGCCAATTTCTTGAGTATCTCCAGTGGCCAGAGTCAAGGCTAATCTAACCCGCTCCAACACCTGGGCTTTGTCAAAAGAGGTGGCTACAAAATCAACCACTTCGACACACAAATCCTGGCTGCTTTGGTCAATGGCCAGGGTAGAAATCAGAATAGGCACGGCGCTAAATGTCTTATCCTGCTGCAATTGTTCCAGCATTGAAAAACTATCGGCGTTTTTTAAAAGCGGATTTATCATAATTAAATTGAGGTTCGACTGCGCCTGCCGGACCAGGTCCAAAATGGTTTCAACTGTAGTGGCAACAATAACTTGATAGCCAGCATTTTCCAGGTGAGGTTTTAGAAAATCGGTGACGGCCACGTTATCGTCAATCAACAACACCTGGGCAGAATGAGTCTGGGACATGCTTGCATCTACAGGCAAGTCTGATTGAGCTTGGTTCAAATCTATCGGTAAGGTAAAACTAAATGTAGTCCCGACATCCAACTGGCTTTTGAACCAAATTTGCCCACCCAGCATCTCGACAAACATTTTGGTGATTGATAAGCCCAAACCGGTGCCATCAACCACCTGTACCTCGGTACGTTCGGAACGGAAAAAGCGATCAAAAACATACTGAATATCTTTTTCCACAATGCCAATACCGGTGTCTTCAACATCAATCTGGATCGTATTGTCATCGGCTACGCTGGCATGCACAATAATATTACCCCCTTCAGGGGTGTACTGCCAGGCGTTACCCACCAGGTTTACTAATATCTGCGTCACCCTGGCCCGGTCAGTATAGACCTTGGGCAGCGTCTCGGGCAGATCTAGCGCCAGATTCATGGCCTTTTTAACCATCTGCCCTTCAAATGAGACTGCCACATCGTTAATGAGCGTAATGAGATCCAGCGATTCAAGCTCCAGTTTAACCCGTCCGGTTTCAATGCGTGAAATTTCCAGAATATCATTAACCAGCTCAGTCAAACGGTTGGCGTTGGATTGGATTACGTGCACAAACCGGCGTTGAATGGGGTTAAGTTCGCCCACCTGAGGGCTACCGGAAACCAACAAATCGGCATAGCCTTTGATCGAGGTCATCGGGGTGCGCAGCTCGTGCGAGACGGTTGAGATAAATTCATTTTTGATCCGGTCAATTTCCGCCTCGCGGCTGATGTCGCGCAAAACGGCGACCACACTGGCCTGATCCTCAGGAGCCAGCGCGACCGGAGCTAAGGTTACGGCGACCACTTGATTGCCGGCTTCAACTCGAAATTCGGCGGAACTGTCCCCGGATTCGACGGCGGCCAGCGCCTTCAACAACTGCTGATAGAACAGGAAGGGTAGCTCCGGCTCGTCGCTAGAACTGGGCTGCCCCAGACTTTGCTGGATAGAATGGTTTTCTAACTTTTGGGCCTCAATGTTCAAAATCTCGGCCGCTTTAGGATTGACCAACAGAATGTTGCGCCTGGCATCCAGCACCAGTACACCATCGGTGATGCCTTTTAAGATGGCCTGATTCTTAGCAGCTTCAGCGGCCTGGGTGCGGAGCATTACCCCCAGGCGTTGGGCCTGATCGGTAATCAGGCGATAAAGTTCGGCGTTGTTGATAGCTGTAGCTACCTGGGCTCCGGCAGCGGTAACCAGCTTGAGATGGTCTTCGCTGAAATAATCGATCTCAGGATGGAAAAGTAGCAAGACGCCCAGCACATCTTCGCCGGTAATCAACGGTACCGCCAGGGCTGAGCGGCGGTCCGGGGTGTCCTTCACTGAAATCCAATCTGGCTCTGCCGACAAATCGGGCACAATCCGCGCTTGCCGGGTTTCGATGACTCGGCCCGCCAGACCAAAACCAGGGCGATAACGGGTTTTTTGACCACCCCGGGGCAGAGGCTTATCGCGCCCCAGCGCAGCCCGATAGACCAGGTTACCCGTTTCGTGATCGAGCAGCAAGATGGAGCCGTGGGAAATACCTACGGCACGATTAATCAGGCTGAGGGCTTCTACCAGCACCCGGTCGAGATCAAAACTGGCCGCAAGTTCGCGCGTAATCTGATAGAGTGCCCCCACCCGGTCACGTTCCTCGGTCAGGTCTTGCAACGTTTGGGCTAACTCTTCGGTGCGCTGGGCCACCCGCCGCTCCAATTCTTCGGTAAAGAGGTTGAGCCGATGCACCAGTTGGGCGTTGCGCACCGCTACAGCGGCCTGGTTAGCTACAAATGATAAAAGTTGGATGTCCCGCTCATTAAAATTGCGGGCCGCCAGGTTGCAAACAAATATGGCCCCCCTAGTTTGATTCTGAACCTGGATCGGCACCCCCAACATAGCCTTAACGCCAAGAGGCAAGGCATGTTTAACATGCCCGGTAGCGTTCCCCTTGCTTCTACCCACCGCTGGCGGCTCGCTGACAAGCGCAGCCGTCGAACCAATAATGATCGGTTGACCCGTCTCAATAATCTGGCGGGTTAGACCAGACCACAATGGCTCTTCGCCTTCGACCAAACTGTCTATTTCCAATGACTCTCTGGCTTCATTCAAAGTCAATTGAGCCACCGCGTCCTCGGTATTGAGCACGCCATCAATAAGGTAAGTTTTAGCCTCTTCATCCCAAAACAGAATGGTGCCAATTTGGGTGTCAGTCAAGGTAAGGGCATTGCTGACCACCGAACCCATCACTTGGCGCACGTCGAGCAGGCCGCTCACCTCGACGCCCAGCCGGTAGAGGTTTTGCATCTCATTGGCCCGCCGGCGTGTGTCTTCCAGCAGACGGGCATTATCAATGGCCACCGCGGCCAGATCGGCCAGAGTAGTGACCAGTTTGAGCATAGTTTTATTCTGAATAACGACTTCTATCGCTAAGATGCCAATTACGCCCGCTTCGGTTTTCAGGGGCACGTAGGTTACATCATCGGGGAAGGGCAGCCCGTAATGCGCAATATCATCTTTGCCCGAGGTGCCGCCAATGACCAATACCTGCCCCGATTGAATAACCGAGGCGAAAGGCTCGGAGTCAACAGAGATGGAGCTTTTGTTAAATAACTCGACCAGAAAGCTGGGGATATTTTTGGTATCGGCAATCTTGACGGTGTTGCTGCTGTAATCAATCAGCCAGATTGAACCCTTACTCTGACCAACCAGTTCAAAAACGGCATCCAAAACCAAATTTAGAACTTCATTCAGGTTCAAGGCTCGGTTAATGGACTGGGCAACTTCCGTAAGGGCAGCCAGTTGGCGTACTTGCTGTCGAGCCTCCTCAAAGAGGCGGGCGTTTTGCAAGGCTACCGCCACCTGGCTGGCAAAGGCCAAGACCACTTTGGCATCTTCCTCGGTAAAAAAGTCAGTTTGGGCGTAACTCTCGATAGCCATCAAGCCCAGCACATTGATGCCGTAGGTGAGTGGAACGCCCAACCAACTTTTGATTTGGTTGTGAGGTGGTTTGGAGAATGCATCTGGGTAGGATAAGGGCGCATTGCCAACGATCAGGGGCTCCTGGGTTTCGATAACCCGGCGATTGGGGTTGTTGCCCTCCATAGAAAAAGTCAGCCCGACCACTTGCTGTCTACCTTCCCAGCCGCGCCCGCCGATGATGACCAACTGATCTTCTTTTAGCAACTGCACACTGGCGCTATCGTAATCAACCACTTTAGCCAACTCTTGCAGCACGATGTTAAGCAATTCATCAAAATCTAGCTGAGAACTGATGGTTTCTGCCACACCCCGCAGGGTGTCGGCCAGACGACGGCGTTGTTGTTCAAGCTCAAATAGTCGAGCATTCTCAATAGCCGCCGCCGCATGATTGGCAAAAATCTCCAAGGTTTGGACAAGCAGTATATCGGGGCGCTCATCTAGATCTGGATTCTCCACGGTGAGCAGCCCAATGGTGTTGTTGTCGGTATCGGTTAAGGGGATGAACAGAACATCGCCCGTTTGCCAGACGTTACCTTTTTCTAGAGCCGGGCCAAGAATAAGTCCTTCCGTTTCGCTGAGAAGGTAGTTGAGCGGATGCGATTTTTCCACGTGGGGCACATCCAATTTGCCCTGCCATACCTCCATCTGTTCTACCGGCACAAAATAGGAATTGCTCAACCGAAATTCTTCTCGCATGATCGTTTGCAAATTGGCCAAAGGTTGTTTAGCCTGATTTTGGAGCGTTTCGAGTTGGGCGATAGGGATACCTGCACCCACTTTGGGCCGGATTAGCGGTGGATATCCTTCAATCAGGCTGACCAAAACGACACTAAAACCAACCGTTTCGGCAATAGCGTAGGCCACATCCTCCAGGATTTCTGGCAGCGGGCGGTTGGTGCGGAAGGCATTACTAATTTCCGAAAGCCGGGCTAGTTGGTCGGCCCGGCGATTGGCGCGCTCCCGTTCCCGCTTTTGTTCCTGATAAGCCTGGGTATTGCCAATGGCTACCGCCGCCTGGTTGGCCAACGCCTCCAGATAGCGAAGTTGGTCGCTGTTAAAAAAGTTAAGTTGTTTACTCTCTAAATTTATGACACCTGCGGGTTCACCGCCATAGTAAATAGGTACGACCACTTTAGAACGGGTATCGCCACCCAGGTTGATATAATCCTTATCCTTTGATACATCGGGCACCAAAATAGCCTGTCCGGTATGTAAAGCGCGGTCCATAATTCCTTGTGCTGCTGAGACAGTTCTGGAATAGGATTTATGACTCCCAGTATGTGCGCTGTCGGGCCAACCCTGTTCTTTATGGGCCACCAGGCTGCCGGTTTGGGCGTCGTATAGGTTAACGTTCCCAAAATCAGCCTGGGTGACTCGGATTGCTTCTTCCAGCACAATATCGAGAATCCGCTTCAGATCGAGGGTGCTGTTTAACTCGCCGCTGACACGCTGCAGGCCGGCCAGTTCGTTGACCCGGGTTTGCAGTTGTTGGTCGGTCAAATCAAAGAGCAGAGCATTTTCGATGGCAATGTTGACTTGACTGGCCAGTGACTGGGCTAGCCAGATTTCATCTTCAGTAAAAGCATTAGGGTTAGCCGAGAAGAGTTGGATCAGGCCGGTGACTTTGTCGCGGCTAATTAAAGGGATGGCCACCATGGCTCCGTAGTGTTGCTGTTTTAACCACTCCGCTTCGCGCGGGGCAGACTCGGCTTCATCGAGCCGCACCGTTAGCAGAGCCTGCTCTTTGAGCGAGGCTTGCAAAGCCGGAAATTTGGTGATTGTCAGGGGTGAAATTTCATGAGCCGCAGGGTGGTGGTTATTTTCGTCTGGGGCGGGCCTAAGATATTGTTGAACAAAGGTTAAGGTAGCGCTGGTCTCGTCAAAGCTGTAAACAGCACATTTGTCGGCGGAGAAAGCGTCCGCCATTTGGCTGCTTAAGTCACGCAATAATTCTTCGTAGGAGAGAGTGGAAGATAACTCCCGGCTGGCGTCAAATAATAGCGATAATCTGGAGAGGTTACGTTGGGTTTCTTGGAACAAACGCGCATGATCAATGGCTACAGCAGCATGGTTAGCCAATATTTCCAGCACAGTAACATCGGTATTTTCGTAAGCACTGATAGGAGCAGCCACTAATTCCAGGGTTCCCAGTAATTTGATGCCTATTTTTAGCGGTACACCCAAATAGGAACGATACGGAAAGTTGGGTAATCCCGCCTTGGGGGTAGCTGAACTGTAGCGATGCGTGTCATCAATGAGTAATGCTTTTTGGTGTACAGCAATCCAGCCTGTATAACCCTCGCCTGGCTGGTAGGTACGAGCATAGGCTTGGACGTCCGGACTCCCGTCTACCAGACGCAGGGCGGTACTTAGGGATTTGGTTTGAGGATGCCACAAACAGATTTCCGCCACGTCAAATTGAAAAATATCTTTTAGGTCGGGTATTTGCAGAATAGCCCGGCAAACAGAGTCCACATCCATGAGGTGCAACGAGTTGTTAAGTGTCTGGCTAATTTGACTGAGGATGGTTAACTCTTGACCTCGGTCACGTTTTTGGGGGGATAGGTTTGCATTTTTAATGATCTGGGCAAGGTTGGCCTGGTTAACCAGGGCAAACAATAACTGCTCATCTTGAGGTAAAAATGCGGACTGGTCAATTTTATCGGCTACCACTAAAACGCCGACGAGTTGCTCAACCTGAGCAGCAATCAGTGGTACAGCTAAAACGGATTGGTGAGGCCAATCAGGTTCGGTTGATTGAAATCGACCATCATTTTTGAAATCATCAATCCGCACCAGATGCTTGGATTGAGCAGTCACTCCTGGAATGCCTACACCGATGGCTCGGTCGGCAAAATAAGGCTGGGTGAGTAAAGCAGGCCAAGAAAAATAAGGGAGTAATCGCTGGGTTCTTTGATCTAAAATGTATAAGTAAGAAGCTTTAGCGGCCAAAGCTACAGCGATTTCTTTGGTCAGGATGTCTAACTTGGAGGCAATCTCAGGCCAATGCGGGGAGGACACCTGACCCGAGAGCATATCGGTTTCAAGGGAGTCGGCGACGTTCAGTTGATTTTGGGTAAGTTTGGCCGAGTTGTTCATTGCCATCTTTGGGTACAGTTAAATAAACCTGAGGCTACAAGCCTATTGGCTGACCCATCACAAACTTAGATTAACTTGATAAGGTTCAAAAAATCAATGAGAAAATGCTAGAGTAGGGTCAACCCCTATTCTATCCCGGCGCAGCCCGTATTATGCCGTCGATTTTCAGCCGCATCTTCCGTGATTTGCACGATATCGGCAAAGGGACCGTTTTTGCTCAATACGACGCCGACAGCAATTTTCATGAAATCAGCTTTTTGGGTCACTCCGTCAATATCTTTGTAGGTGATGTAGCCGCGTTCCCGGTCAGGAAAAGAGTAGAAAACGGTACACTCTTGGTTAAAGCGCTTCGTAATGTTCTCACAAATTGCCGCCGCCGCTTTGTCCGTTGAAATGATGATAAAGTCGTTGTCGGAGGCCTGACCGATGAAATCATTCAAGGTGCCGTGCGCTTCAACCGCTTCGCGCATGATGTCGGCTAAGAAAATTAGAACTTCATTAACCTGGATCGGACCGTAGATTTCTTTAAAAGCGTTGACATTCCTGACACCAAAATAGAGCAAAGTCCAGGGTTCTGCGGAGTCTTTAACCCTTTTGAGTTGCTCCTCAATCAGTTTGCCGGCGGGCAGGTTGGTCACTGGGTGAGTCAGGGCTTCGCGCAAGGAGCGGCGGATTGCCCCTTCAACGCGCAGCTTAAGCTCCTCTATATCAAAGGGCTTGGTAATGTAATCATCGGCGCCCAGTTCCAACCCGGCGATTTTATCGCTTCGCTCATCTTTTTGGGTTAAAAAGATAATGGGCACATAACTGGTCCGGGTATTGCTGCGCAGGCTGCGACAAACTTCGTAGCCATCAATGTCTGGTAGCTGGATATCTAAAACAACTACGTTGGGTAGTTTCGTTCGACAGGTATCCAGGGCATCACCGCCTCGAGTGGCAACCAGCACTTCATACCCTTGCGAGTCGAAATAAATGCGTAACATTTTTGAAATATCAATGTCGTCTTCGACGACTAAGATGCGGCCTTTACCCATATCTTACCTCGCTCTTGAAAATCACAATTTTGGGGTGACAAAAATAATTTTGATCACGGGTTAGCCCACTTCAGTGGAGCTTGTTTATCTAGCAGACTATGATGATGCACGTTTTGAATAATTTGATCAATTTTGTCATCGGTTATGGCTAATTCAAAACTGCGAAAACCGCTGATTTTGAAGCCATGTTTGGCGGCCATGCTCCCGATAGTTTCCACCTGGGCCAGGCCAATCTCTTTGCCCAGGGTATAACTCTGGTAGCAGCCTTCCAGGGCCAGGGTAATGGTTTCGGCCATGCAAGCAAAAGCCATACCTGGGGGAAAGCCAAAATCAAAGTTAAAATTGACCGGGCCGGGCACTTTGACCATGCCGCCTTCGATCACCAGCACATCATCTCGCTCCTCGACGACGCGGCGGGAGACATCACGGGGGCGGGCTACATCGCACACAATGGCCCCACTTTTGAGATGATGGGGCTCGATCACCGCCTCGATGGCATTGGTGACGGTTAAAACCAACTCGGCCTGCTGCAAGTCTTGCATATGGGTACTAAGCCGAACCTCAGCACCGCCTTGCGCTTCAGCCAATGTTTGCACCTGTCGCAACCTCTCCAGATCACGGCCAATCAAGATGATCCTGGGCACGTGACGGGCCATAAGTTGGGCACAGACCCGGCCGATAGAACCGGTTGCCCCGACGACAGCCGCAGTGGCGGAAGCCGGATTAATGCTCAGCCGCTGCGCTGCTTTCAGGGTGGCTTCAACAGCAACGGCAACGGTGTAGCTGTCGCCGGTGGTGACAGGCATATCCAGGTGTTTTGAAATGGTAATCCCGGCATCGCCCACAACTGAAGTAAAACCACCCAGCCCTAAGATTTTGGCCCCCAATTGCTGAGCCAGCTTGCCTGTAGCAATTATTTTTCGATAGACCATTTCCGGTGGTAGAGAAACCATTTGCTTGGGGGTAAATGGACAAGCAATAAACCACCCTTCGATTTCTTTGCCCGTTTCTTGAGAGGTTATACCGGTAATGTGCGAAATGTAAAGCGGCGGGAAGTATCTGGATAGAAAATCTATGGCGGGTTCCGGCAAAAGTCTCCCCAGTACAGGAAATTTGCGCTGCGCGTCTCGTTTGGGATTAACCGGATGGATGATAAAGGCAAAGTTATCCATAATTTTAATTTACGTTAAGCCAAAAGCTGACCGCCGCTAAGAGGTCGAGTTCATCAATTCCCTTTCGGCGATATCATTCGACTCTAAGGATTGCTCGTCGTGATACATGGCCACATGACCGGCGCCAGGATATTGGTGATGGTCGCTATCCTCGTATTTTACATTTTTGGTGATGATGGTCCGGTCCTGTTTAGCAAACAATACGACATCCGACTCAATAGAGCGAGCCGGAAAAATCACGTGACCGGAGCCAATTCGGCAATTGTGCCCTACGCAGCCACCAATAACTGGCAGCCCAACCTCGTGTAGCTCACCTTTGTGAAAAACCTTAACCGGATTTTTGACCGGGTTGCCCATGATGTTGACATCAGTAAAGGTATTGCCTGCCCCAATAAAAGTGTGACGCCCTACCACACTCATTTGCAAACAGGTGTTTTGGGCCACCAGCGAGTTCTCCATCAGAGTGGTCATAAACAAAGCTGCCCGAAACCCCAGGTAAGAGCCATCGCCAACCACGCTGAGCAGTAACTGAACACCCTGCATAATATTAACATTGTTGCCGATAATCGAGGCATTAATCACCGAGCCGGGACCAATGGTCACATTATCACCGATGATGGTTGGCCCTTGAACAATGGCCGCCGGGTCAATTTGAGTGTTTTTGCCAACAATCACCAGCGCCGAGGAAGACAGAAATTGCTTGCGCTCCAACAAAGAGCGCCACAGCACTTTAAGCATAGTGGGGAAATGATCTAACGATCTTTCAACCCTGGCCCCATGGGCAAAAATACCAAAGAGGCAGTTAGCCATAAAAATATGCACCCAATGCTCAATGGATAGAAAGGCGCGTAAGGGGATCTGAAAACCCAGGTCGCCACGTTCATTAGCCATGTAGGTGGGGACACGGTAATATCCCATCTCCCTGGATTGGGTGTCTATTATCAAAGGCTGAGGTTTTTCGTGGGCAAAATTGGCCCCATCGGGGTAATAGAACAGATCGGCCACATACACATCATTTTCCAGGCGGATGCCATCTTGCAGAGGCAGCGCGTGGGTAATAATAGCCTTGTCATCTGGGGCAAAAGCAATTTGGGCAGCTCGGCCCGATTTTTGGGCCTGGCTAATGAAAGCTTCAATTAGAGGGGCATCAAAATAGAGATTGTCCCGGTAAGCGAGCAATTCACCGGAAAGAATGTTGGCCGGAAAGGTAGCGATTTCTTCAAAGGAGTCACATTCTAGCTCTTCTCGACAGTAGGAACTGAGCACATCTCGCTGATGCAGCCACAGGGGCTTGTTCATAATGCGCAGATCACGGGCAGACTCATTGAAGGGCGAGATGTGTGTTTGATTCCGGACGATAATCTTCTTCATCTGTTAGAGTTCAAAGAAATATAGAAATTCTGGCCAAATCCTCGACACGTTTCGGGTAATTAATTATACACCTGATCTGGAAAACTTTTCAGGTGTAGCCATGCTAGTGTCTGAGTCAGTTAAAGTGTCAACCAGCCAACTGTTGATCCAAGCGCGAACCGGGCAGTACTAAAGATGTTTTAAACTAATTGACCGTTGCAAACTTAAAAGAAAGAAATTCTGCTAAATAGTTATTGAATGCCTGCGGCTCATCAAGCATTGGAAAGTGCCCAGAGCCGGTCATCATTTTTACACGAGAGATCGGCGCACTCTTGGCAATGAGATTCGCCTGATTTGGGGCAACGACTTTGTCACTCACCCCATAAATACCCATCACCGGTGTGGTCATCCCTGGCAATTGGGCGCTCAGGTCGGTTTTGTGCAAGGAATTAATGCTTGAAAAAAAGGCTTCAAGGGTGGTTCGCGAAAGATCGCGTGTAATCATCCGGTACCATTCGTTCCAATCTTTCACCACTAATGGGGAAAAGACTTTTATACCAAATTGCAGAGCAATCGGTAAATGCCAGACCATCGAGGCAATCCAGGGTTTACCGGCCAAACGGAGGAAGATATTAAGCGAGTCGCCGACAACGGGAGAACCAACCACAATAACTCTTTGCACTCGTTTGGGTTTGGCCAGGGCCAAACACATGGCCACGGTTCCACCCATAGAGTGCCCCACAATTGGGGCTGTTTCAATGCCCAGCCGGTCCATAAATTGATCTACCAGGCCCACAAAATCATCAACGTGATAACTACTGCGGCGTTTACCGGAGTCACCAAAGCCCCAAAAATCCAAAGCGTAACAACGATATTCACTTTTGAGGGTTTCCATAGTTTTAAGCCAATAACCCCAAGAACCTAGCCAGCCGTGCAATAGAATAACTGGTTGCCCGCGACCATAGGCCTCATAATGAACAATTCCCTGGTCAGTAACAATCGAACTCACGGGGTAGCCTCAATACTACAGAGCACTCAATTAGAGTGGGTACAAATCTTCTCTGGAATATATGCCTTTCACAAAAGTTAAATTTCTTCGCCCTGCATATTCTCTAAAATAGAATAGAGCAGCTCCAGCAACACTGTTTTGACACTTTCTTTATCGCGGGCGACACAAGAAAGAACTTTTATCTCTTTTTCAATCTTCAGGGCAATTCTCAGATCTTCTGGTGACCAGGCATCGGGTAAATCTTGTTTATTGGCCGCTACTACATAGGGAGTGGAGGCATAGCCCCTAAAAACCTCCAAAATGTGCTTGGCCTCTCGGAACGTTTCAGGTCTCACACTATCAACCAACACGATAAAACCAAGCATTCCCTCCGACAAAATCTCCCACATAAAGTCAAAACGTCTTTGTCCGGGAGTGCCAAACAAATAAAGCACCAGGTCATCATCTACCGTGATACGGCCAAAA
>CAZRYD010000158.1:0-14676 GCA_964604225.1 uncultured Caldilineaceae bacterium
GTTGGGAAATGGTGTTCAAGGGTCTGAGCAGAAATGATCGCCCCTTCGCCTTTGGTCGCCATAAAGCGCAAGACCTCCACTGCCAGGGCGTCAAGTTGATTGCGCTGAATATCGGCAAAAAAGAAGCTGCCGTGGCTCAACGCTGCCGGCATCGCCTCCTCCACATCGGCCAGGCGGGCCAGGCGGCGAACAGAGGTGTCTTGCTCATTTTTGAGGGCCACAATCTCGGCGCAAAGCAGTTGGACCAAAAAAGGATGGCCTCGGGTCAAGTCAAGTACCCGCTGGCTGGCTGTCGGCTCGTAGCGCAGGGCAAAATCCCGCACCGGTTGCTCAATGAGCTGGCGGGCTTCGGTTTCGTTCAAATAACTGATGTGAACAATCTGCACATTGATGAGGTAGCTGGCCCAACGGCCAAATTCATCCAGCGAGTGTGAGCCGGTGAGCAAGACCTTGAAGCGAGGTCGGTGCTGAATGAGATGACGGAACATGCTCATCACCGCCGACTCGCTGAAGCGGCCATCGTTGATGGGCGCCTCTAAGGCTTCAAACTCGTCCAGGGCAATCAAGGCTGTATTTTGGTCCAGGGTCAGCTCTACCTCGTCGAGCCACTCGTCAAAGCCGGTAAAGGGATCGGTGGCCAGGGCCTCGCGATTCAAAGCGGGTAGGCTCAAGCCTCGCTGCTGTTGGGCTGAACGGCTCATGGCCCGGGCAAAATTGTAGAGAAAGCCAGCGTGGTCGCTGGCCTGAGTCGCTGGTCCTTGCAGGTCAATGAAAAGGGGCAGGATGGTGGTGGGCAGCAATCGCCCCAAATTGTTGAGCAGCGAGGTTTTGCCCATGCGCCGCTGGCCATATAGCAGCAGGGGCAGGCGACGTTGATCGAGCAGTAGTTGTTCGATCCGGGCGCTGATGTCGGTGCGCCCCACAAAAATTTCTTGCTGCGTGGTCAGCGGTACGCCAATCACATAGGGCGAGTCGATTTCCTGGCGAGATTCCACGGTGGCGGCCAGCTCTTGGGCGTAGTCGGCGACGATTTGACGCCAGCGGGCCGCGATGCTTCGAAAGCGGACAGCATAGCGTTCGCTGCTGCGGGTTAGCTCTCGCAGCAGGCTGTCCAGGCGATCTTCAACCGCGTTGAGGGCCAGGCGCTGGTTGTAGGCGCTTTCTTGATGTAGAGCCGCTCGTACATCCTGGCTGATCCGGCTGAAGCTGCGCAGCAGGGCGCTGGCAGGTCCGACTAATTCGGCCACGCCCAGACCGTGATGGATACTGCCAATAGCCTGGACCGTGGTGCAGGCTTCGAGCCAGCGCGCCTCCAACTCTACCTGAGCCGCCTGGGCCGCCCAGCGTTGAGACGTGTTGATGAGATAATCAATGGCCGCCTGTCCTTCGGTTTGATTCCGCTCGGCCACCAGCACCAGGTGCTCGTCGAGACCGAGCAGCGGCAAACGTTGGTGTTCATCCCAAAAGGCAGAATGCCAGCGCAGGGCGCTGAGGTAGCCGCTGAAGCCCTGCTCGTCCTTGCGCACCAGAAAAGAATTCCAGACGCCCAGCGGAAAATACAACAGGATGGGCCGCCACCAGGTGAGCTGAAGGCCCAACAGGATGGCCAACACAACCAAAGCCAGGGTAGGCCACAGCGGCGGTGGGTACCTCAGAATATAGGGGGCTAACGGCAGCCAACAGAGGCCGCTGACACATGCCCCGGCCACGGCTCCGGCCCACGTTCCGGCAATCCGCTCCACCAGATTATATGAAAAAGCAAAGACGCCCCCATACAGCAAACTGCCGCCGATGCCTACGGCTACATAATAAATCAAGGTGTTGAACCCGACCGTGACCGCTACACCATAGGCCAGGCCGCCTCCCAGGCCAATACCAAAACCGATTACCAGGCTGCGAAACCCCTGCCGCGTGCGCAAACCTACAATCAGACCATAGGTCAGCCCAAATAACAGGCCGCCGGCCAAGCCATAAGCTGCGCCCGCTGGCGGATCCACTACTTCGCCCACCCGCCCCGGCGAAGGCAGGCCCAAGGCTGCCCCACTGGCAACGGCATAGGCCAGGGTGAGCAACGCACCGCTAATAACCAAACCACTCACAAAACCGCTCACCTGGCGAATCAGAGAATAGTGCTGCTTTTTAGTGGCCGCCGTTATGGCAATGTTGCCGGCCATCCCGGCGGCCAGGCCAAACAAAATGACCCGCAGTATGCCCATCAGTTCGGCGGGGGGTCTGCCGCCAATGAGATAGGCTGATGGTTGATGGGCGATCAAATTGACCAGGGCGTCTGGGGCCAGACAGGCGGCCAGGCTAATGGCCGTACCATAAACAATCCCAACGGCCACGCTGACGGTTGCGCCGACAGCCAGGCTGGTGACCACGCCGTAAGCCAGACAGATCAAAACATTGGCCAAGACCTCCCGGCTCGACAAGCCGACCACCCACCAGGGGACGAGACTAATCAACAAGCCGGCGAGCAGGGGCAGCACCCCATAACTCATCAGCAGCAGTCGGCGCAGGCCCGGGTTGCGCCACTGCTCGGCCTGTAATTCAGCCAGGGCAAAATCGGGTGAGAGCGCCGGATCAAGCTGGGTGACATAGTTCCGCCAGGCCGAGGGGTGGAACAGCAGCCAGATCAATAATTGCAGGCTGGCGACCAGCAGGTTGGGATGCAATTCGGATGTATCGGTGTAGGCCCGTAGCAGCGCCGCTTCGGCATGGGTTTTGGGTAGTGATACCAATGGAGTCATGAGTTGCCTAGTAAATACCAATAAGGGGCCATCTGCCGTAACCCTTCGCGCTTCCAGCTCTCGCCGGTGTCGCCATCGACCAGACTGCTCAGACGGGCGTGACAGAGTATCTGAAGCAGGCAGGGCCAGCAACCACTTTGCAACAAAATCCAATCCACCTCAGCCGGGGCGAAAGGATGCGGGGAACTGGCGACCAGTTCGCGCGCTTCTGGTTCGGTTAACGGACCCAGCTTGAAGGTGTGGCCGAAGATATTGAAAAAGGGTGACGGTTTGCCTCGCTCGTCGGCCAGGAGCGCCGGCAACTCCGGTGAGGTCAGCACAAAAGCCAGTTTGCCGCCGCTCAGGTTGCTGCTCAATGAGCGCAAACTGCCCCAGAATTGCTGGTCGAACTCCGGCGAGTCCAGGGCGGCGCTGATTTCGTCCAGTAAGATGATCGCCGGCTTGTCCAGATATTGACTGACAGCATCCAGAAAATTGGTCAGATCACACGGCTCCGGGATCGGTATATCAAGCTGGCTAAGCAGGTAACGCAGCAGCCTTTCGCGGATGCACATGCGTGCATCCTGAAAATCTACAAAAACCCAGCGATATTGATCGGGTTGGGGCAGCCACAGGGTAAACTGACCGGGCCGCACCTGAGCCGGGTCTACGGTGGTAATCGTCCTTAGATAGTGCAGGAGTGAGGTTTTGCCGCTGCGCTTCAGGCCGATGAGAGCGATATTTTGCAGTGGAAAGCGTTTGAACAAATCAAAGATGCGTTTTAACTCATACGTGCGCCCAAAAAAGTAGCGCGGCTCACTAATGGGTGGGCCAATGATAAACGGGCTGGGGGTTACAGCCACCGGGAGTGGAGCCAGGTTAGCTGACCTTGAGGCAGGTAAAGCGGGTGAGGAGGTTGGTGGAAATAACTCATCGCACAGCCTGAGCGGATTGGGGTGGTCAACGCTGCGCAAAAATTGCTCCAACCAACTTCGCTCCAGCTTGGCGCGGCGCACAATCTCCGCGGCTAATTTTTCCACATCCGCCAGCTTGGGCGGAATGTGCCCTTTGCGCCAATATTCAATGGCCGAACCTCCTTCGCGCCCCAGGGCGTAACCCAACTCGTCCTGGACCACCTGCACCGTTTTTGACTCGTGCAGCCGGACCCGGTGAATTCCTTCGGTCAGTAAGCGGGCAAATGTTTCTTCCATGTTGGCTATCCTCCCTACTCCGAAAGCTCGTCGCAAATTCGGAGCAATACTTCCCCACTTTGGAGTGGTAATTTGATACTTTAGCCTTTAAGGAAAGAAGGTTAGGTGGTTACAAAAGGAGGTTTAGCTAGCGCAAAATGATGTTGAATCCTTAACAATTATAACCGTTTATGACTATTCTGTGAAGGAGGTAAGACCGATGTTAAGCAATGGAAATGGTAGTTTTAAGTCTCAATACTACTTTCCCGCAAACCCTCCTCAGCCTCGTTCAACTTGCCCTTCCTCTACCGACGCTGCTCTTTATGCTCAGTCGTCTCCCTCAAAATGGTATTTCGATTTACCCATCACCCTCAACCGTAAACACAGTATTGATCTCGGCAAAAATGGTCACCAACATCCCCCGGCCAATTTGGTGGCCGCCTCAGCAGTGTTGGAACTGCTGAGGGGCGGGCAGTATGAGCAAGCCGCTCATCTGCTCCGTCAAACCCACTGGGCGAGTCAAGCCGTAAGCGACGAAGCCGAGGCGAGTTTTTTAGTGGTGGCCCAACAAATTTGCTACGCTTGTAGCCAATGCCGGGCTGAAATTGCCTGGCACCAGCAGGCCGTCGAGGCGGTGAGTCAGCGAGAACAGGAGTTAAGCCAACAACTTCTTGCCTTGCTGACCCGTACCGGCGATAGCCAGGTGCTTAACCAACTCGCAAAAGCAATTTCGTCGCCGGCTGTGGCTGTGGCATCTTCGCTGCAAGTCAGCCTGGTAGCCTATTGTTTGGGGTCCTTTCAGGTCTATCTGAACGGCCAGCCGGTTTCGGACTGGCCCAGCTTGAAAGCTCGTTCGATCTTTAAATATCTGTTGGCTCAGCCGGGAGTAGCGGTAACCAAGGATATTCTGATGGATCTTTTCTGGCCTGAAGCCGACCCGGAGGCGGCCCGGCACAACTTGCATCAGGCCATCCACAGCCTGCGGAAGACCCTGCGCCAGAGTCAATGCGAGACCCCGCTGATCCTTTTTGAGAATGATGGCTACCGGCTCAACCCGGAGCTGGAGCTACACCTTGACTTTGTTGAGTTTGAGCACCATGTTCAGGCCGGCCGGCGGCTAGAACTGGCTGGACGATGGATGGAAGCGGTGAGGGAGTACAGCGCAGCGGTGGAACTGTACCGGGGTGACTTTTTGGAAGAAGACCTGTATGAAGATTGGCCAAACTCACGCCGGGAAAACCTCCGGCAGGTCTATCTTGAACTGGTTGACCAGTTAAGTGAATATCACTTTCAACAGGGCGAATACAGCCAGTGCATCACACTGTGCCAGCAGATACTGGCGCTGGACAACTGCCATGAGGAAGCCCACCGCCGGCTTATGCGCTGCTACCAGAGTCAGGGTCAACGCCGCCTGGCGCTGCGGCAGTATCAACTTTGCGTTCAGGCCCTCGAAACCGAACTGGAGGTGCCGCCTCTACCCGAAACGCAGAAGCTTTATGAGCAGATTAGCGGCAGTAGCATGGTTTTAGCCCTGGCCGATTGACAACTTTAAGCTTAACACAAAGCTCAAGATTTGTCTGTGTTGTAGAACACAAAAATCGTTTTGAGTGAAAATTGAGTCTCACTTGAGCCAGGCCAGTTATAGTGTGATCACAATTTAAATTGTTGAGTTGAGCGCTCACCAACCAACCCAATCAAAATTATTAATAAAGGAGACTAACCAATGGAAGCTGTAAAAATTCAAGGTAACAAAATTGTGACCCAGGGCAATGGGCATCAGGTGGAAACCAGCCCGGTGGTTACTACGGCTGTGGCCGGACTGACGGCGGCGCAGGTGAAAACCCAGGTACAAAAGCTGGTGCAGAGCAAGCTGGAAGAATTGCTGGCCAGCCCACCCACCGCCGAAATCGCCGAGCCGCTGAATTGGTGGGACATCTTTGCCTTTGGGCCGGTTCAGCCCGGCGCTCAGGCCGTACCGCCCGCCCAGTTCACGCCCGGCCCCTTGCTGCCGCATCAGGTTATTCGCAAGGGTGAGGAAGCCTTCGTCGCGACGGTGCTCATTCTGAACCCGGTTGGCCCTTCGGTGCCATCGGCGCTCAGTATCCTGTCGAACTTTGCCCTGCCCTATGAGATTGCCTACAACACGGGCGAACTCAAAAAGTGGCAGCCTGGTCCGGCTGCGTTGCAGCACATCAGCAATGGCGCTTTGGTTCCTGGCCAGGCCATTTATGTGGATGTCTTCAGCTTTGTGGCCCAAGACCCCGGCCTGTACGAGATGAACATCTGCGCCCGCATCTTCGGCTGCGAAGGCAACACCGCGCCGCCGTTCTCCGGCTTCGCCACCTGGGTCTATGATCCCGATGAGGACTATTTGGCCGATCTGTTGGGATTACCCGGCGGGCCAGGCTTCTACCACAAGAACCCGATCCGTTTCCAGGTTTATGAATAGTCCCAGAAATGTATTTTAGCTATACAACGCTGGCCCGGCCTATGGAGGCTGGGCCACGTTGTTTGATTGAACCACGGAGGAAAAAATGGATATCAATGAGACAAGCATAGCGGCCCTACGCAAGGCCATCGAAAAATACTTGCCCGACCCCAACCTGACTATGATTGAGTTGGGGTTTAAGGAAAAAGATCGGCAAACTAATCCTGATGAAGTGGTGATTCGGTTTCACGTCCGGCAGAAGCTGGATCGGTCTGATTTGCGGGCAGCGGTGCAATCAGGTCGAACTTTCTCCATCCCGCCGCAGATTAATGGGATTAATACCGATGTGATTCAAGGAACTTACGGACCGCATTGGGGTTGGTCTGGCTGGCGGCAAGCAGCGAACACACGAGCCGCTCACATCGACCCCCTGCAGGGCGGAATTAGCATTGCCAACGAATTCCTCAATGGCTACGGCACGCTGGGGTGTCTGGTTGTGGACCGCCAAACAGGGAGTCCTATGGTGCTGAGTAACTGGCATGTTCTGGCTAAGAGCCGGAGTATCAACTATATCCCGGTTGGCCAACGCATTTACCAGCCCGGCCCGCTCGACGGTGGTAGCAGCGCCGACGTGATTGCCACCTTTACCCGCCACGGGATCGAGCATGGTCTCGATGCAGCGGTCGCCACCCTGACCGGTCCGCGCCAACTGACCAATTATCAATTTGGTTTGGGGCCGGTGCAAGGCGTTGGTCCGGCGGGGCTGGGCATGGAGGTGGTCAAATCGGGTCGCCAATCGGGTCTTACCCGCGGTTGGGTTACGGCTGTTGGGGGAGTCATCAAGATGAAATATTCATCCCTGCCCGGCCTGACCCTCATCGGCAATGTGGTGACGATTGATCCACATTCCAGCTTTGAACAGGTCAGCGGTCCCGGCGACTCGGGCTCGCTCTGGCTGGACGAGAGGACGATGCAAGCAGTTGGGCTGCACTTTGCCGGCAGCAATCGCCCCGAACGAGCTTTGGCCCTTGATATTCAGCCGGTATTGGCGGCAATGGATGTAGCTATGCTATTATAAGGATGAAACGTGAGGATATGACAAGCTGAGACAGTTGGTATAGAATAAAAAATCACAATTGCCCTGCGGGCTGCACATGGATTTGTCAAGCTAAATGCGTATATTGATTATCAATTATGAATTTCCGCCGATTGGGGCCGGCGGCGGCAAGGCCAGCCAAAAAATTGCGGCTTGCCTGGTGGAAATGGGACACACGGTGCGAGTTATCACCAGCCGGCCCACCCAACTTTACACCTTATTTGGTAACCTCTCTTTGTTGGCGGGCCTGGGTTTTTGGGTGTACCTGACCTACATGAAACTGAGCTACGATGAGGACATCAGTAACCACGGCTTTACCATTCTAGGGACGCTGCTGCTCTTAACCGGCTTTATTTTGCGCAGTACCGGTCTCACCTGGGAGCTGACCAACCCTATCCGCGGGCTGAAGCCGGTGGAGTTTATTGATGGGGTTGAAGTGCAGCGCATCCCGGTGCTGCGCCAGCGCCAGGAATTTTGCTCGACCTTTGAAATGGGGACTTTCCTATTGAGCGGCCTGTGGCACAGCTTTTTTCAGGCTCGCCAGTTTAAGCCGGATGTCGTCCACATCTTTTTTGGTATTCCCGATGGCCCGATTGGCTGGGCGCTCAAACGCGCCTACGGTTTGCCGTATCTTATTTCGCTGCGCGGCGCGGATGTACCCTCGGATGAAGTCAAACGGTTTGCCAAGCATTACCGTATCTTGCGTCCGTTTATCCGCTGGCTCTGGCGCGACGCTGATGCTTTGGTAGCCGTTTCCAATGGGCTGCGGGAGTATGCCACCGAAACCGCACCGGACCTGCCGATAGAAGTCATCCCCAACGCTATCGAACTCTCCACTTTTACCCCGCCACGCCAGCGCCAGCACGATGGTCTGGTAAAGCTGCTGTTTGTGGGCCGCTTGAATGCTTTCAAAAATGTCGAAATGCTGCTCGAAACTGCCAGCCGCCTTAAGGCGAAGGGCCTAGAAAATTTCGAGCTGCAATTGGTCGGCGAAGGCGAGCAGCGCTCAAATTTAGAGCGCCTGGTGGTTGAAAAAGACTTGACCCGGCAGGTCCGTTTTTTGGGCTGGGTGGACCGGGCCGCCATTGTTGAAGTTTATCGCCGGGCCGACTTGTTTGTCACCGCCACCACCTGGGAGGGGATGCCCAACACGGTGTTAGAGGGGATGGCCTGTGGTTTGCCGGTGGTGGGCACCCGCGCCTCCGGCCTGGCCGAACTGGTGCGCGACGGCGTCAACGGTTACCTGGTTGACATCAACGATGCCGCCGCCATGGCCGAGCGGTTGGCCGACCTGATTGATAACAGCTACGAGCGGCAGCGCATGGGTAAAGAGAGCCGCAAAATCGCCGAACAGGAATTTGCTTGGGAGTATATTGCCGAGCATTATGTGCAGATTTACCAGCGAATTTGGAAAACAGTGAAGGACAGGCCAGAGAAGTTAGAAATCGGCAATGAGACGCTGGAAAGAAGCAATTAGTGGTTGGACTTGTGATACATTTCCAAAAGATTAATCTTTTCTGGCTAAGTTTATTGCTTTGGCTTGTTCCGGTGGCCGGTTGTCAGGCGGCGACGCTGGAGGCAGAGTTACCCAGGCCTGAACCAGAGACGCCGGCCGCTACCCTGACCGCTCAAGATTATAATGATCAGGGCTGGTGGACTCATTACTATCAAGGCGATTATGACCATGCCATCGCTGCCTTCAGCCGGGCGGTCGAGCTTGACCCTGAGTTTGCCTCAGCCTACTACAATCGGGGCTGGATGTATGCCCTCAAAGGTGACCGGACGCGGGCTGTGGCTGACTATAAACGTGCCGTAACCTTGCTGCGCGCGGCTATCGAGCGCGATCCTGACGATGCTGGGGCGCATAATGATCTGGCCTGGACTCTGGCTTTCTACCTGGATCAAGATTACGAAGAAGCCTTGAGCCACGCTCGGCGCTCGGTGGAGCTAAAGCCGCAGGCGTACAACCAGGATACCTTGGCTCAGGTCTATTACAAACTCGGACGCTACGAGAAAGCCCTGGAACATTACAACCTCGCCCTGTCCCTCGATCCCCAACAGTTCGACTCCTGCCAGGGGCGGGGTGACACCTATGTGGCCTTGGGCCAAATCGAGCCGGCCTTAGCTGATTACGAAACCTGCCTGACCCTTGAGCTGCCCCAAGCCAGTCGCGCGGCCATCGAAGCCAAGGTCAAGTCACTCCAGGGCCAGAAAAGCAATTGACCGGAGAATATGTTATAATGGTGGCCTTATTCTTTAAGGTCATTTGCTTATGCGCTTACAGACTATTGCGATCCTAAGCCTCACCCTCGCCGGTTTTGCTCTCCGCCTGTACTACTTGACCACCAGCCATCCCTTTTTTGATGAGTACACCACCGTCCTGGCGGCCCGCCAAATTCTACAATATGGCTGGCCGGTTTTGCCCTCCGGCCTGTTTTATGAACATGGTCTGTTGGCTACCTACCTCATCGCACCCTTTACCGCGCTGTTTATTAATTTACCGGTTGACCAGTGGCAGCCGGCGCACTGGGGTTTGATGCTGGCTCGCTGGCCCAGCGCCCTGATTGGCACTTTGACTATTCCGCTGATTTATGCCATTGGCCGAAAGATAAATGGTCAATGGTCAATATTCAATAATCAATTGTCAATGGTCAATCCTCTATCCTCTATCTTCTATCTTCCATCTTCTACCTCCCTCCTCGCTGCCGGCCTCTTTGCCCTCAGTCCCGAAGGCATGGTCTGGGGGGGGCGCGCCCGGATGTACGCCCTGGCAACCTACCTGGTCTTGTTGACGGTTTTTTGGGCTTATCGCGGGGCAGTTTATCCAGCCCCGGCCCGTTTTCGCTGGCTGGCCCTGGTCGCGCTGCTGGCTGCTCTGTTGACCCAGTTTGGAGCACTTGTCTTGATTCCGGCTCTGGTCGTCGGTATGATCGTCGTCGGCTGGCTTTCGCATAATCAAGCAGAGGTACAGGAGGACAAAAGAATCACGCCTCACGCCTCACGCGTCTGGTTTCTCCAAATCCCTGTCATTCTGGAAGCTTTGACTTTGGGGGGTATTATCATTGTCGCCATTTGGGTCAAACGCCTGGGGCAGCCTGTCGGCATGGCCGCGTTGGGCAGTGACGAGGGGGGCGCCCTGGCGGCCAAATTGATTGAGACGATAACGTACCAGACCGCCTTTTCTTTGAACTGGGCAGACACACGGGAGTTTCTGGCCGAACAATTTGGTCCCTCTCACCTTTTCTGGCTGACCCTTGTCACCGTTATCGGAACTGTGATCGGCATGGTGATTTACCTGGCCAATAAAGGGCGCATAAGCGAAGGGTGCAAATATTGCTATCCTGTCGCTTCTTGGTTCAACCTTTTCCTCTGGCTTGTCTTTGGCCTCGTTATCCTGGAAATGGTCACCTTACTCGACCAAGCCCGGCAGAATCCTCGCTACTTAATCATGTACTTGCCGCTCTTTTATCTCATTGCCGCAAATAGTCTCTTTAGTTTGACGCTTCACGCTTCACGCTTCACGCTTCACGCTTCACGTCTTATCTCTCCAATTATCACAGCTTTGATTTTATTAGCCATCTTCACCGCCCTCAGCCTGACCGACCTGCGGATTGCCCTGGTCACGCCCGAACCGGCCTATGAGGCTGCATTCAAGGTGGTAAGGGAGAATTGGCAGCCGGATGATGCTCTTTTGACCATGAACACCCCAGCGGCTGGCCTGTACCTTGAGCGAGTCGATGGTTTTACCGTGCAAGAAGAGGCCGCCCAATTTTTGCTCAATCAAGAGACCGCGCCGGTGGATCGCTGGTTGGGCACCCCCTGGATTGGCACCGCCGCCGCTTTCAACGCCGCGCTCAATCGTCACCAGCGAGTTTGGTTTGTCATTGACACCATCCGCCAGCCGGTCTACTTTCGCGGCGATTGGCAGGCCGTGATCAACAGCCAGATGGAGCAGGTGTGGAGCCAGGCTAATGCCCTGGTCTACCGCACCCGGCCCGACCGCATTCCCCTGCCAACTCAGCCGGAGACCCTGATTAAAGCCAGGTTGGGCGACTCGCTAGAGTTGGTTGGCTACACCTTGCAAGTTCCTGGTCCTCAACCCGAAGTGGTCAAACCGAACTCAGGGCAATTCCAGCTTAAATCGCCTGTTGCAGCTTTAAATCTGACCCTTTTCTGGCGGTCGTTCCAGCCCGTAGCCGCAGATTACACCGTTTTTCTGCATTTGCGTAATGATGAGGGTACTACGGTCGCTCAAAATGATGGTCTCTCTCTGGATGGAGCGTATCCTAGCAGCCGTTGGCAGCCGGGTGAAACCATCATCGACCCGTTCACCCTGACTCTGCCAGCCGCTTTAGCGCCGGGTCAGTACACTTTATGGGCCGGCATGTATCAATTGCAAACCCTGGAGCGTTTGCCTGTGGCTAACGATACTTCCGGCGAAAACGCTGTCTTGTTGGGGGTAATCGACCTGCAATGAGTCACGAACCATCGAGCTGGTCAACGTCCACCATGTCACCGCGTTTAATTGCCTTTGTGCTTTTTGGGATCGCTCTGGCCCCTCGACTGTCCGGCCTGAGGCGTTTTTTGACCAGCGATGAAAACACCAATATCTTTTTTGCCGGCAGCGACGTGATTGCCGCCTTTTTGCGGGCTGATTTTCGGGGGACATACTGGCACTTTTACCCCGGCGTGACCATGAGCTGGCTCGATGCGCTGGGGATGATCGGGCAATATGGACTGGACTGGCTTCGCGGCGTGCCTCTGCCTCCCTTCACCGAGTACATCTATGGTGACATTTTGTCGCTCCTGGTGGCCAACCGCCTGCCCTATGCGATTTTGACCGCAGCGGCGGTTCCAGCCATTTACTGGCTCGGTCGCCAGTTGTTGCCGGAGCGAGTCGCTGTATTGGGAGCGCTTTTCTTCGCCTTTGACCCCTTTTTTCTGGCTCACTCTCGAGTGGCTCATGGCGACGCCCCGGTCGCCGTTTTCATGAGCCTGTCGGCCCTGACCTTTTTTATCTTCGCGACACGGGTCAGCCAGCAGCACACGCTGTCAACCTTCATCTTTCCTGCCAGCCGTTCGACCTTTTACCTCGTTGCCTCGGCTATTCTGGGCGGTCTGGCGGCGTTGACCAAAGCCCCTGGGCAATTTATGGCTATTTTTGTAGTCGGCCTGGCGCTCATTTATGCTGCTCTGGAATTATGGCAGGCCACAAGTGGCAGATCACAAGTCGCACATGGGACGCCTGATCCAGCCCGCCTCATCGCTCGCTGGCTGAGTGTTGTTGTTATTTGGGGTTTCATCTCCCTGGCTGTTTTTATCCTGCTCTGGCCGGCCATGTGGGTTGACCCCTTGGGCACCGTCCGGCGCATGCTGGCCGAAACCTTTGGCAAAGTTGAGGAAGGTCACCTGGTCTACTTCTTTGGCCAGCCCACCCTCGACCCCGGCCCCTGGTTTTATCTCTACGTTATCCCCTTTCGCCTAACGCCTATTGTTCTCATCGGGGCGCTCTTATCTCTGTTTCTAATCATCCCCAAAATAGGCTCATTAGCCGCCAGTGGGGGACGCTCTACCCAGTCCTCCTCCTTGCCGCTGCTCTGGTTTTTCATTATCATGCTGCTGTTTTTTGGTATCCTCAGTCCCAAAAAACAGGATCGCTACTTGCTGCCTCTCTTCCCCTTTCTCAACTTATTGGCCGCAGTCGGTTGGTTGGGCTTGTTCAATCTGGTTCTGCATTTTATCCGGCGCAAAAATCTCTTTTCTTTTAACCCCTTACTCCTTACTGCCTACTCCCTACTCCTTCTCTTCCTCCACTTCATCCCGGTCATCACCTATTATCCCTACTACCTGACTTACTTTAGCCCGCTTCTGGGCGGGCCGGCGCGCGCCGCCCAAACCACCCTGATGGGTTGGGGCGAAGGCATGGAACAGGTCGCCGCCTATCTCAACCAGAAACCCAAGGCTCAACAGTTGTACGTCGCCTCGACCCCCTCGCAGACGCTGCTGCCTTATTTTGCCGGCACCGGCGAAAACTTTTACACCAACGACATTGCTTTTCGGGCGGATTACGTGGTGCTTTATCTGGCCCAGATGCAGCGCCTGGCCCCCAGTCCCGAAATCGTTCACTACTTCGAGGCCCAGGCGCCGGAAAAAATCATCACCATTCACGATGTGATCTATGCCAAAATCTATCCCGGCCCTAAACTCATCCTGGCGGATATTCCCCCTACCGCCACTCCGGCCAATATTGGCCTGGGAGACATCTTACGTTTGGCCGGATACAAAATCCAAAATCTAAAATCTAAAATCCAAAATCCAACCCTCACCCTCTACTGGCACGCTCTGGCCCGCCTGCGGGACAATTACACCATTTCTGTCCGCGCCCGCGCTGCCGACGACCGGCTGTTGGCTCAACAGGATCGCTGGCCGATCAACGGCCTGTTGCCTACCACCCTCTGGCGTCAGGGTGATTACGTGACCGACAGTTACACCCTGGGCCTCTTACTGGCGGAACGAGAGCAAATAGACCATTTTGAAGTCGTCGTCTACAATGCCGAAACGGGCGAAACCCTCGGCCCGCCCATCACCCTGCCGGTCAGTCATAAACCATGAGCCAGCATAGTCTTTCACCCTTAAATCCCCAGCCCACCACCTCGACTCCTCATTCGCTATTCGCTATTCGCTATTCGCTATTTGCCATTTTTGCCGTTATCCTCCTCCTCGCCGCCTTCCTGCGCCTGGCGCAACTATCCACCCTTCCACCCGGTCTCAACTTTGACGAAGCCGGCAGCGGCGTTGCGGCGCTGGAAATTCTAAGCGGCGCTCCCAAAATATGGTGGCGGCTGGGTGGGGGTCAGGAACCGGTCTGGCCCTATCTGGCGGCGCTCAGTACGGCGATTTTGGGTAATATTCCCCTGGCTCTGCGCCTGCCAGCAGCCCTGAGCGGCATTTTGACCGTGGCCGCAGTTTATCCGTTGATGTTGGCCCTCCGTCCAGGGGCGAGTCGGTTTGAGACCCACCTGATAGCCCTGCTGACCGCGCTCGGTCTGGCTCTGTCGGCCTGGCACCTACACTTCAGCCGCCTTGGCTTCCGGGCTATTTTGCTGCCCCTCTTCTCCACTTTGGCCTTTTATTTTTTCTGGTGCAGCCTGGGTAGTAGCCAGAAGTCAGAAGTCAGTAGTCAGAAGTCAGAAGTCAGAAGTCAGAAGTCAGAAGTCAGAAGTCAGAAGTCAG